>JANNEY010000661.1:0-1790 GCA_031379235.1 Opitutaceae bacterium | reverse complement strand
TCGCGATCCATTTTCATCGCCATGCCATCGCTGGGTTTGGCCGGCGGCTGCGGTGGACGGCCGGAATAGCTGCCCGACGCGAACGCGGGCGCAGCAGTCGTCGCTCCGAGGAGCGCGGCAAGCAGGAAGAGACGGGCGGAGGATTTTCTCATGACTGTATTTGGTTCTGGGTTGGAGTTGCGTCGATGTGACGGACGACCGCGCGGCTTATTCCATCGCCCGCGCAAACCCACTCGGACGAAAAATCGCATCGCGGCAGGGAATAGAACCCGCAGCCTGCCATCTTACCCCTGTGGACGACGTGGACTATGAACAAGCTGTGGCACTCTATCACGAAGACCTGCACCGCTTCGCGCTCAGTCTGGCGCGCAATCCCGACGATGCGCGTGACCTCACGCAGGAATCCTACTGCCGCCTGCTGGGAAAAAGCGGCCAACTCCGCGACCGCACCAAAGTGAAATCCTGGCTCTTCACGACCCTCTACCGCGTGTTTCTCGGCTGGAAACGCCACGAGAAGCGTTTCCCTCATATCGAGTTTTCTGTCGCCGAGCCGGAGTTACCCATCCTCACGGGCGACATGGTCGATAAGATGGACGGCGCCACCGTCATGGAGGCGCTGAACGAAATCGATGAGCACCACCGCACGCCGCTGATGCTGTTCTACCTCCAAAGCCTTTCCTATCGCGAGATCGCCGAACTGCTCGACGTGCCCGTCGGCACGGTCATGTCGCGGCTCTCCCGCGCGAAAGCCATCCTGCGCACCGTCGTGACCGCGCGGTCCGGCGGCGCCGAAACGTCCAACGTCATCCCGCTGCCGGCCCCACAGCGGATTAAAGCCTGAATGCCATGAACCGAGACGAAGCCCAATTCATTCTAGGAGCCTACCGCCCGAACAGCGAGGACGCCCACGACCCGCAATTTCAAGAGGCGCTGGCACTGGTGCGTCTCGACCCGGAGCTGGCACGTTGGTTCGCCCATGAGCAAGCTCTCGATCGCGCGTTTTCCGCCAAGATTCGGGGCCGCCCCGTGCCCGCCGACCTCGCGGCCCAGCTCCTGCTCGCCCGCACGACGGCCCGCCGTGCCGCGTGGTGGCGCCGTCCGGTCTGGCTCGCCGCCGCCGCCGCGATTGCGGTGCTGCTGGTGTCCGGGGTGCTGCTCGCTCCGCGTGGGATAGCCAAGGGCGGGGAGTTTGAGGCGTTTCGCACGGCGATGATGAAATGGGAGCCGGAGTTCGGCGGACATGCGGATGTGTGGGGTCTCGACACCGCTGGCTACCGCGCTTGGCTCGCGAATCACAAGGGCGACTCCGACTTCGTTTTGCCTCTCGGTCTCGCTGATCAAGGCATCTCCGCCTGCAAGGTGATCGCGTGGCGCGGCCGGCAGGTGACGATGCTCTGCCTCAAGTTCGGCGGCCGGCATGTGGACCTCTTTGTCGTCGATGCGAGCGCGCTGCCCGGCCACGCGCTGGGGGCGGCACCGGCATCGTTTGCGCTCGGCGCGGTCCACTCCGCCGCGTGGCAGCGCGACGGAAAAATCTACCTGCTCGCCGGCGAGATGCCGGCGGACGAGCTGCGTGCCTTCCTCTAGAATCCCATGCCCGCCGAACTCGCCGTCAAACAGCGCTACGCCGCCGCGGCGAAAGCCCCCGAGGCCGCGCTTTGCTGCCCGGTCGACTACGACCGCCGCTACTTGGAAATCATCCCCGCCGAAGTCATTGAAAAAGACTACGGCTGCGGCGATCCCTCCCGCCACGTCAGGCCCGGCGAAACCGTGCTCGATCTCGGCAGCGG
>JANNEY010000624.1:0-11599 GCA_031379235.1 Opitutaceae bacterium | reverse complement strand
AATACTCCCGGGCCCGCCTCTACTCCGCGCCCAATCCTCCGTTCGTTAAGAAAGACATCTTGGACGCCACTCCGGCCACCATGAAGACTTGGTGGAACCTCCGGAACGACGACATCTTCCTCGTGCGCTGGGGTGATCCGGAATATGTGAAACAAACGATCCTCAATTTCCCCGGCAATGGCCGAACCGCCGGGTATGTGCTGGGTTCGGACCGCTTCTGCTGGGGCCGCGAGAGCGCCAGCAAGACGCCCAGTTCACCCCGCCAACTGGAAAACGAGAAGCACTGGTATTCCTTCATGCTGTGGGGCCGGCTGGGCTACGATCCGGAGACTTCTCCCCAATTGCTCAAAGGCCTCATTGCCGACCGGTTGAAAACCACGCAGAGCGCGAAGCTCTACGAGACCTGGCAAGCCGCCTCCCGGATCATTCCCCAGGTGAACCGAACCCGCTACGTGCCGTGGGACTACATGTGGTGGGTGGAAGGCTGCCGAGGCAACCTGCTCGACAAGAGCATCCAGGGTTTCCACACCGTCGACATCTTCCTCGACAAACGATGGGGCGGCATGGACGGCACGAAGCACATCGGCCTCCACGAATATGTCGTCGAAGGCAAGACGGCCGGGATCACCCCGCTCGCCTCCGCCGATCAACTCGATGCCTTCGCGAACGAAGCCCTGCAAGGCGCCGCGGCCATCAAGGACGGCGGCAATGCCGAACTCCGCGAAACGCTCGGCGACATCCGCACCCAGGCGCGGCTCGGCCAATACTACGCCGCCAAAATCCGCGGCGCGGTGTCCGTGGGACTCTTCCGCAAAACCGGCGAGGTCAAGCACCAGACCGAGGCTGTCGCCCACCTCGAAAAAGCGCTCACCGCCTGGCACGACTACGCCAAGGAGCTCGATGCCCACTACACCAACAAGCTGTTTATCGCCGGCCAGAAAACCTTCGACTGGTTCGATGATTCCGGCCCCAAGTCGGACATCGCCATCGCCCGGAAAGGAAACCTCTGACGCCACCATTGACCGCGCCGTGCGCGCGGCAGCAGAACCGGAGCAAGTCACCAGCCACCTCGCGATGAAACCCCAAACCGCTTTGTTGCTCGCCGCGATCTTCGCCGCGCTGGCCTCATCTGGCATCGTCGCTCAGACGCCAGCGGCGGAACCCACGACGCCCTTGGTTTCACACGACCTCACGCCACTGCACGACGCCGTGCGCATCTTGGTGAATCCACACAAGGGCTGGTATCACCACTATCCGGATAACAACCCCAACAAATATCTCATCGCCCGTGACGCCGACCTCCTGGAATTCCCCGGCATGGATCACGTCTACCTCCGGCTCGCGTGGTCGTATCTCGAACCCAAGGAAGGCCAGTTCGACTGGGCGGTGATCGACCGGATCATCGAAAAGTGGACCGCGCATGGCCTGGGAATTTCCTTTCGGATCAGTTGCAAGGAAACGAGCACGGACCGGGTCGAACAGCAGTTCGCCACCCCCCGCTGGGTCATGGAAGCCGGAGCCAAGGGCGGCTACTACCGGCGCGGTGAAGTGGTCGGACCGGACGGCCCATGGGAACCACTGTTCGACGATCCCATCTTTCTGGAAAAACTGGAGCGGTTTCTCGCGGCGTTTGCCGCGCGATATGATCGGCAGCCGTGGGTCCGTTACGTGGATATCGGCAGCATTGGCGATTGGGGCGAGGGGCATACCTCGTCCGGCAGCAATAAAGTGTTGTCCCTCGCCGTGCGGAAATTGCACGTCGATCTTCACCTGAAGTATTTCAAGCGCGCTCCGCTGGTCATCTCCGACGACTACGTTTACGTGCTGAGCGAGCCCGCCGAGCGCGAGATTCTCCACCGTCACATTTTGGCCAACGGCATCAGCTATCGCGACGATAGCATCATGGTAAACGGCTATTTCTCGCGCTCGAGTGACCAGTTCACGGTGCGCAGTCCGGAATATTTTGCTGCCGCCTACCGGCTCACCCCGACGGTGTTCGAACTGGAGCACTACGGAAAAGTGAAGCAACTCGGCAACTGGGCGGTGCGCCCCGATTCGCCCGCCTTTCAGTTCGGCAAAGGGAAAACCGGCCCTGACTTCTTCCGCGGTGCCCTCGAGCTCCTCCACGCCACCTATATTGGCTACCACGGCGATGCGCGGGAATGGCTGAGCGACAATCCGGCGCTGACGCGCGAGCTGTTGAACCGCTGCGGTTATTGGCTCTTTCCCGTGTCCATCGAGTTTCCGGCGACGTTGGTTGCGGGGACCGCTGCTCCTTTGCGACTGACGATCGACAATCGCGGCGTCGCCCCGCCGTATCAAACCTACCAGTTGCGCGTGCGGCTCTCGAACGATCGCGCGTCCCACGTCGCCGTTGTTGGCCGAACCGACAAGTCTTGGCTGCCCGGCGCGCCCATCGTCGTGCAAAACCAGCTGACCTTGCCGGTGGATCTCAAACCCGGCCGCTACACGGTAGCCCTGGGACTCTTTGATTCCTCCACGGGGAAGGAGCGCCCGGTAGAATGGGCCCTGCAGGCGACCCGCCGCGACGCGGATGGTTACTATCGGATTTCTGAGGTCGAGGTGACTTCCCAACCGAAGCCGAAACGATGATACCGCGATTCAGTTCTTCATCCACGCCAACGACCGCACCGATTTCTGCCGCACCTTTCCAATCCATGAAAACGTTCTTCGCTCAACTCGCCTGCGCGCTCCTCTGCGCGGCTTCGGTCTTCGCTGCACCAGCCCTCACGCTCACGCTCGATCCCGTCGCCGCGGGACCGGGGAAATTTGCCGTCGAGGAAATCCGCCGCGAAGCCGCCGCCCGCGGCCTGACGGTGGTCAACACCGGCGCCAACGCACCGGCTGACGCCATCCGCATTACACTCACCGTGGGAGCGCCTGCTGCCAGCGCCACGGCTCAGAGCTACAGCATCCGTGTGCAGAATTCGCAGGGTCGCCGCACCATCACCGTGCGTGGCGCTGACGCCAGCGGCGTGATGTATGGCGGCCTGGATGTCGCGGAGGCGATCCGCACCGGCACGCTCGACGCGCTCAAGGACTCCGACCACACCCCGCACATCGCGCAGCGCGGGATCAAGTTCAACCTCCCACTCGACGTGCGCACGCCCACCTACAACAAGGGTGAGTGGCCCGACTCCGAGCGGCTCAACGTGGTGGAAATGTGGAGCCGCGACTTCTGGCTCGAGACCCTCAACGACATGGCCCGCCACCGCTACAACCTCATCTCGTGGTGGAGCCTCAATCCGTTCCCCAGCATCGTGAAGGTGCCGGAGTTCCCTCATGTCGCGCTGGAGGACGTTCAGACCACCGAGGCGAATCGGAAGGATCGCATCGTCGTCAAGAAGATGACCATCGACGAAAAAATCCAGTTCTGGCGCGACGTCATGCAACTGGCGCACGATCGCGGCATCTCGGTCTACTGGTTCACGTGGAATGTATTTCTCGGTGCGGCGGTTGGCAAAGACGGGATTACCGAGGAGAGGACCGCGCCCCGCTCGATTGAATATTTTCGCGCCAGCGTGCGTGAGACGATCAAGACCTACCCCCTGTTGGCCGGCATGGGCATCACCGCCGGTGAGGGCATGCCGGAAAAGGACTTCAAGCAGATGTCCAAGGAGCAGTGGCTCTGGAATACTTACGGAGAGGGTATTCGCGACGGACTGAAAGATACTCCCGACCGGAAATTCCGCCTCATCCATCGCTTTCACATGACCGGCCTGAGCGAGATTCAGACCGAGTTCAAAGAACTCCCGGTTCCGCTCGACCTCAGTTTCAAATACGCGATCGCGCACATGTATTCGGTGCCCAACCCGAGTATGATCAAGCCGCTGTTACCTTTGCTCAGTCCAAAACTCCGCAGCTGGCTCACCATTCGCAACGACGACATCCACAGTTTCCGCTGGGCCGACGTCGACTATGCCCGCGCCTTCATTAAGGCGATTCCCGGTCCCGACAAGATCGCCGGTTTCTACATGGGTCCCGACGGTTATCACTGGGGGCGCGATTTCATCACCAAGAATCCCGCCGGCCCGCGCCCAACCGTCATGCAGAAGCAATGGCTGTCCTTCGCCCTGTGGGGTCGCCTCGCTTACGAACCCGACCTGCCCGCCGCCACGTTCGAGCGCCTCACCGCCGCGCGCTTCCCCGGTGCCAACGTGACCAAGCTCACCGCCGCGTGGGCGAATGCCTCAAACACGTTTCCATACATCACGCGTTTTTTCTGGGGCGACATTGACATCAAGTGGTTCCCCGAAGCTTGCCGGAAGCGCGGCGGCTTCTACACCGTGCGCGACTTTGTCGAAGGCGGCACGATGCCCGGTGCCGGTGTGCTCAACATCATCGAGTGGCGCACCGCGCAGCTCGCGAAGCAGAAGCCGGCCGGCGTCACTCCATTGGAAATCGCCGTGACACTGGAAAACAACGCCACGCAAGCGCTCAAGGCGCTGCCGGAACTGCAGCGCGCCACCGTCACGCCGGTCGCCAACGCCCTGGAATACACCGCGACGCTGAGCGACATCGAAGCGATGGCGCACCTCGGCCGCTACTACGCGGCGAAAATCCACGGCGCCTGCGACCTCGCACTATTCGACAAGACCGGTGACGTGAAACAACAGGCCTCCGCCGTGCAGCACCTTGAAGCGGCGTTGAGTCACTGGAAGAATTACACCGCCGCCTACACGCGCCAATACGTCCAACCCGTCCTCTACAACCGCGCCGGCTTGGTGGACCTCCCCAAGCAAACCGAGGACGTCGCCGCCGACGTGCAGATCGCGCACAACTGGAAACCCGGCACCATCGACGAAGCCGCGCTTAAACGCTCCGCCACCGAGGCGGGATTCGCCAAGTAGCAAAAGTCATCCTGTAAACCATGAAAACCCTCAGCTTCTGTTTCAGAGCTCTAGCCGCAGCGCTGCTTCTGGGCAGCGCTTCGCTCCCCGCCGCCGAAGTCACGGTCACCGCGCCCGATTCGCCGCTGATGCGTTTCGCGCAGGGCAAACTGGAGGCGGCGCTTAAACAACGCGGCGACACGCTCAAACGCGTCACGAATCCAGCACCGAATCAGATTCCGAATCTGAGCGTCACCTTCGCTCCGGGGACGGCGGCCGGCATCGGACCCGAGGGCTTCCGTCAGACCCGGCAAGGCACGGGTCGGACAATCATCGGCGGTGACGAGCGAGGCGCGATGTATGGCCTGCTCGATGTGGCGGAGCAAATCCGCCTGGGCACGCCTTGGAACAAGCTCGAAGACCGCACGGCGAAGGCGCAGTTCGGTTTTCGCGCCATTAAGTTCAATCTCCCCTACGCCGCCTATCGCACGAGCCCGGTCATCGAACAGCACGATGCCACGTGCCGCGATCTCAAGTATTGGGAAGCGTTTCTCGATATGATGGTGGAGAATCGGTTCAACGTGCTCACGTTGTGGAGCCAGCACCCCTTCCACTACATGGTGCGCCCGACGAACTTTCCCGAGGCGAGCCGGTTGTCGGATGCCGAACTGGCCGAGTGGCAGAAGCTCTGGCGCGGTCTCTTTGCCCTGGCCAAGGAGCGGGGCATCGAGACCTACCTGCTCAATTGGAATATTTTTGTCTCTCCGGAGTTCTCCCGGGCTCACAACGTCGCCCGCTGGAGCGATGGCGGCCGGCACATCGGGGGCGAGGCCGAGAACAGCGAGATCGTGGTCCGCTATACGCGGGAAACCGTCACGCAGGTCCTCAACGAATATCCCGATCTTACGGGGTTGGGCATCACGCTGGGCGAACAAATGGGCGGCATGAACCCCGAGCAACGCCGCGGCTGGCTCGACCGCACTTTCTTCGCCGGCATGGCCGACGCGAAACGAACCACCAAGTTCATTTACCGTGCGCCGCTCTCGGCGAATACCGGATCAGGCGGCACGACGAGCGAGGAGAACGATCGGCTCACGCGCACTCAGATCGAGAAACTCCCCGCCAACGTCGTCGGACCGGTGTATGTGGAGTTCAAACACAACTGGTCGCACGCCCACTCGTCGCCCGACCTCTTCATGGTTCACGGCGGCACGCTTTCGGACGCTTATTGGAACCCGGCGCCGACGCGCCACAAGGTGGTGTGGACCATGCGCAATGAAGACATCTTCGTGCTGCGCTGGGGCCAGCCGGACTTCGTGCGCGCCTTCGTGGCGAACCAGCAGAATGACTACGTCGGCGGAGCGATCATCGGCTCGGAATGCTACATCCCCGCGCTCGACTACATCTCTGCCCCCGGGCCCCACAAAAACTGGCGTTTCGCGTTCGAGCGGCAGTGGCTGTTCTACGCGGTGTGGGGCCGCCTGCTCTACGACAAGAGCACTCCGGACCGCGTCTTTGCCGGATTGCTGGAGAATCGCTTCGGTGCCGGCTTGGGTGACGATCTGCTGCAGGGGTGGAAACTCGCCAGCCAGGTGCCCCTGCACTTCGCGTCATTCTATCGCGGCACGTGGGACGGCTCGATCCAGACCGAAACGTTTTCATCTTGGATCGACAAGGACGATGGCGGACGGACGTTTTTCGATATCGACGCCTTCATCAAACGTCCCGTGCTCGATACCAAGCGCTACGTGAGCATCGCCGATTTCGTGAAGGCCAACGGCGTCGTCGCGCCGGGCGTCCTGTCGCCACTCATGCTGGCGGCGCAGCTCGACCGCGATGCGGCCGACGCGGCGCAACGCGTGGCGGCCATTCGCCGCAAAGCGAAACCGTCGCCCACGCTGGAATGCGAAATCACCGACATCGAAGCGTGGGGCGCCTTCGGCCGCTACTTCGCCGAGAAGCTGCGCGCGGGCGTGGCCCTCGCGACCGCCCGGGCGAAAAAGGACCCGCAGCAACAGCAGCTCGCGGTGGCCGCTTTGGAGCGGGCCTTGGTTCACTGGGAGCGATTAGCCGAACTGGGCGGGAAGTTTAACGCGCTGCCGGTGCTGGCCAGCTCCCGAGAGCCTTTCTCCTGGGCCGCGCTCACGCCGGCCGTCAAACGCGACATCGCCACTGCGCGGGCTGGGCTATGAAAATGCTTGGCGCATCATCTCCCATCGTGCGCCCGGGGCGGCTGCTCCTGCTCGCAGCCGGCCTCCTGCTCGCGTCGCTGGCTCACGGCGCGACCGTCCCGCTCGTGCGGGGCTTGGTCTTGGAGACCATTGGCGAGCAAACGGAGAATCCAGATGAAGTGATCTCAGGCAAGAGATCGATCAAGGGAACCTACACCGGCAATTCGTCGAATCAGGTTTACCTGCGAACTGACGCCACGCTTTTCCCACTCGCGCCGGGCCGATCCTATCGCGTCACGTTTCGTTACAAAATTCTCACGCAGCCGGATCGCGGATTCGAAGTGCTCTTCTTCTCGCCCAAAGCCGGAGCCGTCGGAAACTTCTTACCGTCGCAAAATATCAGCGGGCCGGTCGGGACCACGGGCGTCGCCGAACTCACCAACACCCTCGGTAATTTCGACGACTATCAACTCCGCTGGAATATCGTCGGTCGCGGCGCGATCGCGATCGACGAGATCCAGTTGGTCGATGTGGCCACTGGCTTCGTGCTGCTCGCCGAAGATGCCGAGGGCAACACTCCGTCGTTCAGGCTCGCCCGAGCTGCGCTGCCTCCGGCCAGGGTCGGCCGAACCTTTGCCATCACTCTCGCCGCCCTCGGCGGACGCCCGCCCTACACGTGGCGCGCGGGCACGTTGGCCCTCCCTCCGGGACTCCAGTTGGACCCGGACGGCCATCTTTCCGGCAAGCTCACCGCTACCGGCAGTTTCCTCTTCGACGCGCTGATCACCGACGCGAATCAGGCCAGCGGTCGCCTGACCTTCCGCCTGGCGGCCACCGTCGCGGATCCGCTGCCGCCGCCCCCAGCGCTCACCATCGCGAACAACACCGTAACGATTCGGCCACCGCCCTATCTCCCCGCCTTTCGCAATCCCCTCGGCGGCATGAGGCCCGGCCTCAACTCGGCCAAATCCCATCCGTTTGCCTCGCTCGGTCGCCAATACATCGAGTGGAACCTGATCGAGAACAGCGCGGCTGACACCGTGGACAAAATTCGCGCCGTCACGGACCGCCTCATCGGCGACCTCCCCACCTACAATGTTAAGATTATCCCGCGCGTGTATCTGATCTGGCCCGACCGGGGGAAATACTGGCCCGTGGATTTGACGGCGGACGACTATTCCAGCGCCGCGTTCCGCTCCCGCATGACCCGCCTCATCGCCCGCCTCGGCGAAGCTTGGGACAACGATCCACGCATCGCCTTTATCGAGACCGGCCTCATTGGCTACTGGGGAGAGCAGCATACTCCGAGTTTCTCGCAGCTCCCGGCCGGCATGGACGCGGAGTTCGGTGACGCTTTCCGAAACGCCTTTCCGAACAAAAAGCTCATGCGCCGGTATCCGCGCGATCTCACGAAATACGACATCGGGGTCTACTGGGATGTGTTCGGAGCCACCCGCGGCGGATCCGGCAACGACACGACGCTAATGACCCAAGACCTCGAAGGCCCCCTCCACCTCGACGCGTGGAAAACGTCGCCCCGCGGCGGTGAAATCGACCCTACCTTTCTCGGTGAGCCCTCGTTTAATACGGCGGGGTTGCAAGCCGTGGTGCGCAAGCAAGCGTCCCGCCTCGTCGATCTCGCCCGCCGGCTGCATTGGAACCATCTGGCCGTCCTCGATCAAATCGATCGCGCGGATGCGGATCTATGGGACAAGGCCAGCCAGATCCAGAACGCGCTCGGCTACCGCTTCGTGATCAACGAGGCCACCCACACCGCGGTCGTTGCACCCGGCGGCTCGCTGTCGGTGAGCCTCAACATCAGCAACACCGGCTCCTCGGCCTTCCATTACCCGTGGCCGCTCGAAGTCGCCCTCGCCGACGCACGCACGCGGAAAATCGTCTGGCGCGGCGTCTGGGAAGGACAGGACCTGCGCACGTGGCTGCCCGGCGACCCGATTGCCATCACCCGCTCGTTTCCGCTGCCGACCGGATTGGCCGCCGGTCAATATGTCGTGACGCTCGGCATTCTTGATCCGGGCGGACTCGTCCCCGCGGCGCGATTTGCCGTCGAACCCTACTGGATGGGCGGGCGGACCCCGCTCGGCCCCGTGGCAATCAGCGTCGCTGCACCCACGACCCAGCTGAACGAGTTCGACGATCTTCAAAGCGACAACTCGCTCTACTACGTGCCCTCGGCCGATTTCGTGTCGGCGCCCTTGGTTATTTTCCCACCCGTCGCCACCGCCGCAGCGGTGGGCCAGCGGGCTTCGGTTTCGGTTTTGGCCGCCGGCACCGCCCCGCTGTCGTATCAGTGGCTAAAAGACGGACGCCCGCTCCCGGGTGCCACGACCGCTGGGTTGACCCTGCCCGCATTTCAGACCGCCGATGTCGGCAACTACTCGGTCGTTGTGACCAACGCCGCCGGTTCGGTGACCAGCGCCGCCGCTGCCCTCGCCGTGGCCAACTCCCGCCTGGTCAATCTCTCCGTCTTGACCGCTATCGCCACGCCGGGAGACACATTCACGCTGGGCTACGTCGTCGGCGGCACCAACACGAGCGGCGCGAAACCGCTGGTGATTCGTGCGGCCGGCCCCTCGCTCGCGGCGCTGGGCGTGCCCGGCACTTTGGACGATCCCAAGCTCGAGCTCTTCGCCGGGACGATCAAAACCGGCGAAAACGACAACTGGGGTGGGGCGGTGACGCTCTCGAATGCGATGGCCGGAGTGGGTGCCTTCGCGTTTTCAGGCCCAAGGTCCAACGATGCCGCCGCAGAGGTGTCCGTCACGACGCGCGACAACTCGGTGAAAATTTCTGCCGCTGGGGCCGGCACCGGTGCCGTGATCGCCGAAGTCTACGATGCCACGCCAAGTGCGAGCTATGCCGCGGCCACGCCGCGGCTCGTAAATCTCTCCGTCCTCAAGCCGATTGGTGCCGGCGTGACGGTCGGCTTCGTGATTGGCGGCACCGGCAGCAAAACGGTGCTCATCCGCGCAGTCGGGCCGGGACTGGTAGCGCTGGGCGTGGGCGCGACAATCGTCGACCCGCGGCTTGAGTTGTTCGATGGCACCGCGAAAAGCATCGGCGCGAATGACAACTGGGGCGGCACCCCCGCGCTCAGTGCAGCGTTCACGGCAGCGGGCGCTTTTGGCTTGGCCGTGTCGTCCAAGGACGCCGCGCTCTTGACCACGCTCCAGCCCGGCAACTACACGGTGCAGGTGGCCGGGGTCGGCGGAACCACCGGCGTTGGGCTCGTGGAGGTATATGAGTTGCCCGGAGGCACTTCTTAAGGAGATGAATTCTTTGCCCCCATGAAAAAAGCGCCACCTGCTACGTAGGGCGGAGGCAATCCGACCCCGACTCGCAGCGTGGCGCTCGCCGACTCATGGCGTCATCATCGGCCCGATTTTTCCTCCACCGATCCTAGGCCCAAATCGCTTTTGCCCTGACCCCCACAAGTCCCACCCCCGCACCACGACCTGCCGTCGTTGGCAGGTCCGGCCGTGGCTGGCGTCAAACGCCCCTTCCGCGGTCCGACCGAATCCGATGTCGATCCCTGGATCGGTTGCAGCCGCAAGCTGAGCGAAAAGATCCGGTGGAGCGCGCAGGTGAACGTGCGCAACATCGGCGTGGGCAACCGGCTCATCCCGGTGAGCGCGCAGCCAGACGTTTTTCGTAGGGGCGCGCCCTTCGAGCGCCCGCGCGCCAAACACGGATTGCCCTGTGCGGTCCCATGCGCTGAATCTATTACCCACTTTCCCTCTCCATGAAATATTCCCCGCCCACCCGCCGCGATTTCCTCCGCGCTTCCGCCGTTGCCACGCTCGGCTTCCACATTCTCCCCGCGTCGGCCCGCGGCGCCAACGGCCGCATCCAAGTCGGTGCCATCGGCGTCAACGGCAAGGGCTTCGTCGACATTATGGCGACGGCCGAGGCCGGCGCTGAAATCGTGGCGCTCTGTGATGTCGCCAACCCGCGCAATCCCGAGCTGAGCCGGAAGAAGAAGGCGAAGGCCGGCGACACCATGCTCGATCGCTTCCCGGCCGCGAAACTCTTCACCGACTATCGCGAGATGATCGCCACGATGAGCGGCATCGATGCCGTCACGGTCTCGACGCCCGACCACCACCACTTCCACGCGTCGACGCTCGCGATGCGGAAGGGCAAACACGTTTACTGCCAGAAACCGATTTCGCATTCGATCTGGGAAGCGCGGCGCCTCGCCGAAATCGCGGTGCAAACCAAAGTGCAAACGCAGATGGGCAACCAAGCCCACGCCGGCGAGCCGATCCGTCGCGCCGTCGAACTCATCCGCGCCGGTGTGCTCGGCCGCGTCACCGAAGTCCACGCGTGGACCAATCGTCCCATCTGGCCGCAGGGCATGAAAGAGTGGCCCAAGGCCGAGCCGGTGCCGAAGGCCCTCGACTGGAACCAGTGGATCGGGCCCGCGCCGTTTCACGACTACAGCCCGGTGATCGCGCCGTTCAACTGGCGGGGCTATTGGGATTTCGGCGCCGGTGCGCTCGGTGACATGGGCTGCCACATCATGGACATGCCCTACTGGGCGCTCGGCCTCACCGC
>JANNEY010000603.1:0-1755 GCA_031379235.1 Opitutaceae bacterium | reverse complement strand
TCCGTCGGTTGGTTCAGATGAAAAACCCGGACGTCTCGGAGAGACGTCCCTACCTTCGAAGCCATCCCGAGCCAAGCTCATCGCCAAGATCCTCGGCGTCGCGGCGTGCATCGCGCTCGTGATTTGGAAACCGTGGGAGCGCGCGGCGCCGAAGGCCGTGCCCGCTTCTGAATCGAAACAAACGGTCGCGAAAATCTGGGAGCAGCTGAACAAGCCGGAACTGGCCCGGCAGGAACTCGAGTTCGCCGACGATCTCGGCCGGAAGGCGACGACGCTTGATCCGCAGAATGCGGACGCGTGGGCCGCTTGGTCGCAGGTGGACTCGTGGATGATTTATCACGCTTTCGTTGCGCCGTCCGAGCGCGGCGAGGGCGCGCGTTCGAAGGCGGCTCGTGCGCTGAACATCGACGCACGTTCGTTCGAGGGACGGCTGGCGCAGGCGGTTTTCCTCGTGCGCGGTGGTGGCGCCAACGGCGTGTCGGCGTTCGCGGCGCAGGCTGACACGATGTTGCAAGAGTTGCTCCGGGAGCGTCCCGACGAGCCGCGTGCCTTGCTTACGCGGTCGATCCTGCAACGTAACACGGGCAAGCGGGCGGAGGCCGAAGCGAGCATGGAACGGCTGGCGAAAAATCCGGCGTTCGCGGCGCTGGCATTGAACGAACTCGGATGGCTGGGAACCGTTTTCGACGACTGGCGGGCCGCGGAAGCGGCGGCCGATCGATCGATCGCGGTCCAGCCGTTCTGGGCCGCTCTTTTTCTCAAGGAACAGGCCGCGCTCTGGTGGCACGGCGATCCGGCGCGGGCGCGGGCCGTGATGGCGCGCGTCCCCGCGAGCGTCCTGCAGGAGGATTGGGGCACGTATTCCGCCGTGGAGCTCGAGTTTGCCGCCGAGGACTACGCCGCGGCCGCGCGAATCCTGCGCGACACGCCGCGCGAATGGCTCAAGTCGAATCAGTGGGACGGGCCGACCGGGCTCCTCGCCGGCTTGGCGCAGCGTGAACTCAAAAATCTCGCCCTGGCCCGCCTGCATTTTCAAGCGGCGCTCAAGGCGGTGGAGGAACACCTGCGCGCCGCACCCAAGTCCGCTGTCGATCTGCACTGGAAGGGCGTGCTGCAAGTGCTGCTCGGCCAGCGCGACGAGGGCGAGGAACTCCTTAAGTTGTCGCGGGCGATTGCGGGCAGCGACGTCGATCCGAATTATTTCATCGGTCCGATGGCCTACGAGCATGTGCTGCTCGGCCGGAACGACGACGCGGTGCGGGTTCTCGAGGTGGAGCTGGCGGGAACGGGGATTCGGACTCGTTGGGCCCAGCTCAAATACGACCTGTGGTTCAAGCCGCTGCGCGGGCGTCCGGACTTCGAGGCGCTGCTCGCGCGCGCCGCGGCGGATCCGAAGTTGTGTCCGACTGCGGATCCGACCTCGAAGGCCGCGGATGCGGCGACCAAGCCCGATCAAAAATCCGTCGCGGTGCTGGCGTTCGAGAATCTCTCGGGCGACAAAGCCAACGAGTATTTTTCGGATGGCATCAGCGAGGAATTGCTGAATGTGCTCGCGCGCGTGCCCGGTCTGAAAGTCTCCGCGCGCACGTCGGCGTTTTCCTTCAAAGGGAAAAATGCGCCCATCGCGGACATCGCCCGGCAGCTCGGCGTGGCCTACGTTGTCGAGGGCAGCGTGCGGCGGGACGACGCGCGGGTGCGCATCACCGCGAAGCTCATTAAAGCGGCCGATGGTTTCCACGTTTGGAGCGATGGTTT
>JANNEY010000647.1:0-6982 GCA_031379235.1 Opitutaceae bacterium | reverse complement strand
GGCCGGGCGGATTCTTTCCGACGGCGACAGGGCGCGAGTACGCGATCAGCACGACGTTGGCTCCGTTGCAGGCGCATCGGGGAGATTTCACCGTCTTCTCGCATCTGGATCACGACGCGAAGGGCGGGCACGGCGCGGTGCATTCGTTCCTCACGGGCGTGAAGAAGGATGAGTCGGCGGGGTTTCCGGAAAAGAACATCTCGGTGGACCAGGTCGCGGCAGAGCATGTGGGCTCGGCGACGCGCTATCCTTCGATCACGGCCGGGATCGGTGAAGGCACGGACATGTGCTGGAACCGCGCGGGCGTGCGCATCCCGCCGATAAATAATCCCGCGCGTTTGTTTGACGCGCTCTTTGTCGAGGCAAGCGCCGGCGCCAAGGTCGCGGAGCGCGAGCGCCTGTCGCACCGCGCCAGCGTGCTCGATGCGTTGCGCGAGTCGGCGAAGCAGCTGGGCGGAAATCTGGATGCGGCGGACCGCAGCAAACTCGACCAGTATCTGACGTCAGTGCGCGACGTGGAGCGCCGGCTCCAAATGTCCGAGGCGTGGCTGGGCCGGCCGAAACCGAAGGCCCCCATCGACGCGATCATCGACGCGGAGCGATTACAGATCGAGGAGATGCCCTTGTTTTTGGATTTGATGGCGCTCGCGCTGCAGACGGATTCGACGCGGGTGGCGACCTTTGAAGTTCCGCTGCAATTCCACACGACCGACCTGAACGTCGGCGGTTATCACGGGCTATCACACCACAGCAAACAGGAGGGCCTGCTCACCCAATTGCAGATCGTGGAGAAATACTTGATGACGCAGTTTGCGCATCTGTTCGGAAAGTTGAAGGAAGCGAGATTGATGGACAGCACGCTCGTGGTGATTGGCAGCGGCATGGGCAACGGCTCCACCCATTCCAACCGCAATCTCCCGGTGATCCTCGCTGGTGGTGGCCTCAAGCATCAGGGCCACGTCGTATGCCCCGCGGAGGAGCGTAAGCGAATTCAGCTGTCCAATCTTTGGCTGTCCTCGCTCCAGTGGTTCGGCGTGGAGCGCGAGCGCTTCGCGCGCAGCACGGGCACGTTTTCACCGATGAAAATCGCCTGACGATGAAGCCGCCCTCGTCCCTGTTCAGACTCCGTTCTCTTCGCGGGTTGGTATCGCTCGGTGCGGTCTTGGGTGCCGCCTCGCTGGCCTCCGCTGCCGCGCTCGAGCCGTTTCTGCGCGAGTATTGCGTGAAGTGCCACGGCCCCGAGAAGCAGAAAGGAGACCGGCGGTTCGATTCGCTCACCTCCGCGATCACCACACCGGACGACGCGCTGCTCTGGCAGGAGATTCTCGATCAGCTCAACCAGGGCGAGATGCCGCCGCACAAGGAGAAGCAGCCGCCGAAGACGGAACTGCTCGCGGCCGTGGACGCGATCACGGCATCTGTCGGCGAGGCGGCGCAGCGCTTTAGAGCCACCACACCCCATACGGTCCTGCGCCGACTCAACAGCTACGAGTATCGTCAGACCCTCGGCGACCTGCTGGGATTGAACGTCGCGGGCTGGAATCCCACCGTCGATTTTCCGCCGGAATCGCGCGTCGGTGGCTTCGACAATAACTCGGCCGCGCAGGTGACCTCGGGGATGCTGCTCGATCATTATTTCGTCGCCGCCGAGGAAGCCATTAAGCGCGCGACAGCGTTCGGGCCGAAACCGGAGACGAAGACCTACGCGCAAAAATCACCGTTCTATTTCGAAAAACGGAAAATCGCCGATCTGCCCAAGCTTTTTCAGACGGACCGTTATCGCTGGGTCTCAGACAAGGGCTACGACGATCTCGTGGGGCGGCAGTATCGCGGCGGGCACATCGGGTTCGCGCCGATGGCGCGCGGTGGCGCCCCGCAGAGCGGGCGTTACACGATTCGCATCCAGGCCGCCGCCATCGACCGCACGCACGCCTACGACTTCATCGACGACTACCGGAACGGCGATCCCATCGTGATGGAACTCGCCGCGGTGAATCGCGAGGGCAGCGTCGAGAGCACGGGCAACATCACCACGCAGCGCACGCTCGCTTTGGTGGAGCTCACGAGCGATCAGCCCCAGTGGTTCGAGTGGACCGTCGATCTCGAGCGTGGCGAAGAACCGGAGGTGCGCTTCCGCAACGGGCCGATCAGGGCCAAGCGTCAGGCATTTCTCATGGGCCGGAATGCCGAGCGGTATCCCGAACTGAAGGCGCCCGCATCCTTGCAGAATCCCGGCGAGCGCTCGGTTGCCCTGCTTAAAGCCTATCGCGGCCCCAAGCTCCGCATTTGGGAAATGCAGGTCGCCGGTCCGCACCTCGATCAGTGGCCGACCCGGGGCCACGCATTGCTTTACGGCCGTCTCACGCCGGCTGACATCAGCCGCGCGAACATTCCCGATCGCCTGCGCATTTTTGCCGCCGCCGCGTTTCGGCGTCCGCTGCGCTCCGGTGAACTCACGCCCATCGAGAAGCTGGTCGCCGCCAAACTCGACGCGGGCCTGAAGCCGCTGGCGGCGCTGCAACTCGGTTTTCAGTCGATCCTCTGCTCGCCCGCCTTCCTCCATCTGCACGAGGGCAGCGGCAAATTGAACGACCACGCGCTGGCGTCGCGTCTTTCGTATTTCCTCTGGTCCTCGATGCCCGACCCGGCGCTGCTCAAGCTCGCCGCTGACGGAAAACTTCACGAGGCCAAGACCCTGGGAGCGCAAGTGGATCGCATGCTGGCCGACCCGAAGTCGCAGCGCTTCGTGGAGAACTTCGTCCGACTCTGGCTGAACCTCGACAACATCGGCGAGATGCCGCCCTCGCCCGACTTCATCAGCTTTTACCGCGACAACCTCGAAGCTGCGATGCGCGGTGAGACGGAGGCATTTTTCCGCCACGTGCTCGACCGCAATCTGCCCCCGCGCGAATTCGTCGCCGCCGACTACACGTTTCTGAATCGCGAACTCGCCCAGCACTACGGCCTGCCGCCGGTGGAAGGCGTGCACCTGCGGCAGGTGTCAGTGCCGAACGGCGTGCGTGGCGGTCTGCTCGGGCAAGGCGCGTTCCTGACCGCCTCGGCCAACGGCGTCGATACTTCGCCCGTCGTGCGTGGCGTCTACGTGCAGCAGAAAATCCTCGGCTATACGCCTCCGCCGCCGCCCCCCGACGTGCCGGTGCTCGAACCCGACGCCAGCGGGGCCAAGACCATCCGCGAGCAACTCGCCAAGCATCGCGAAAATGCCACGTGCGCCGCGTGTCACCAAAAGATCGATCCCTACGGCTTCGCGTTGGAAAACTTCGACGCCATCGGCGGCTGGCGCGCGACCTACGCGAAAGAGCAGAAGATTGATTCGAGCGGCGACCTGCCCTCCGGAGAAAAATTCACCGGCGTCGCCGACTTCCGTCACCTGCTCATCGAGCGCCACGAGCAAATAACCCGCGCTCTTGCGCAGAAGCTCCTGACCTACGCCATCGCCCGCGAGCCCGGCATCACTGACCGCGCCGCCGTGGACACCATCGTCAAGGACCTGCGCACGCCGGGCCGCGGTCTCCGCGACATGATTCACGGCATCGTGGCGAGCGCCGCGTTTCTGGAAAACTGATTTTTTATCGATCCCATCCAACCCATGCCTAGACCCAGCGTTTCTCCCCGAACCAAACCCCACTCGGCTCCGACCTCGCCGACAATCTGGCTTCGTCCGATCCCATCACGACTCACTCGAGTCGCGCTGCTGATCTGCCTTCAGCCGGTGCTCTCAGTGGGTTTCGCCCAGTCCGCGCCCACGCCGCCCGGCTCTCCTTCGCCCGCCGACGACACCAAGCCAGCCATGAAGGATCAGGTCGTCGAGTTGTCTCCGTTTACCGTCTCGTCGTCCGGCGACCGCGGCTACCAACCGCAATCCACGCTGGGCGGCAGTCGCCTGCGGACCGATCTCAAGGATGTGGCCGCGCCCACCACCGGGTTTACCGAGCAATTCTTCCAAGATGTCGCCATCACGAGCACCGACGAGCTCGCCCGCTACATGCTCAGCACGGAGTATGATTGGGGCGAGGACAACGGCCCGGGGCAGAACTTCATCAATGGGAGCACGCGGCAGGTGCGCATGCGCGGCCTCGGGGGTGGCACCGTTTCGGTCAACTTCTTCAAATCCGATTTCCCGACGGACACGTTCAACACGGAGCGCATCGATCAGTCTCGCGGACCGAATTCGGTGCTCTTCGGCATCGGTTCCCCCGGCGGACTGATTAACGCGACCACCAAGCGCGCGCACCTCGGCAAACACGCCGTGGCCGTCGCCGTGCAAGGCCGCTCGGAAGGCGGGCTGCGCGAGGAAGCGGACGTCAACTTGCCCGTCGGCGGCTCGCTCGCCGTCCGCATCGCCGCGGTGAAGGACAATCGCGGCAGCTGGCGCAACTATGAGTTCAACGATTCGGAGCGCGCCTTCATCACCGGAAAATGGCGCATCGATCGGAAGACCGAGTTGAATCTCGACGCGGAGAAGGCCGCCATCACCAAGCAGACGAAACGCTCCATCACGGCGTATGACGCCTACACGGCGTGGAAGGCGGCCGGCAGCAATGTCGGAACCGCCGCCAATGCGGCGCAGAGCATTTCCCTGATCGCGGCCGCCAACACGCGCTACCTGGTCCTCGACACCGCCTCCGGTTCCCTGACCGACTGGGTCAACAAAACGACGAGCACCGTGCGCCGGTCCGTCGACGGCGACAATCTCCCGCTGACCGACTTCAGCGTCCTGCCGAGGGAAACCACGGTCTACGGGCCAGGCTATGATCAAAACACGAACTTCACGCGGCTGGGCGCCTCCCTGACGCGCGCGTTCACCCCGAATTTCAACGCCGAACTCTCCGCGCTCCGCACCAGCAGTCACACCGCCGTCTGGGATCCGCAGACGGCCATCACCCGTTCGCTCTACGTCGATACCAATCCGACGCTGCCCTCCGGCGCTCCCAACCCGAATCTGCGCCGGACCTACGTTGAGGGTTTGCCGCAGGTCAACTTCACCGACCAGCTCAGCGACTCGGTGCGGACCGTTCTATCCTACAAGCGAGACTTCGGTCGCTGGGGCAAACACACGCTGGCGGGCGTCTACCAGTATGATTTCACCAAAGTCGGCATCTCGGCCTTTCGCGAACAGGTCCTGTCGCCGAATGCCCCGAATCTCACCAGCGCGATCAACAATGCGAACCGCATCTTTCGCCGCACCTACGTCGAGCTTAACGGACCGAGCCGCGCCATTGTGATGGCCCCCTATAATCGCCGACCCTTGGGCACCGTGACCGAAACCGTCAGCGGCAGGACCTACACGACCGACCTCGTGCGCTTCAACGCCAACGCCCAGCTCAACAGCTTCGACGACAAAACAACGATCGGCATGCTGCAAAGTTCGTTCTGGAAGGATCGGATCAAAACCATTTTGGGCACGAG
Source organism: Opitutaceae bacterium (assembly GCA_031379235.1). Classification (GTDB taxonomy): domain Bacteria; phylum Verrucomicrobiota; class Verrucomicrobiia; order Opitutales; family Opitutaceae; genus ER46. Next base: position 1,552 of record JANNEY010000647.1, on the reverse strand, counting down.
CCGGGACGACCGGAACGACTATGCCTCCACGCAGGTGCTCACGCCCGTGCCCGGTTTCACCACCGGCCTGCCGACCCCCGTGCGCGGCCATACGGCCAACAACGTCGTGGCGCGAAGCGTCTCGTTCAGCGGGGTTTTCCAAGTCAGTCCCTGGCTCGGCCTGACCTACAGCAAAGCCGCCAACAGCGGGCTGCCGTCCTTTTCGGGGCGACTCAACAACACGAGTTCGGATCTGACGAGCTTCGCGCGTCCGCCCATCCCGCACGGCCGGAGTCAGGACATCGGACTCAAACTGGACCTCCTCAACCACCGCGTGTTCGTGACCGCGCTGTATTACCAGACCCAAGCCGAGAACGATTTTAATTTCGGCAATATCAACTCCTCGATCAACCCGCTCTGGGACGCGCTCGCCTTGGCCGGAAAAGTGCCCAGCGGCACCTCCACCAACGCCACCGGACAAACGTTCGATTCCCGCACCCAAGGCTACGAGGTGGAACTGACCGCCAACCTGACCGAGCACTGGCGCGCGTTCCTCAACTACAGTCAGGGGACGACCTCGCGCACGAACATCGGCCGCGACGACCTCGCCTACATCGCCACCTGGCGCCCACTGTGGGAGGCGAACCGCGCGCTGCCGCTGGCCAACGGCACCGGCACCGTTGCCACCCAACTGGCCGCGTTGGATTCCACGACGTTCAACAACTTCACGCTCGCGGATGGCCGGCTCCCGCTGGGCCAGATGCGCCGCAAACTGAACCTCGTGACGAATTACGATTTCGCCGAAGGCGCGCTCAAGGGCTTCACCGTGGGCGGCGGCCTGCGCTACAGCGGCCGGCCGGTCATCGGCTACACCGCCAAAGGCACACCGACTGCCATCGTCCGCTCTGTGTTCTACGGTTCCGAGCAGGTCTTCGTCGACGTCAACGCCGCCTATCGCCGGAAAATCCAGCTCGCGGGTAAATCGCTCCTTTGGTCGCTGCAGACCAACATCAATAACGCGCTGAACAACGACGCCTTCGTCCGCCTCCAACTCGCGACCGACGGCACGCTGGTCAACTACCGGTTCAATCCCCCGCTTGAATGGGTGATCACGAGCCGCTTCAGCTACTGACCGGACGGGGGCGCGCTCGGTGCCCGTGCCACCATGGACGAACGCCTCACTCGTCCTTCCCAATCTTCGTCTGCACGGTCGTCGCCTTCTCGTGGGTGAGAAAGGCCGTAAGGGTTTGATCCAGCTCCTTGGTTTTCTCCGGCATTTTCGCGGAGAGGTCGTTCGCCTCGCTGAGCTCCTTCGAAAGATCGAACAGCTCAAGTCTCCATTCTCCCGGTCTTCACCAATTTGAAATCACCCAGCGCGGCGCAGACTGCCCGCCGCGGCCCCTCGTTTTTCGACGGGTCGTTTTGCGCTTCGGCGCTCAGTTGGGCTCAGAGCAGCACCTGACCGCCGGCCTTCTGCATCGCCAGCCGCAGCGCGCGATCCAAGCTCGCCAGGGGAAGGCCGCGCCGCAACGCCAACTCCAGATAGGCTGCGTCGTAAACCGTCAGACCAAAG
>JANNEY010000433.1:0-3670 GCA_031379235.1 Opitutaceae bacterium | reverse complement strand
GGTGGCATCAGCGGGAAGCGGGAGTTCGCGGGCGTGTCGGTGACGTTGCGCGGGTTCGTGAAGTCAATCTTCCGCACGCCGCCTTTGTGCAGCACGTAGAGGAATCCGTCGCTCGGGCGGCAGACGATGGCCCACGTGCCCCAGCCGTCGGGGAGTTCGAGTTTATGAGGGTCCGGCGGGATTACTCCTGTGAACTCCACAGCCTCGAACAAAAGCTGAGAGTCGTTGCTCCGCCGGTCGCCAACCGGCCTGCCGACGATTTTCAGCGAGGCAGCGCCTCTCTCCGCCGAAGCACTGGGCAGCGGATACTCGCCGGGGCCGAGCACGACGCGCGGCGTTTTGTCGGCTGCCGGGTCGGCGGCGAGCACGCGGAACTTCGCCGGGGCGGCCGGCAGCTTGCCGCTGAACGAAACGACATCCGTGCGGGCCGCGAGACGTTTTACCAGTGCGTCGAGTGCGTCCGGCGTTGTGTCCGCGACAAAGGCCGCTGTTTCCTCCGCGGTCGGAGCGGCGGCGAAAAGCTCGCGCACGGCTCGGTCGAGCAGGCGCGTGCGTTCGGTGGCATCAGCGGGAAGCGGGAGTTCGCGGGCGAGGCGTGTTTTGATGTGCGCCTGCCACCAGCCGGGGCCGATGACGTGCGGGTCGTCCTCACTCATGCCGACTTCGCTGCCGTCGAGCGGCACGGGGCTGTGCGTGAGCGTGACGTCGTCGCCCGGCTTCGCGAGCACCGACGAGCCGACGCGCGGCCCGGCCCACGGCCCCATGCCCGCACGCGGGCCGAAGCCGATTCCGGGGGTGTTGATTTCGATGTATTCGCCCGGCCCGAGCCGACACGGGAAGAGCTCCGCGAGCGTCGTCCATTCGAGGCCGGAGGCTTGAACCTCCGCGCCCTTCGCATCGGTCGCCTTCACCCCGCCCTGATGCCACGTCGGCACCTGGAGCATGACGGCGACCGCGCCCGGATTCCAGACGAGCAGCCGCGCCTTCAGCGCCGCACCGATGCGTTGTTCCGCCGCGCCCGGTTCCAGCACCCACGCCGCGCGCAAGCCATTCGCCTTGCCGCCGCTCCATGCCGCATCCGCGAACTTCTCCGGCAACTTTTCGCCGTTGCGAATCGTGTGCCTCGTTCCCCTCTGCATCGCCATGCTGAGCGGCGAATCCTTCACCGCCGCCACTTCGTCGAGCAGCGCGATGGCGTCCGCGGATTTCCAGTCGCGCGTCGCGTCGAGGCGCGGGAGCAGCGCGTTGAGCGTCGGCACCGTCTCCCACGTCGGGTTGTAGCCGATGAACACTTTCACGGCAGCCGCGAGTTCGCCGATGAGCGCGCCGGGGATGTCGCCGCTGAGACGGGCGTGCCGCTGCCAGATTTCGTAAAGCGCGCGTGCGTCCTTGTGCTTCGGCCCTAAACGCGCTTCGCCCGGCTGCCGTGTGAGGACGATGCCCTTTTGCGCGGTGATGGGACTCGGATCCGCGACGTGCGGGTTTGGCGTCACATCGAGCAGCAACACGCCGCCCTCGCCCGCCGACAGCTTCCCGTATTCGTGTTCAGATTTGAGTCCTTTGCGGAAGACGAACTGGGCGATGCCGGTCTCGGCGTCGAGCAAAACGGACGTGTCGAGTCCGAGATGGTGGCCTCCCTTCTGCACGAGCCAGTGGGCTTGCTGATGCTCGGAATACCAACGGAAGCGAATCTCGAATTTCACGCCGTCCCGCTCGCCGGTCCAGATGCCTTCGAGCATTTCGCGGGTGAGTTTGCCGACGTGATTTCGCGTTGGCGGCACGATGTCTTCGCGCTCCTGCGGCGGGACGGCGGCGATGAGTGCGGCGAGTTTCTTGGCGGCGGGCTGGTCGGTGACGAGCGGGGTGGCGATGTCGAGTTGGCGGACGGCACCGCTGTCCGTGAGAAGGAAGACGCGGCCTTGCGCGAGGTCGTATTCCTTTTGGCCGAAGTCGCGCGGCGCTGGCGCGGGCTTGCTGAGGTCTCGGGCTTCGGCGGGCCCGGTGGTGATGCTCAGTTTGCCCGGTGCGGTGTGCGTGCGGTGGAAGCTGAGCGCGATGCCGGGCTTCTTCGCGGTGAGGGTGACGTCGTTGGTCCAGGTGCGCGCCTTGACGTTCGATGAGTTTCGGTTCGTCGAGTCGAAGTCGCCGTGATACGCGATGACGCACGAGGTGCCTTTTCCATCGTGAATGCAGAGGGCGGAGAAGTCGTTGCCGCCGATGTGCGCGCCGTTGGGCGGGTTCCATTCGTCATCCGCCGCGCGGAGCATCGCGAGCGGGATGGCGACGACGGTGCCGAGGATGAGCGCCGCCGCCGTGAGCGCGCGGGTGACGCCGCGGCGATTGAGCCTCTGGCTGAGCACGGCGAGCAGGCGGCCTTCGAGCGAGGATTTGCGCGCCATCGCGAGGCCACAGGCGCTGGTCCAGCGGGCGGGCGAAAGCTTCGTGACGATGTCGAGCAGATGCTCCGCATAGGCGGAAGGGCGGACGCCGCTGGTGAGCACGAGATCATCGCAAGCACGCTCGCGCTCGGCGTGCAGCCGCCACGCGGCGAGCCACACGAGCGGGTTCCACCAATGCAGCGCGCAGGCCACTTGCGTGAGCCACTGGACGAGCGTGTCGCGGCGTTTGATGTGCGCGAGTTCGTGCAGCAGCACGGAGCGGAGCTGCTCCTCGCTCCAACTGCGCGCCTCGATGGGCAGCAGCAGGCGCGGACGGAAGACGCCCCACACGACGGGGATCGTGCGTCGTTTATCGAGCAGCAAAGTGACGCGCTGCGTGATGCCGAGCTGCGCGCAGGCTTCCCCGAAAGCAGCGGCGATTTTTTCATCCGGCGGAGCCGTGAGTGCCGGGCAATGCCGCGACGCGCGGCGCAGCAGCAGATGCGCGGCGAGCAGTCGCAGCGCGAGCAGCGCGAAGCCGACGCACCACGCGAGCGGCAGCCAGTCACGCCAGGTGCGCGGCTTTTCGTGAGTCGAGGGACGCAAGGCGGGCGACGTGGAGGCTGGCGGCGGCGAAACGACGGACGCAGTTGGCGGCGAGAGCGGCGCAATGGAGGTTGTCGCTTCGCGGGGGGCGGAAGCTTCGGCGGGCGGCGGTATTCGTTCCATTCCTTGCGCCGCTGCGACGGACGGCGCAGGCGGTGCGGTGTCGGCGAGAGGACTCGCGGCCCACTTCGGCAGCACGCGCCATTGCGGAAGCGCCACGGAAAGCACCGGCACCACGAGCAGCGCGACGATCGCCACGAGCCAAATCAGATGCCGCGTCGCCGCGGAGGCCCGGTAGAGCGCCAGCGTCGTGAGCATCGCGATGGCGAGCAGGGCGGCTCCTTTGAGCGCGGAGTCGAAGACAAGCGGCATCAGCGCACCGAGCAGCGCCGCGAGCGAAAGGAGGATGCGGTTCATCTCAACGGCCCTCCTTCCGCGCTTGCTCGATCAGCGCCACGAGCCGGTCGCGCTCCGCGGCACTCATTCCGTCCTTGCGCGCCACGAAATGCGCCGCGAGCGCCTCCTCCAGCGACCCGCCAAAGAACGTCTCCAGCACCCGCTCAAACGCGCTGCGCCCGGCCTTCGCCTTCGCCTCGCGCGGCAGATACACCACCTCGCGTCCCTCCTCGCGGCGCTTGAGATACCCCTTCTCCTCGAGGATGTGCATCATCCGCCGCACCGCCATC
>JANNEY010000424.1:0-14840 GCA_031379235.1 Opitutaceae bacterium | reverse complement strand
TGACATCCTGCGGCGACCCGAACTCGCGCCGCGCTTCTGGGCGGACAGCCTCGCCCTTTGGGTGCTCTGCCAGACCGGCTCCGGCGAGGAAGCGCGGGGCCATACCGCTCCTCTGCTCGCGCGACTTCCGGCGAATAGCTTCCAACGCGGATTTATCTTGGGGAGCGTGGGCCGGTTCGACGAGGCCCTGCCGTTTCTCGAGCGCACCGCGGTCATGGTGATGGTGAGTCTCATGTTTGATCAGATGTGGGACCCCTTTCGCGTCGACCCGCGTTTTGAGCAGCTGATGGCCAAACTCGGCCGCGCCGCCGAATACAAGGTCGCGCGCGAAACGGTCGCGCGGATGCGCACTGTCCAGACAGCGAAGGACGGAGCAGGTCCGACGAAGGAAGCCGAGGCCCGCGCCGACGCGCAGCCGCGGCCGAAAAAGTAGATGCCATGAGGCGGACAAGTTGGGCGTTCTTCGCCCGCTTGTCCGCCTCATGGCATCTACTTTCAAACCGCGTTCAACTTGAGCGTTGAGGGTTCAGCGTTGGGCGGTGAGGGTTCCGCCACCCTAGCCCGCGACCCTCCACCCTCCCCACCGCCATGCAAACCCGCCTCGCCCTCCACTGTCTGCTCACCGCGTCCGCCTTACTGGCCCAGCAACCGCCTGCGGCAACCACAGCCGCCGCGCCTGCCGGTCCGCCGCGCCCCGCGTCGCGCGCGCCCACCATGCGACCCGAAATCGTCGGGCAACGCGGCATCGTCGCCGCGGGCCGGCACTACTCCGTCTCCGCGGGCGTGCGCATCATGGAACAAGGCGGCAACGCCATCGACGCGGGCGTGGCGACCGTGTTTGCCGCAGCGGTCGTGGAGATCTCGCACTTTGGTTTCGGCGGCGAGTGCCCGGTGATCATTCACGATGCGAAGACGAAACAGGTTTACGTGATCAACGGCCAGGGACCCGCGCCGAAGGCCGCGACGCCCGCGCTCTTTGCGGCCAAGGGCAAGATCGACGGCAACGGCCCGCTCGGCGCCACGCTGCCCGCCGTGATGGACGCGATGGCCATCGCACTCGAGCGCTTCGGCACGATGAGCCTCGCGCAGGTAATGGCGCCGGCCATCGAGTTCGCCGACGGCTTTCCGATGTATGCCTACCTGCGCGAAAACATGGCGAGCAACCGGAAGCAGACCGAGGCCTACACGTGGGGCCACACCTACTATCCCGAGGGCCGCGTGGCGGAAGTCGGCGAGATTTTTCGCCAGCCGAATCTCGCGCGCACGCTGCGCGCGCTCGTCGCCGCCGAGCGCGCCGCGCTGAAAAATAAACCTGACCGCACCGCGGCGATTCGCGCGGGGCGCGATGCGTTCTACACCGGCGCCATCGCCCGCACAATCGCCGAGGCCAACCGCGCCGAGGGCGGCGTATTCACCTATGAGGATCTCGCGAATTTCCACGGCGCGATTGAGGCGCCGTTCACGACGATATTTCACGGCTACGAGATCAACAAGGCCGGCGCGTGGAACCAAGGCCCGGTGATGCTCATGACGCTGAACATCCTCGAGGGCTTCGATCTCAAGGCGATGGGGCTGCACTCGGCCGACTACATCCATACCGTGCACGAGGCGCTCAAGCTCGCCTACGACGACCGCAACGCCTACCTCGGCGATCCGGCGTTTGCACAGGTGCCAATGAAGGGACTCCTCTCAAAAGAATACGCCGCCGAACGCCGCAAGCTAATCGAGCCGCAGGCGTTTCTCGGTCATCGGCCCGGCGATCCGTTTGCCTTCGATCCGGACGTGAAGCCGCCCGCGGTGCGCTACATGCCGCACTCGCAGGGTGAGAAAAGTCAGGAAGGCGGCGACACGACGTGCGTCAACACCGTGGACGCCGCGGGCAATCTCTTTAGCGCGACGCCGAGCTCCGGTTGGGTGATCGGCGGGGCGTTCATCGCCGGCGACACGGGCGTGCCGCTGTCGAACCGGATGCAAGTCTTCGATCTCGATCCGGCGAGTCCCAACGTGCTCGTCGGCGGCAAGCGCCCGCGCACCACGCTCTCGCCGACGGTCGTGCGCAAGGAAGGCAAGCCGTTCCTCGCAATGAGCACGCCCGGCGGCGACAGCCAGGATCAGCAGGTGCTCAACGTGCTTTTGAACATCCTCGTGTTCGACATGGGCATCCAGCCCGCCATCGAGGCGCCGCGCATCAACTCGAATCATCCGCACGCCTCATTCGACAACCACCCGAGCGCGCCTGGCCAGCTCGATGTGGAGAGCCGCATCCCGTCCAAGGTGCTGGACGAACTGGTCGACCGCGGCCACGAGCTGCGCGTGATGAGCCCGTATGGGATGAGCACGGGCGTCGTCGTCGTGGGCGTGAACCCGAAGACCGGCACGCTGCGCGGCGGCGCCGATCTTCGGCGCGAGCGCTACATTTTCGGGTGGTAGTCGCCATCACCTCCGCCAGGTGCGAAGTGCCCCGACTCGTTGCCTTCACTTCATCGTTTCGCGCAACTCGATCAGGACGCTGTCGTGCCGGTCGATCCGAACCATACCACGCCGCGGGAATTCAACTTCAAGAATCACGTAGATCGCCGCGAGCAGGCTGCCGACAAAGCAAAGGGTATGGAGCCAATTCCGGGCTTTGCCCGCAGCCATCCCATAACCCGCCAGCGCGGAGCACATCAGCGACAGCCCAGCCAAGAGGGCAAAAACGATTACGGGGGATGCGCGCCCGCGGCGACATAGCGCGCCGTCGCCACATCAAACATCTGATCGATCACTGGCAAAAATCCCTGCACGAGGCGAACGTCGTTTTGGGCCGCAGCCAAAGCCCGCGACCAAAGCCTGCCCTGCAATGCCGCCGTCGCAGTGTCGGCCTTAGTGGCACCCGCACGGGTGCTACCAAGCCGGAGATCGAGATAGGTGCGCAAGTCGGTCCGCATCACCTCGCGGTCGTTGGGCGCCAGCAAATCCGCGCGCTGCCACCCGCTGCCGATGGCCTTGGCTTCCGCCAAGATGAGGTCCCGGCGCGCATCGAATCGGGTCCAGGCGCCGGAAAACGTAAAGGCCAGCAGTAGACCCATCAGGCCGAAAACGGCTGCCTCCACGGCCGCGATTCCGGCCTGGGCACCGTGCGCGTCCTCCCGCAGGCGGCGCTTGCCGATACGGCGGCCCAGTTCGAGCGAGGCCAGCATTGCCAAGCCAAGAACGACTAAAAAAACGCTGCTCTCCAGAAAAAGCACCATACCGCAACGAAAGCACCTTCCACCCGCCGGTCGAGCCAGGTTTGGCGGCAAACCAATTCCCGTGCGGTCGTGCCGGGACCGCCACTGTGCCCTCGCACGCGGCATGGCCGCACCGCCATCCGCGGGCTCCTGAGCCCAAGCCGTCCCTAGATGTAATACATCTCGCCCGGTGACTTACTGCAAAGCTGGTCGAGCGTGTAGCCCTTGGTTTTCTCGTCGAGCATGGCGCTGATTTCGTCCCACACCCGCTTGAGCCGCCGGCCACTGCGGCCGTGGAAATTTCCGCTCAGATGCAGGCACTTGCCCTCGACCGCCAGCAGGATGTCGTGCAGCGAAATCTCCTCCGGCGCCCGCGCGAGCACGTAACCGCCGTGGTTGCCGCGCCGGCTCGTGATCAAACCGTGGTCGCGCAATTTCAGCAAAATCTGCGCGAGAAAATTCGCCGGCACCGCCTCCGCTTTGGCGAGCTGTTCAATCTGCGCGCGCTCACCCGAGCCGTGGAGCCGGGCGAGTTCCGCCATCACGCGGCAGGCGTAGTCGACTTTGACGGAAATCTTCACGGCGGAAACGCTCCCCTCATTCGTGCTTCCGCCCGGTCTTGATCCGCATCCACGCGCGCTCGTGCAGGTAATAGAGGATCACCTTGGTGATGACCTCCACGCCGGCGATGCCGCCGGAAATCTGCACGGCGTTGAGTTTGTCGCCCTTGGTTGCACCCGTGAACGTCAGCACGAACAGGCTCACGCAAAACGTGTCGAGCGTGCCGACACAGCGCCAGCTCACGGCCTTGAGGAAACTGCGCAGGTGGGTCTCGCGCGCCGCGGCGACGGCCGGGGTCGATGGAGTGGAGGAACTCATATCACATAGTCGCCGTTCTCGGGCTTCACGATTTCACGGGGTGAACTCAGCATGCCCGCGGCGACGGTCGCGTTGGTGCCTTGCTCGATCAAGATGAACGAACCGGTCAGACGGTTCGTCGCGTAGCCGTCGAAGACGAGCGGCTTCGCGGTGCGCAGGCGGATTTCGCCGATGTCGTTCATCGCCAGCTCGGTGGCGCCCGCTTCGGATTCGAGCGTCGCCAAGTTGAGCTTGTTGATGATCTCGGTAACGACGACTTGCACCGTGTGGGTAGTGTGCTTCAGGAAATATTTCTTCCCGGGCTGCAACGCGCGCGCGTGCATCCAGCATACTTCCGCCTGCAAATCGCTGTGCGAACCCGGCAGGTGATCGAGGCCGACGAGCATCGAGCCACGGCTGATGTCGATGTCGTGCTCGAGCACGAGGGTGACGGACTGCGGGCAAAACGCCTCCGGCACCGGGCCGTCGTAGGTCCAAATTTGTTTCACCGTCGTCACGATCCCGGCGGGAAATGCGATCACCTTCTGCCCGGTCTTCACGATGCCTCCCGCGATCTGGCCGCTGAAGCCGCGGAAATCGTGGAGCGATTGGTCGGTGGGATTGTTCGGGCGATTCACCCACTGCACGGGGAGGCGGAAGCCATTGAGATTCCAATCGCTCGCGATATGCACGGTCTCGAGGTGACCGAGCAGCGTCGGGCCGACATACCACGGCGTGTGCGGCGAAGGATCGACGACGTTGTCGCCGTTCAGCGCGCTCATCGGGATGAACTTCACGTCCTTGATGTCGAGGCGCGGGAGAAACTCCTCGAACTGCGCGCGGATCTCAAGGAAGCGCTCCTGGCTCCAGCCGACGAGGTCCATCTTGTTAATCGCGACGACGAGATGCGGGATGCGCAGCAGGGCGGCGATGGCGGTGTGGCGGCGGCTCTGCTCGATCACGCCGGTGCGCGCATCGACGAGGATGATCGACAGGTTGGCGTTCGACGCCCCCGTGACCATGTTGCGCGTGTATTGGACGTGGCCCGGCGTGTCCGCGATGATGAACTTGCGGCGCGGCGTCGCGAAGTAGCGATACGCGACATCGATCGTGATCCCTTGCTCGCGTTCGGCGCGGAGGCCGTCGGTGAGATTCGCGAGATTGATCTGGCCGCCACCGGTGATGTCGGCGGAGCGCTCGAGGGCCTCGATTTGGTCCTCCATAAGCGATTTCGAATCGTAAAGGAGGCGGCCGATGAGAGTGGACTTACCGTCGTCCACACTACCGCAGGTATTGAAGCGAAGGATGTCCACCGGGACATGCACGGGAGAGGTCGAAGCCATGGATGCGTCAGTAAAGAGTTTCAAAAATAGCCGGCTTTCTTGCGGTCTTCCATTGCGGCCTCGGAGGCTTTGTCGTCCGCGCGCGAACCGCGCTCGGTCACGCGAGCCGCGGCGATTTCCGCGATGATGTCGTCGACGGTGGTCGCCGGAGACTCGACACAACCGGTGCTGATAATGTCGCCGATGGTGCGGACGCGCACGACGAGTTCGCGCACCTCCTCATTCGGCTTCGGCGGCACGAGCGCATTGACCGGCAGCCACTGGCCGCCGCGACGGACACACGGGCGCTTGTGACTGAAATAGATCGACGGGACGTCAAGCTTCTCGCGCTTGATGTATTCCCACACGTCCATCTCGGTCCAATTGCTGATCGGGAAAACGCGCATATTTTCCCCCTGATTCAGCCGGCCATTGTAGAGATTCCAGATTTCGGGGCGCTGATTCTTCGGGTCCCACTGACCGAAGCTGTCGCGGAAACTGAAGAAACGCTCCTTCGCACGGGCCTTCTCCTCGTCGCGACGGGCACCACCGATACAGCAATCGAAGCGAAACTCCTCCACCGCCGCGAGCAGCGTCGGGATCTGGAGACGATTGCGGCTGATCTCGCCCGGCGCGGGAACCGCAATCCCCTTGGCGATCGCATCCTCGACTTTGCGCACGATCAGTTTGCCGCCGAGTTCCTTGGCGCGGCGGTCGCGAAATTCGTTGAGCTCGGGGAAGTGGTGGCCCGTGTCGACGTTGAGGAGCGGCGTCGGCAGATCGGACGGACGAAATGCTTTCTCGGCTAAACGCAGCAGGCAGATGGAATCTTTGCCACCGGAGAAAAGGAGCGCCGGGCGCTCAAATTCGCCCGCGACTTCGCGCATGATGTGGATGGCTTCGGTTTCGAGATGCTGGAGATGATCGAGATGGTAGCTATTCATGGACGGTTTTACGGCGCGCCCCACGGGGCGCAGGAAAATCGGTCAAGCAGGTTGGACGGCTCAGCCGTTGACAGCCTTCTTGCCCCAAGCGGCGTGCAGGCCGCACTCGCGCTTCTCATCGGCCTTGGCCGGATCGAAATAGTCCCACTCGTTGGGCAGCTTGTGCTGCTCAAGGTAGCCATCGAGCTCGGCGTCGGTGAAATAGAAGAGCGGGCTCACCTTGAGCGCGCCGAAATTTGCGTCGTGCGACACGATGTCGAGGCCGGCGCGGTTCGGATTCTGCACCTTGCGGAGTGCCGTGATCCAAACCGTCGGCGCGAGTTCTTTCATGCCGCGCTGAAACGGCTCGAGCTTCATCACGGCGCTAAATTTCTTCAAACCTTCCTCGTCTTCCGTCGTCGGGATCGGTCCGTGGATCGCGTCGCGATGGGCCGCCGTCATGCGCGGAAGAAAGGGCTTCAGGTTGAGCTTCAGCCGCGCACGAAGTTCTTCGGCGTGTTTGTAGGTCGCTGGCCGATTGTAGCCATGATCGACCCAAAGCACCGGGATGTCGGCCTGCGCCTGCACCGCGAGATGAAGAATCGCCGCCTCGTAGGGCCGGAAATTCGTCGAGACAATCGCCTTACCACCCGCTTGGGCGATGGCCCAGCGCACGATGTCCACCGGCGACTGGTTGCGCAGTTGGGTATTCCACTGATTGAGGGTATCGTTTGAAATTGCGGACATGACAGCGAGATTGCTTGCCCCGTGGCCACAGCACGTAAAGCCTAAAAGTAGTCATATCTACTAAAGAAGTCATGTTTGATCAAATTCACCTCTATGCGCAGAGCCAAAGCCACTGGCTTGATGAGTGCTAGTCCCTGCGACATGACCGATTCCTCCATTCCATTTCGCGCCACCGGCACCGTTTATCTCGTCGGAGCCGGCCCCGGAGACCCCGAGTTGCTCACGCGCAAAGCCCTGCGCCTCCTCCGTGAAGCCGACGCCATCGTGCACGACTATCTCGTCGCACCCGAAATCATGGCGCTCGCCAACCCCGCCGCCGAAAAAATCTTCGTCGGCAAAAAAGGCGGCGGCTTCTGCTGCCCGCAAAGTGACATCGAAAGCATCCTCGTTCGCCTCGCGCGCGAAGGGAAGAACGTCGTGCGGCTCAAGGGTGGCGACCCCTTCATGTTCGGTCGTGGAGGAGAGGAGGCCGAGGCGCTCGTCGCAGCTGGTATCGCGTTCGAAATCGTGCCCGGCGTCACCTCGGCACTGGCCGCCGCGGCCTACGCCGGCGTTCCGCTCACGCATCGCGCGCATGCTTCCGCTGTCGTTTTCCTGACCGGTCACGAAAACCCGGGCAAACCGGACGCCGCCATCCACTGGGAAGATTACGGTAAACTCGGTGCGACGCTTTGCGTTTACATGGGCATGAAAAATCTGGAGACGATCGCGCGTCGGCTCCAAGCCGGCGGCCTCGCACCCACCACGCCTGCGCTCGTGGTCCAATCCGCTACGACCGGTGCGCACCGCCAGCTTCTCACCACGATCGACAAGGTCGCGCTCGAATCTGAACACGCCGGGTTTGGCGCTCCCGCGATCGTCGTCATCGGCGAAGTCGCGGCGCTTTCCGATAAACTGGCGTGGTTCCATCTGGCCCGCACGCAATCCGCATGACCGTAGCCCTCATCGACAACGGCTCGCTCGAACCCGCCGCGACGCTCAATCTGCGTGCCGTCGCCGCAGCGCTTTCTGCGTCCGTCGATGTGCCGGTGCATCCCGTTTCGTGGAAGCACAGCGACCGCATTCCCCTCGCCGCCCTCGCCGGCGACGCGCCGGGCACGACCCTCGCGCCCTTCGTCCGCGCGCAACTCGCCGCCGGCGAACGCCACTTCGTCTTCGTCCCCTTTTTCGTCAGCGCCCAGGGCGCCATCGGCTCCGCGCTGCGCACCGACCTCGAAAGACTGCAATGCGAGCAAGCCTCGACCGGGTTGCCCGAGTTCACCTTCGCCTTCACCACCAGCCTCGCCGATTCCGGTGCCATTGCGAAGATCGTCGCCGCCCGCGTGCGCGAGACGATCTCCGTCGCCGCGCTCGAGCGCCCTCCGGTCATCGTGGTCGATCACGGCGGCCCCTCGCCCGCCTCGGCCGCGCTCCGCAATCGCGTTGCCGACGACGTGCGCACGCTCCTCGGCGCGGAGATCGCCGCGCTCGCCGCCGCCTCGATGGAAGGCGCAGCGCACGCGCACAACCACCCGCTGCTCGCCGCGCAACTCCGCGCCGCCGGCTTCGACCACGGCGATGTCATCGTCGCGCTCCTCTTCCTCTCGCCGGGCCGGCACGCCGGTCCCGGCGGTGATATCGCGCAGCTTTGTGGCGCCGCCGAAACCGCCGCACCTGCACTCCGTTGCCATCTGACCGATCTTGTCGGCCCCCACCCGCTTGCCGCCACCACACTCGGTGCCGCCTTGCGCGCCACACTCTCCACCCTTCAGGCTCCCACTTTCGCATGAGTTCCACCGCCACACCCGCTGCTGTTCCCGAACCCGCTGCCAAGCCCCTCGCCAAAAACGAGGGCCTGAAAGCCACCAGTAATTTCCTGCGTGGAAATATTCTCCGCGACCTCGCCGATCAATCCACCGGCGGCATCACCGAGGATTCGGGCCAGCTCACGAAATTTCACGGCATCTATGCCCAGGACGATCGCGACCTCCGCAACCAACTCCGCAAGGAGGGCAAGGAAAAGGCTTTCTCCTTCATGGCCCGCATCCGCGTGCCCGGCGGCGTCTGCACGCCTGCGCAGTGGGTCACACTCGACTCGCTCGCCGATACCCACGCCAACGGCACGCTCAAGCTCACCACGCGCCAAGCTTTCCAGTTTCACGGCATCCTCAAGGGCAACCTCTGGGGTGCGATTAACGGCGTGAACCGCGCGCTCCTCGACACGCTCGCCGCCTGCGGCGACGTGAATCGCAACGTGATGTGCAATCCCAACCCCGAGCAGTCCGCACTTCACGTCGAGACGCTCCGGGTCACCAAGGCCATCGCCGACCATCTCCTTCCGCGCACCAAGGCCTACCACGAAATCTGGGTCGGCGGTGATACGCTCGTCGCCGGCGGCGAACCCGAGGCGGAGCCGATCTACGGTGCGACCTACCTGCCGCGTAAGTTCAAAATCGTCGTCGCGATTCCGCCCAGCAACGATGTCGACATCTACGCGCACGACCTCGGCTTTATCGCCATCGCCGACGCTTCCGGGAAAAAACTCCTCGGCTTCAACGTCACCGTCGGCGGCGGCCTCGGCATGTCGCACAATCAGGCCGAGACCTTCCCGCGCATCGCCGACCTCCTCGGCTTCTGCACCGTCGATCAAGTCACCGACGTAGCCGAGAAAATTCTCACCACGCAACGCGACTTCGGCGATCGCACTGACCGCAAGCACGCCCGCCTCAAATACACGATCGAAGACCGCGGCATCGTGTGGTTCCGCGACGAAGTTGAGCGTCGCCTCGGTTACCGCCTCGGCTCGCCGCGCAGTTTCGAATTCACCCACATGGGCGACCGTTACGGCTGGGTCGACGGCGAAAGCGGCACGAGTCACTACACACTATTCCTCATGAGCGGTCGCATCAAAGGCGCCCTCAAAACCGCACTCCGTGAAATCGCCCTCGCGCACAAAGGCGATTTCCGCCTCACCGCCAATCAGAACCTCATGATCGCCGGCGTGCGCCCTGAGGAGCGCCCTGTCATCGAAGCGCTCCTTCGCAAGCACAAGCTCGACACGGCCAACAACCAATCCGGCCTCGCGCTCAACGCGATGTCCTGCGTCGCGCTCCCGACCTGTGGCCTCGCCCTCGCGGAGAGCGAACGCTACCTCCCCGAGCTCGTCGCCCTGCTCGAAACCGAGCTGGAAGCCGCCGGCCTCCGCCACGACGAGATCACGCTCCGCATCACCGGCTGCCCCAACGGCTGTGGCCGTCCCTACCTCGCCGAGATCGGCTTCGTCGGCAAATCGCCCGGCAAATACAACATCTACCTCGGCGCCGCCTTCAACGGCTCACGCCTCAATACGCTCTACAAGCCGAACGTTCCCGAAACCGAAATCGTCGCCACCCTCGGCCCGATCATCCGCCGTTACGCGCTTGAGCGTAACAAAGGCGAACGCTTCGGCGACTTCGTGCATCGCACTGGCTACGTCAAACAAACCGGCACCCCTTCGGACTTTCACGATAAGGTGCCCGGCGCGCCATCCGCCGCCCCAACGCCCACGGCGTGAGGGGCAGAGCGTTGCCCCCAACACGCTCTCTTCCCCAGGACTCAAAAAAGAGGGCGGACCGCCTACCCCTAAGCGGTCCGCCCATTGCTTTCTTACTTACCCCAATTCTCAACCGCTAGGCGGATGAGAAATTCAAATTGCTTCAAAGCTGGGAAAAATTCGGCGCCGGAAAGTTCCGTTTGAAGTGCATATTTTTTCAAGCGTCACGCGGCCGGCTTTTTCTTCGGCCGGGGCCCAATCCAGAGGCGCATGAGCAGTTCGGCGAGATTTTTCATGCTCGTTCGCTGCTGGCCTTCAAGCGCCACCGCCTGCTTGAAGCTCGGAACCACCGCACTCCGCTCGAGGTAATAACGCCACAGCTCGATTTCTAATTTTTCTACTGCAACATATTCACTGACATGCTCTTTCAGGCTGCATTGAAACTTTCCCTGCCAGTGGTGTCTTTCGTCTGGATGTTTCTCCACATAATCAAACACGCGCTGCTCACATCGGTTGAGGCTCATTCGGCGAACGTGTGCAGCATGTCTGGAAAAACAATCGCAAATCCGGTCAGCTCTCCTGTGACCAATTTCTAGGCTCGTAATGTCCGATTTCCCGCAACAACACAACTGACTCCTCCTCCTACCATGTGGCAAAAGTTCAAAGAACAAATTCCCGCCGTGATCCTCACGGCGATCCTCGTTATCGCCGGAGCGTTCTGGCTCCACCAGCAGACCGTTCTGCAGATGGCCGCCAGGCAACAGACCGAAATCGCGCCGCTGCGTGACGCCAACGACGCCCTGAAGGTCGCGTCCGACGAGAATCGCAAGCAGATCGAAACGACGAACAAACTTCTGCGTGATGCCATCTCCAAGCGCGAAGCGGACATGTTCCGCACCGACGAGGAGGTCCAGAAATTGAACACCGAGCGCATGGATGCCCTTGCCGACGCCATCGCCAAGAAAGTGCAGCCTTACAACCCCCTCCCGAAGTCTGCCGAAGAGGCCGAGCGTCAGCAGAGCGAACAAATCGACAAGGTTTCCGGCAAGATGGCCGACCGCATCCAGCCGATCCTCACGGAAATGGCCAAGGATCAGAATCTGACCCGTGATGCCATTGCCCAATATAGCCAGCGGATCTCCGATCAGGTTGGCAGCGTGCTCACGTCCGAGCTCGCGAAAAATCAGCAGCTGAACAACAACCTCCATCAGACGCAGGCCGCTGCACAGGACGCCTTGAAGCTTTCCCACGAGATCACTGCGCTCTACCTGAGCTCTTTCAAGGATCAGGGCTTGATCACGCGCCTGCTTACCCTTCCGGCCAATGTCATCAAGGACGCCGCGAGCCTAAGCATCGTCAACAGCTCTGACCGCAAGAAGGTTGAGGAGCAACTCGTGCAGAAGATGGGCGACATCGAAAAGCGCCTGACCGAATTGCATACTCAAGCACCCACTCCCGCCACGATCGCACCGCGCGCCAGCCCGACTCGTCCCGCGACGGTCACGGTTGTCCCGGCGAAGTAATCGCGCCGCAGTAGAAATTAGTTTTCAGCCACGCGAGCCTCGCCCGCGTGGCTTTTTTGCGCCCGGCGCGCGCCCAACGCCGAGCCCCAACCACAGCAATCATTTCGTGGCGCTCTTCGCCGACGGCGTTTCCACCTCGGTTACCTTCGTGCCAAAAAGCCACACGCGCTTCAATGCCGGCATAGTTTTCAGCTGCGCCACTCCCGCTTCGTCAATCGCGGTCTCGGTAAGGTTAAGCGCTTCCAATTTTTGCAGTGAAGCAATGGCGGCAAGGCCCGCGGAACTCACCGCCGTCCGCGTAAGATCGAGGGCCCGCAGGTTTTCCCAACGCGCGATCGTTTTGAGTGCGGCATCGGAAATCTTGGTGCGAGCCAACTCGGCCTCGACAATCAATGCTGTAAGAGGCGCGAGCTTTTTGAGCGCTGCATCATCGCAACGAGTCGGCGCGCTGGCCGTGCGCAAGACGAGACCATCGGTCGCGATTTGCGAGCGTGGCAGCAACCGCAGTCCCGTCTCTTTCTCAAAGGCGGCGATCTCCGCAGCATGCGGATGCCAGTCCGCCACCAGCGGGAGCGCGGGCGGCCACACGACCTTCGGCACTGGCGCCGTCGGAAAATCGGCGAGTGGCTTCGTCGCGCTCGCCTCGGCCGCGATCCAGAGCTCGAGGATCTTGATTTCCTCGGGCGCGAGCAGCGGCTTGCCGTCGCTCGGCATTACGTCCTCGTCGTCCTTCTTGAGCGTGATCCGCCGGAAAAGTTCGCTGGTCTTGGCGTCGCCAGGCTTGATCACCGCGCCGGATTCGGCGCCGCGCATAGCGTGGTCGAAACTATCGAGGCGGAGCTTGGCCTTCTGCTTTTCCGGGCCGTGGCAGACCGTGCAATGCTTCTCAAATATCGGCGCAACGCGCGCCGTGTAGAACGACGGCTCGGCGCGGGCGATGGGCGCGGAAACAAATGCGGTGACGCACGCCAGCAGGAGGGCGCGTCTGTGACCCGCCCTCGGATCACCCACGATTTTCGCGGACGGGTCAAAGACCCACCCACCTTTAGGCCAGGATTTCATTGATGACGCGGGAAGGCAGGACGCCGGTGAGTTTCTGGTCGAGGCCCTGGTGTTTGAAACTGAGCTTATTGTGGTCGAGGCCGAAAAGGTGGAGCATCGTCGCGTGCAGATCTCGGATATGAACGGGATCCTTCACGATGTTGTAGGAGAAATCATCCGTCTCGCCGAAGGCGAGGCCGGGCTTCACCCCGCCGCCGGCCATCCACATCGAGAAGCAGCGCGGGTGATGATCGCGGCCATAGTTGTCGGGCGTGAGCGTGCCCTGCGAATAGACCGTGCGCCCAAACTCGCCGCCCCAGATGACGAGCGTGTCGTCGAGCAGACCGCGCCGCTTGAGATCGGTGAGCAGCGCGTAAGTCGGCTGATCGGAATCCTCGGCCATCAGCTTGATGTTAGTCGGCAGGCGGCTGTGCTGGTCCCAGCTGCGAAGGAAAATCTGCGTGAGCCGCACACCACGCTCCGCGAGGCGGCGCGCCATGAGGCAGTTGTAAGCAAAGGTGCCAGGCTCCTTGGCCTTCGGCCCGTAGAGGTCCCAGGTCGATTGGGGTTCGTTGGAAAAATCCGTGAGCTCGGGCACCGAGGTCTGCATCCGAAACGCCATCTCGTATTGAGAAATGCGCGCATTGATTTCGGGGTCGCCGACGCGCTCGAAGAGCTGGCGGTTGAGATCGTTCACGCCGTCGACCATCGCGCGGCGCACATCGCCCGAGATGCCCACGGGATTGTTGAGGTGCAGCACCGGATCGCTGCCGGCGCGGAGAGCGACGGCCGCATGTTCGGGCGAAAGAAATCCGGAGGACCACAGTCGGTTGGAGAGTGCCTGCACGTTGGTGCGGTGCGGCATCTTCGACGTCATCACGACGAAGGTCGGCAACTCATCGTTCGCGGCGCCGAGACCGTAAGAGAGCCACGCGCCAAGCGAGGGTCGGCCCGGGAACATGTTGCCCGTCGTGATCGAGAGAATTGCGGGCTCGTGGTTGATCGCCTCCGTGTGGAGAGATTTCAGCACGCACAATTCGTCGGCGACCTTCGCCGTGTAGGGAAACAGCTCGGACATCCAGTGCCCGGCGTTTCCGTGCTGCGCGAATTTGTAGAGGCTCGGCGCGATCGGGAAACGCACCTGGCTCGCCGTCATGCCGGTGAGTGTCTGCCCGCCACGCACGGACTCGGGCAAATCCTTGTCGAACATTTTTTCCAGCTTCGGCTTGTAGTCCCACGTCTCGAACTGCGAGGGCGAACCCGCCATGAAGAGGTAGATGGCGCGCTTGGCCTTGGGCGCGAAGTGCGGCGGCTGCGCCGAGGCGCCAGGCGCGACGGTGTTGGCGAGCAGGTGTGGTGCCGTGCGGCCAAAGAGCGTGGCCAAACCCGCGGCACCGAGAGCCTTCACCCCGCGGCCGAGGAAATGTCGGCGCGTCTCGGCTGTGAGCCACTCGCGTTTCAGGCCGAGTGGCACCTGCGGCATATCCCAGACGGTGGGATTTTCGCCGCAGTGATCGGAGCAAAGGTGGTGATCGGAGAAGGACACGTGATTCGTAAGGTTTGAGGTAGATGCCATGAGGCGGACAAGCGGGCGAAGAACGCCCAACTTGTCCGCCGAATGAATGCTAATACTAACGTCACGAAACTGCTGGAACGCCTGGTGGAAACCAAGGCCGAAACGATCAAGCTGGGACTGGACCTGCACG
>JANNEY010000639.1:0-6188 GCA_031379235.1 Opitutaceae bacterium | reverse complement strand
GCGCGGGCCAGTCCATCCAAATCGAGTTCACCGACCAGCAGCTCAGCCCGCACGCGGGCACGGCGACATTCTGGTCGTTCCTGCACGAGAGCGGATGGCGCGAACTGGTTGCCCGCTGTCTGCCACACCCTGAGCCGAGCTCCAACAATGCGCTCTCCCCGCTCACCAAGGTGCTCGGTTTTGTGCAAGGCCTGCTCTGCGGCGCGAAAAAACTTACCCACTGCGCCTACTTGCGGCGCGATCCGATGATGCCCGCGCTCCTCGGCATCAAACGTGTCCCCAGCCAGTCGACCTTCACGCGTTTCTTCCAAGGCTTCACGAGCGCGGGGAAAAATCTCGCGTGCTTCCGCCCGCTCTTCGGCTGGGGGATGCAAAGATTGCCCAGCAAGCCCGAGGGCTACGCCCTGGACCTGGACTCGACGCGGCTGCTCCACGAAGACGGCCACCAGGACGGCGTCGAGGTCGGCTACACTCGGGTCGGCCCCAAACCCTGCCTCCACCCCCTGCTCGCGATCTTCAGCGAAGTGCGCTTTGTTGCCGCCTTTTGGTTACGCCCCGGCAACTGCAGTTGCGCGAACAACGTCGTCGGTTTCTTCCTCGACCTCTGGGCCAACCTCCCCACGCACCTGCGGCTGCGCGTGGTGCGCGCCGACTCCGGCTTCTATGTGGCCGAGCTCCTGCGGCTGTGGGAAGGGTTGCGGCTGAAGTTCATCGTCGTCGCGCGGCTGACCCAGCCCGTGCCAAGTCTGCTGCGCCGCGAGACCCGCTGGCGACCGACCGACCTCGCCGGCACGGAAGCGGCCGAACTCGACTATCACGACGCGGACGTGCCCGCCACCGCGCGGTTCATCGCGATTCGCCACCGGATCAAAGACAAACGCAGCCGCGCCGGCGGCAAACTGCTCATCGACTGCCCCGGTTACCTGTATCAAGTGCTGGTGACGAACCTGCCGCGTGCGGTGCCGCCCATGGAAGTCTGGCGCGACTACAACGGCCGGGCCGCCTGCGAAAACGTGATCAAGGAGTTGGATGCGGGCTACGGCCTGCCGGATTTAGTGTGCAAAGATTTTTGGGCGACGGAAGCGGCGCTGAGCTTCGGGGTGCTCGCGCACAACCTGATCGTGCTGTTCGAACGCAAGCTCGGCTGGCTGGAGGCGGTGACCTTGGGCAGCCTGCGCTACTGGCTGTTCGTGACCGCCGGAATCATCAGCCGCCCGCAAGGCCAGACGACGATCAAACTTGCCGTCCCGACGCACGAACGCGATTGGTGGCGCGGCCTTTGGGAGAAACTCCTCTCGCCCAATCCCAACTGCAATGCAGTCGGAACCCGGCCGGTCCTGACCTAGCGCGCCCCGGCAAAAAATACCTCAAAAACGGATTCCTACTGCATGGATACGGCTAAGGCAGAATGTAGACTTCCACCAAAACTTCGCCTGCATCGTTGGAGTTGGCAGCGAATGCCTGTAGAGAATAGGCGCCAGGGCGAAGATTTCTCATCATGACAAAATCGCGCGAACCGGCAGCGAGAGGGAACGCTCCGACGGCCGCAGACGTGCGGCGCACGCATTCGGCACCGGCAGAAAAAACACGATCATCGGCGGCGTCCACAACGCCCTGAATTCTTGGCTCAGGTAAAAAGTCATTCAGTCCGAATTGAGCCAAGCCCGGCCCCACCGCTCGCATCAAAACCATGCGATTGATTGTGCCGGATATCACAAATCCGGCAAAGCTTGAACCGCCCGTGCGGACAAAGGAGCGGTTCGAGGAATTGACGAGTGGTCCGCGTGCACTCGGCGCCACTAAGCGGAACGTGCGACTTCTCACGCCCTGCGGGAAAACCCCCGGCGTGTCCACGATTGAGGGATCGTCGAAAACCCCGGAATCGGTCTGATCCGAGGTGAACCGCAAAAAGCCGGCGTGTGAGAAGGACGAGGCGTCGATGAATCTCAGTTCAGCCGTAAGATCATCGATCTTTCTGTAGGAATAACGACCGCTGCTTGGTTGGGTCAGACTTGCATTGACCGCATCCCGAGTCCCCGGATTGAAACGAGCATAGATCTGGGAAAACGTTCCATCCGGGGCGAAAACCGAGGCCGAGTCTTCGAAAGTAATAAAGGCACCTTGATAGACTCCTCGCTCGTAGTAAGTAAATCCATCGAGCTTGTCTGGTGCGGCGCCGAAAGCGAATGACAGGCAAGTGCCGAGCGCGAAAACTAAGCCGATACTGGATCTCATCCTTTTCCGACCAAGTATCACGCCTTAGGTGCCCTCTAGCCCACTTGCGCAGTCACCCGGCCGCACGAATTTTGATCAGCAGATCCTTCGCCTCAACGGTGTCGGCTAGCGCGACGTGCAGTTCGGCGACGACCCCGTCGCAGGGGGCGTAGACCGTGTTCTGCATCTTCATTGCTTCCATCATCAGGAGCTTGTCGCCCTTCTTGACCTTGGCGCCAACGCTCACTTGGGGCGTTGCGATAAGGCCGGCGTGATTTACTTCGCCGTCGGTTTCAGCTTCGCAAACGACACGACCTTGTGATCCGACCGCCACTGGCGGCGCTTCGCGTCCGCGACGATGGCCTTCAGATCGAATTTGAACTTCGCGGCGTGCTTCTCGCGGATCTGGCAAACTTCCTCGACGATGGTGTCTTTCATGGTGCGATGCCTACGGTGTGTCTTCAGCGAGCGCGAGCTGCCGGATAATCGCACGGCGTAATTCGTCAAACGTCCGCGTGGGCAGCGTGCCGAGTTTTCTTTCCAACCGGACGAGTGAAACGGGTTGGATCTGCTGAATATGGAAGGCACCCGGTTTCAGGAACGGGACCGGTGCAGAAAACTCCCAACGATTCCCGCGGAGGGAGGTCGTGTGAGGAACGACGACAATGAGGGCCAGCTCGTCGTCGGTCGGATAGTCGCTGAGAATCAGGCAAGGCCGCACCTTGGCGGCGAGGCCGAGATCGACCATCCAGATTTCACCCGGATTTGTCGCGGGCATCTTCGGCCTCGAGTGCGTCGAGGAGGAGGAAATTCTCGTTTGCGCGCCGGTCGGTATCGGCAAGCACCTGCGCTTCGCTCTCCAGCTCAAACAACCGCCGCGCAATCTCACGGCGTTGCGCGTGATCGAGCTTTGGCAGTTCGGCGAGAATTTCGGATGCGCTCATCGAGTGGATTCCTGAAGAGACGCTAGATTGGATCACCGCCTAATCAAGGCCGGGTTTATCCGGCGGCACGGATTCGGATCAGCAGATCCTTCGCCTCGACTGTGTCGGCCAACGCGACGTGCAGTTCGGCCACTACGCCGTCGCAGGGGGCGTAGACCGTGTTCTGCATCTTCATCGCTTCCATCATCAGGAGCTTGTCGCCCTTCTTGACCTTGGTGCCGACGCTCACTTGGAGCGTGGCGATGAGGCCGGGGATGGGCGCGGCGACTTGCGTGGGGTCGGCGAGATCGGCTTTCGGCCGCGCCTTGGTTTTCGGCGAGATGCTCTTGTCGAGGATGGTGGTCTCGCGGCCGATGCCGTTGAGCTCGTAGCTGATCGCGCGGCGGGCTTCCTTGTCGGGCGCGCCGACGGAAATGAGGCGGATGATGAGAACCTTACCCTCCTCGATGTTGACGGAGATTTCCTCGCCGGGCTTGAGACCATAGAAGAACGCCGTCGTCGGCAGCACGCTCACGTCGCTGAAGGCCGCGGCGTGCTTCGCGTAGTCGGCGAAGACCTGGGGATACATCAGGTGGGAATACACGTCGTCGTCGCTCGCGGCGCGCTTGAGTTTGTCAGATAACTCTGCGCGCACTTTTTCCAAATCGAGGGAGGCGCGAGGCGCGAGGCGTGAGGCGGAAGGATCGGGCTTTTTTCCTCGGGCCTCGGGCCTCTCGCCTTCCGCCTTCGCCGCCGCGGCGAATTTCGCACGGGCTTCCTTGTGGCGTTTTTCGCCGAGGACGACGAGGGAGACATTCTCCGGCCAGCCGCCCTCGGGCCAGCCGAGGCCACCGCTCATCATGTCGATCACGCTCTCGGGGAAGGCCGTCGAGCCGGGCTCGAGGTTCACGACATCAGCGGGCTTGATGCCCTTGCTGAAGAGGAAGAGCGCCATGTCGCCGACGACCTTGGACGAAGGCGTGACCTTCACGATGTCGCCGAAGAGTTGGTTCACCTCGGCATAGGTGCGCGCGATCTCGGGCCACCGCTGGGCGACCCCCATCGAGGCGGCCTGCTCCTTGAGGTTGGTGTATTGGCCGCCGGGCATCTCGTGGAGATAGACCTCGGCGGAGCCGCTCTTCGGCGCGGTGTCGAAGGGCCGGTAATATTCGCGCACCGTCTCCCAGTAGTCGGAAAACTCGTTGAGCGTGCCGACATCGAGCTGCGGATCGCGCGGCGTGTTTTGCAGCGCGGCGACGACGGAGTTGAGGTTGGGCTGCGAGGTGCTGCCGCTCATCGAGGCGAGCGCGAGGTCGACGATGTCGACGCCCGCATCAGCGGCGCGGAGCACGCTGGCGGCGGCGATGCCGCTCGTGTCGTGCGTGTGGAAATGAATCGGGAGGCCGACCTCTTCCTTCAGCGTCTTCACGAGCTTGGCCGCGGCGTAGGGGCGGCAGAGGCCGGCCATGTCCTTGATCGCGAGGAAGTGCGCGCCCATGCGCTCGAGCTCCTTCGCCATCTTCACGTAATATTGGAGCGAGAATTTGTCGCGGCGCTCGTCGAGGATGTCGCCGGTGTAGCAGAGCGCGGCCTCGCAGACGCCGTGCGTCTCGTTGACGGCTTCCATCGCGACGCGGAGGTTGGGCAGGTAGTTGAGCGAGTCGAAGACGCGGAAAATATCCATGCCGCTCGCCGCCGCGTGCTTCACGAAACCGGCGACGACGTTGTCGGGATAGTTGGTATAGCCGACGGCGTTGGCGCCGCGGAACAGCATTTGGAAACAGATGTTCGGGACGCGCGCGCGGAGCTGGCGCAGGCGCTCCCACGGATCCTCGCTGAGGAAACGCATCGCGGTGTCGAAGGTCGCGCCGCCCCACATCTCGAGCGAGAAGAGGTTGGGCGTGCGGCGTGCGACGGCATCGGCGGTCGCGAGCATATCGTAGCTGCGCACACGCGTGGCCATGAGCGACTGGTGGGCGTCGCGCCACGTGGTGTCCGTGATGAGCAGGCGCTTTTGCTTCGTGGTCCACTCGGCGAATTTCTTCGGCCCGAGTTCGAGCAGCTTTTGCCGCGTGCCGGGTGCGGGTGCGACGGTGTGATCGCATTTCGGAATCGGCGCGGCGGGGAACGCCTTGTCGGGTCGGTAGCCCTTGGCGTGCGGGTTGCCGTTGACGATGACGTTGCCGAGGAAAGTGAGGAGCTTCGTCGCGCGATCGCGGCGCGGCTTGAAGGTGAAGAGCTCGGGCGTCGTGTCGATGAGCGTGGTCGTTGCCTGGCCGGCGCGGAACTGCGGGTGCGCGATGACGTTTTCGAGGAACGGGATGTTAGTCTTCACCCCGCGGATGCGGAATTCGCTCAGTGTGCGGTGCGCGCGGCGCATCGCCATGTCGTAGGTCTGGCCGCTGGTGATGCTCTTCACGAGCATCGAGTCGTAGAACGGCGTGATGACGGCGCCGGCGTAGCCCATGCCGCCATCGAGCCGCACGCCAAAGCCGCCGGGCGAGCGATAGGCGATGATGCGGCCGTAGTCGGGCATGAACTTGTTCTCGGGATCCTCCGTGGTGATGCGGCACTGGATTGCGTAACCGTTGCGCGGGATGTCGGCCTGCCGCGGCATGCCGACTTCCTCGGAATGCAGCGAGTGGCCCTGCGCGATGAGAATCTGTGCGCGCACGAGATCGAGGCCGGTGATGACCTCGGTCACGGTGTGCTCGACCTGAATGCGCGGGTTCATCTCGATGAAGAACCACTCGTGCCGATCGAGATCGTAGAGGAACTCGACGGTGCCGGCGTTGTTGTAGCCGATGCCGTCGGCGAGTTTCACTGCAGCGTCACAAAGCTCTTTCCGGACGACCGGATCGAGGTGCATCGCGGGCGCGACCTCGACGACTTTCTGGTAACGGCGCTGGACGGAGCAAGCGCGCTCGTAGAGATGGACGACGTTGCCGTGCTGGTCACCGAGGATCTGCACCTCGATGTGCTTGGCGCGCTTGATGTAGCGCTCCAGGAAAACGGCCGGGTTGCCGAAGGCGTTTTCCGCTTCGGCGCGGG
>JANNEY010000375.1:0-11959 GCA_031379235.1 Opitutaceae bacterium | reverse complement strand
TCCCCGTCGCGGTCGCTTCGAAGTCATAGTCATCCACCACGTCAGTGATCGTCGCTTCAACCAGCGACCCGATCGGCGCATCGGTGTCCAGATGCGTCACGCCGTCGATGTCATCCGCCTGCCACGGTGAGGTTCAGGACGTCCGCTCAATTCTCGGCGGGCAGGGACGCCCGCCGCTACGCCATGCGCGCAAGCGCGCTACAGGCCTTTTTCGCCTCCACTCTTAGGCCCGCCGGATGCGAAGGAGGCTTTTCTTTCGTGGCGTTGTGGCTAGGGTGCCCCGCGGTCGTTGCCCATGTTCATTCACCTCCTCCACCTCATTACCGGCGAACCTCCGCCACCGGAGGTCGCGCACGACGCGTTCGTGAAGGAGGTGCGCGTCTACGACACCGCCGCGCCGCGCAGTCAGCGCATGGATCTGTTCATCTTGATCGGTTGGATTCTCATTGGGGTGAAGCACGTGTTTATCATCTGGGCCTGCCAGCACTACCCGGTGCCGTTCCACCAACTTTGGATAAATTTCCCAACGTGGCTGCTGGGGGTGCTCGCGACCGGCATCTACTACGCCCGCAAGTGGCGGCGGCGCTAACCGCCCCTCTCCCCTCCTGCGTTGTGATTGCGCGGCCGGCGCAACCAGACGCGGCAACCCAGCCGTTATTTCAGCTGAATTGCCTCGTCGCCTCGTGCCTCGCCATGGCCACAGAACGCCAAACCCCGCAATCATGGCATTTTAGAGTTTCGACCCGCCTGCTTTTCCTTCCACTGTGCAGGCATGGCTCATGTTCCCGGGCTGCGCAGCCCCTACGATAAGGTCGGTCGCATCGTTTATTTCGGCCGGATGCTCGACAAAATCCGCCTGCACGCCGCGGGAAAACTACCGCCCGAGTTCGTCGAGAATCTCGGCGACGTGAAGCCGGGGATGTTCGACACGCGGTGCTGTTCCTTCCTGCGCGTGCGCTTCGCGGAAATCCAGACGCGCGCGCTCGTGGGGGTATTTTCCGATGAGCAAATGCTCGCCTGGTGCCTCGAGCGCGGAGGGGCGCGCACCGACGAGGAATGCCTCGTGTGGAATCAGTTCATGACCAAGCGCGGCTGGCGCGACGAGGCCAACGCTCGCCTGCGCCAGCGCATCGCCGAGAGCGCGCTCGAGTCGAAACCGATTATGTCGATGTTCGACTATATCGATTTCGACGAGGGCCGCGATCCGGTCACCGTCCGGGCGTGGGAGAAATAGTCCGCCTCCTCGTCACCCCACCCTTCACATGCATCCCGAGGCCGCGAAACGCCTGCGCCTGCTGGCCAGTGTGCTCAGTTTGCTCGTGCTGGTCGCGCTCATCGTGGCCGGCTGGTATTACACCCGCATCCGCGCCAGCCTGCCGCAGCTCGACGGCACCGCGCCCGTGCCCGGCCTCGCCCGTGCCGTGACGATCGAACGCGACGCGCTCGGCGTGCCGACCCTCCGCGGTGAAAATCGTGCCGATGTGGCCCGCGCGCTCGGCTGGCTGCACGCGCAGGATCGCTTTTTCCAAATGGATCTGCTCCGGCGCGTGGCCGCGGGCGAACTCGCGGAACTCTTCGGCCCCCGCGCCCTGCCCCGCGATCGCGCGGCGCGCATGCACGGCTTCCGCAAACTCGCGCAGACGGTCATCCCGCGCCTCCCGCCCGAGCAGCGCGCGATCATCGAGGCCTACGCCGCCGGCGCCAATGCCGGGCTCGGCGCGCTGCGCGAGCCGCCGTTTGAATATCTCGTCCTGCGCGCGCCGCCCCAGCCGTGGCGCGCCGAGGATACGTTGCTCGTCTGCTATGCGATGACGATGGACCTTCAGGACGAGGAGGGCGTCTACGAGCGCACGCTGATGACCCTGCGCGATGAATTCGGGCTCGAGGGACTCGCGTTCTTCGCGCCCGTCGTCACGCCGGATGACGCCGCACTCGATGGCACCACCGCACCTCTCGCCGCCATTCCCGGCCCAAGGACGATCAATGTGCGCGGCAAGAAGACCGCGGCCCTCACCTTGCCGGAGCCACGCGCGCGTGACTCGTTTCCCTTTCCTCCCCGCGATCGTGAGATGGCGGTCGGCTCAAATGCCTTTGCGCTTGCCGGGGCGCACACCGCCAGCGGGGCGGGACTCCTCGCGGATGACATGCATCTCGATCACGGCCTGCCCAATATCTGGTATCGGGCCTCGCTGGAATTTTCGGGCCGGAAAATCACCGGTGTGACTTTGCCCGGCACGCCCATCGTCGTCGCGGGCAGCAACGGTCGGATCGCGTGGGGTTTCACCAACAGCTGCGTCGATGTCAGCGACCTCGTCGTCGTCGAGACCAACAGCATTGCCCCCACCCTCTACCGCGTGCCCGGCCGCGAGGAACTCGTCGCCATCGAGCGCCGCAAGGACACCATCCTCGTCAAAGGCGCCGCGCCCGTAGCCGTGGACTACGCTTGGACCGTCTGGGGCCCCATCGTCGGCACCAACGACCGGCAGCGACCGCTCGCCCTCCGCTGGGTCGCGCACGACCCCGAGGCGAATAACCTGAATCTGCTCGGGCTCGAAACGACCACGACCACCGCCGAAGCCGTTGCGCTCGTCCATACCGCGGGCATCCCGGCGCAGAATTTTCTCGTCGCCGATCACGCCGGCGCCATCGCGTGGACCATCGCCGGTCGGCTGCCCCAACGTATCGGCTACGACGGGCGCCTGCCGGTGACGTGGACTTTCGGCGACCGCCGCTGGGAAGGCCTGCTGCCACCCGATCAAACGCCCGTGATCTTCGGCGCCGCGAGCAGTCTGCCCGGTCGCATTTGGTCGGGCAACCAACGCCACGCCGGCGGTGAAACGCTCGCCCTGCTCGGCGACGGCGCGTATCGCCGCGCCGCCCGGGCCGCGCAGATTCGCGACGACCTCGCGCCCCTCGCGCGCGCCACCCCGCGCGACCTGCTCGCCGTGCAGCTCGATGATCGCGCGCTGTTTCTCAAGCCGTGGCACGAACTGATGATGGGCGCGCTCACTCCGGCCGCGACCGCGGGGAAAAAAGCCCGCGCCACGCTCCGCGCCGCCGCCGAAAAATGGGAGGGCCGCGCCAGCCCCGAAGCCGTGAGCTACCGTCTCGTCCGCGAATTTCGCCGCGCCGTGCACGAGCGCATCTTCACCCCGATCTTCGCCCGCTGCCGCGAAGCCTCCGCGGACTTTGACCGGCGCGATCTGCAACTCGAACCCGCGGCGCGGGCGCTGTTACGCGAGCGGCCGCTGCACTTGCTCAGCTCCGCCTACGCCACATGGGACGAGTTGCTCATCGCCGCCGCCGACGACGTGATCACATCGAGCGAGCAACAGGGCTTCAACCTCGGCACCGGCACCTGGGGCCAGCGCAACACGGCGAAAATTCGGCACCCGTTTGCCATTTCCTACCCGTGGCTCATGCCCTGGCTCGGCCTGCCCCAGGATCCGCTGCCCGGCGACGAGGACATGCCGCGCTACCAAGGCCCGAGCCGCGGCGCGAGCGAGCGCCTCGTCGTTTCGCCGGGCCGCGAGGAGGAAGGCATTTTCCACATGCCGGGCGGACAAAGCGCACACCCGCTCTCGCCGTTTTTCCGCGCGGGCCACAGCGCCTGGGTGCGCGGCGAACCGACGCCCTTTCTGCCGGGCAAGACCGAGCACACGCTGACGCTGCGCCCCTCGGGCGCACCCTGATTTTCGATTTGGATTCTCGATTTTCGATTGTAGTTCGGCCACCTCGCGCACCGGTTTCTTCCAATCGAAAATCGTAAATCCCAAATCGAAAATTCCCCCACCATGCCCCTTCACATTCTCGATCACCCGCTCGCCGCGCACATCATCACCCACCTGCGCGACAAGACCACGAAGCCCGCGACCTTCCGCACGCTCGCCTACCAACTCAGCTTGCTGCTCGCGATCGAATCGACGGGCGACATTGAGTCCGCACCCAAACAAATCGAGACGCCGCTCGAACCGATGACCGGCCGCGTGCTTGGGCCTGAGCCACTCGTCGTTGTGCCCATCCTGCGCGCCGGGCTCGGCATGGTGCAGCCGTTCACGGATATTTTCCCCGATGTCGCCGTCGGCTACATCGGCCTGGAGCGCGATCACGCCACGGCCGTCGCGCGCAGTTACTACTGCAAACTCCCGCCGCTCGCGGGCCGGCACGTGTTCGTCGTCGATCCGATGCTCGCGACTGGCGGCTCGGCCGTGCAGGCGCTTAACATCGTGAAGGAAAAAGGCCCAAAGGATGTGCGCCTCGTCTGCATTGTGAGCTCGCCCGAAGGCGTGGCCGAAGTGGAAAAGCACCACCCCGGCACCGTCATCCACACCGCTGCCCTCGACCGCACGCTCAACGCCCGAAAATACATTCTCCCCGGCCTCGGCGATTTCGGCGACCGGCTCTACGGCACGTAAACCTTGCTTCCGCTTTCTCATGAAAACGATCCCGCCCCGCCTCATCGCCGCACTGCTCTCCCTCTGCGCAGTGCCTCACGCCTTCGCCGCTGAAACACAGACCGTCGCATCGTTCGAGCGCACGATCACCAAAAAGGTCGGCTACCAATATCTACTCTCGCTCCCCGTCGGCTACGACGCCGCGAAAGACAAACCTTGGCCCGTGCTCGTGTTTCTCCACGGCTCTGGCGAACGCGGCAGCGATCCGTGGCTCGTCGCCAAGCACGGGCCGCCGAAATTGCTCCGCGAGGATCGGACGTCGGCAGCGGGCAAGGCGCTCGCGGAAAACTACATCGTCGTCTCACCCCAGTGCCCCGCCATTGTTGGGTGGGACGACGACGGCATCGGGGCACTGCTCGACGAGATCGCGGCGAAACATCGCACCGATCCGAGGCGCATCTACCTCACCGGTCTCAGCCTTGGCGGCTACGGCACGTGGAGCTACGGCATCAAGAACCCTGGCCGCTTCGCTGCGATCGCCCCGATCTGCGGCGGCGGCGAACCGAGCGTCGTGCGCCGCATGGCGCGCCAAAAAAAGAGCGAGCTCACCACGCTCGGCGTTTGGGTTTTCCACGGCGCAAAAGATCCGACCGTGCCCCTCGCGGAATCGCAGCAAATGGTCGACGCGCTGAAGCAAGCCGGGGTCACCGACGTGCAGTTCACGATCTATCCCGAGGCCAAGCACGACTCGTGGACCGAGACCTACAACAACCCGGAGCTCTACGCGTGGCTGCTGAAGCACACGCGGTAGGAGTGTTCTCACATTCTGTCATTGCGAGAAGCCGCACCCTGCGCGGCGACGAAGCAATCCAGCCGTTTCGACAAGCTCAAGGCCCCGAGCCCGTCAAGGGGCTGGATCGCCACGGCGCGCTTCGCGCGCCTCGCGATGACAATCATTTTGAAAACACGCCTAACGTAGCCGGCTACTTCGCCGCGGGCTTTTCGCGTTTCGCCACGATGTCGTATTCCGCGAGGCCGACGACGTTGCGGCGGAGCTTCAGCTCGTCGCCAGCGAGTTTCCCTTTGAATTCGACCACGACGTCCTGGTCCTGAATTTTCAAAGTCTCGGTGAACGAGACTTCGTCCTTCACGATCTTGCCGTTCTTGATTTCGGACTCGGACTTTCCGAATTGCGCACCCCGGTCGGCGCTGATCTTGCCGGTGAGTTTCTCGCCGTCGGCCTTCAGCTCGAAGGTAATTTTCTGCTGGCCGATCTGGCTGTCGAACTCGGCCTTCCATTTGCCGTCGATGGCGGCGGCGCGGGCGGAAGTGAGCAAGGCGACGGCAAACGCGAGGGCGGCGAGGAGCTTGAGGGAGGTTTTCATTTTGGTGGGGAAAGAAGCTAACCCGGAACAATGCAGTTGAACCACGAATGGACACGAACACGCACGATTGAAAAAGCCCGAGACGCGACCCTTACAAGCAAGTCACGTGATGCCGATCCCGTCGGCATCGCCGCAGCTTCCGGGCTGATCCTCTCGGCTTCGTGTGCGTTCGTGTCCATTCGTGGTTTCGGACTGTATGAGTCCAGCTACCGCAGCTGCACGTCCCACACCTTTGACCGCCGCGAGGTGGTGCCGTCGGCGGCGGTGACTTCGAGGATGGTCACGTAGTTGCCGGACTTCGCGAAGGTGTGCAGCGGGTGCTGCTCGGTTGAGGACGCGCCGTCGCCGAAGTCCCATTTCCACGCGGTGATTTTTGATTTCGCGAGCGACTCGTCTTTGAACGCCACGAGCCGGCGCTCCGCGTCGACCACGGTGAAGCTCCAGCGCGCGTCGAGCGCCGGGGTGAGTGCGGGCTCGAGCGGCATCAGCTGAAACGCGCACAGCTCGGAGGCGTGGCCGAAGGAGGTGCGGTGGCGCGAGAGCGTCCAAAATCCATTGTTCCCGCGCGCCTTCACGTCGTCGTAGTCGATCACGATGAAGCTGAGACCGATGATTTTGTTTTCGCGCAGCACGGACTCGATGGCGCGCGCTGGGCCCTCGGCACCAGCGTAGTCGTAGGGCGTGATCCAAAATTCGAGCGTGAGCTTGCCGGGCTCGCCGGGCTTGAAGTCGAAACGGCTCTTCGCGTTGGCCCACGGAAATTCCTTGGTCCACGTCGCGGCGTTCCACGCCATGCACCAGTCCTTGCCGGCGGCGGGCGTGAAAATGTGGTAGTTCTGCGCGTGCGCGCCCTGAATCGCCCACTGCGCCTCGGCGGCACTGATGCGCTCGTCGCGCGTGGCGGCGGGTGCGCCGACTTTCTCGGCGGTGAAACTCCGGTTCGCGCCCGGCGGCAGCAGCGAGCCGCCCGAGGCGTCGCCATCGACGATGATTTCGAGCGTGTCGTTGTGCAGGCCGGGATCGGCGAAGTCCCAGTAGTTGTCGGTGGCCTCATAGAGCACGTAAAGGCGGTTGAGCCCCTTGACCCAGCCGACGCGGATTTTCACGTCGAGGTTCTTCGGATCGCGCACGCGGTTGGGTTTTCCGTCGTCGACAAATTGATCCATTCCGATCGCGTAGCTCTCGGGCACGATGGCCCAGTCACCCGCGTCGCCGTCGATGCGCGGGATCTGGTCCGGCGGAAACTGGAAGACCTTGAACGTAATCTCCGGGCGGTCGAAGGCGTAGAGCGGGAGCGCCGAGCAAAATGCAACGACACAGGCCAGCAGGTGGCGTGGGAGCGAATTCATGGGGCTATTTTCCAACGGGAGTTTTTTTCGCAGTGGCGGGAAACCACTCCGCCACCGCCGCCGCAACGAGCGCGTGGCCCCGGGCGTTGGGGTGGTTGACGTGCGACATCAGCTCCACGAGCGGCGTGCCTCGCGTCACTGCCGTGTCGAAGAGCGCGATGGAATCGACGAGCGCAGTGCGGTGAGTAGCGGCGAGCTCACGAACTTGCGCGGCGTGCTGGCGGAGCGCGTCGGCTGGGCCGTCGAGTTTCACGCGCGTGTCGGGCGTGGGCGTGAGGAGAATTACTTTCGCGCCGGCGGCCTGCGCTTTTTCGATCATCGAAACCCACGCGGTGCGGGCGTTGGCGAGGCCGAAGCCGGGGGCGGCGCCGCGGTCGTTGAGTGCGTAGTCGATCAGCACGACGTCGGGCCGCAGCGGCAGCACGTCGCGTTCGAAACGCGCGGCGCCCTTCACCGAATTCTCCCCGCCGATGGCCGTGACGATCACGTTGATCACGGCGAGAGGGAAACGCTCCTTCAGCGCGCGATGAAGCAGGTGCGGGTAGGAATTGAAGGTGTCGACGATGGGCGTGCGGAAATATCCCGCCGGCACGCTGTGCCCGTGGCAGACGATGGTGACAGCGCGGTTCTTGGGCCACGCGTGCTCAAGTTCGGCGACGATCGGGGCAAGATACGCCGCGGGAGCGGCGGGCTGGGCGAAAAGCGGCACCGCGAGCGCGGTGGTGGCGGCGAGCAGGCAGGTGCGGAACAGGGGATTCATCGGCCGCTCACGCTGAACCTCGCCCCCGCTGTTGGCCAGCCACGGATGGCCGTGGCCGGCTTCAGGCAACGAGCACTACTTTAACGCCGACAGCGGTGCGCCGAAATTCAAGTGCAGCGGCACGCCGCCGAGCAGCAGCGCGGGCACGGACTTCACGCCCGCGCGTTCCGCTTCGGCCACGCGAGCCTTGGCGCTGCCGAGGTGCACAATTTCGAGCTCGAAGCGGCTGCGGTCGAGGGCGCTGGTGACCTGCTTTTCCGCGTCGAGACACACGGGACAGCCGGCATGATAGAAGACAGCCTTGGATTTCATTTTTGTGGGATCTGAGGGTTTGCGCGGCTTGGCAAACGCGCCGGCCGCAGCCATACTCTGCCGCAATTCCGCCCCGCCGCCCAGTAGGCACCTTTCGGTGGGGTGGGCACTTTCCGGTTCAAAATGGCTACACTCAGAGCAAAACAATCTTCATCGCCCCTCGCGCCCCGCACCGACGGCGTGGCGGCGATGGTCGAATCCATCGTGGGCTGCAAATGGTCGCTCATCGTGCTCGAACTCGCGCGGCAGGGGGTGAACCGCCCCGGCGCCATGGAGCGCGCGGTGCCTGGCCTCACGGCCAAGGTGCTCAACGAGCGCCTGCGAAAAATGATCCGCTTCGGGATTTTCGAACGCCGGATCTTCCCCGTCTCGCCACCGCACGTGGAATACCGCTTCACGCCCTTCGGGCGGAAGTTCCTGCGCGTGCTGCACGCGATCGCGCGGCTGCAGCGCGAGATCGGTTGAGGCGCCGAACGCGAACCACGCGCGGTCTACGGCACCTCGTAGACCTCGCCGAGTGCGGCGCCGGAGCCGCCGGCGGCGCCGGCGCGCTCGCCTCCTGTAGCGTGATCTTCGGCATGAAAACGGGAGCGTGCGAGGAGGCTCAGACGAGCGCACCGAGCACGTAGCCGATCTTCAGATCATCCTCGGCGCCGAAGCCGTGGTGACGCACGCGGCCCTCGCGATCGATGATCACGAGACTGGGCGTGCCGCGCAGGCGGTAGAGGCGCATCGTGTGCGGCACACCGTCGGGCTCGTCGGAGGGCTCGTCGACGCCCACGGGAAACGTGATGCGATACTCGTGCAGAAAAGCCTCCAGCGAGACCGGTTTCATCGCGTCGTGGTGCTCGAACACCGTGTGCAGGCCGACGACCGCGACATCCTTCGCGTCGAAGGTGTGGTGGATTTTCTGCGCCTGCGGCAGCCCGTGCGACACGCAGCCGGGGCAGAGCATCTGAAACGTGTGCAGCACGACGACGCGCCCGCGGAGGCCGGCGAGCGTGAGTGGCTTTGGCGTGTTGAACCAAGTGGAGACGCGCCATTCGAGCGCGAGCGATGGTGTCTGGGGCATGGCGCGACGCTCGCGCTTCCAGAGGCGCGGTGCAACGTTGGCTTGCGCCTACGGCACTTCGTAAACTTCGACCAAAGCGGTGCCGGTGGTGCCGCCGACGCCGGAGACCTGCACGGTGTAGTTGCCGGGCGTGAGCGTCGCGAGGAGCGCGGCGTCGCGCGAGGTCGGGCCGGAAAGTTGAAACGCCCCGACCGCGGTGAACGCCGCGCTGAGCGCGGCCGTGCCGCCCCAATTGTCGTTCTCGCCAATTCGGGCGGAGGCGGAGTTGAAGAGCGCGAGCTGCGGGTCGGCGACGGTGCCGGGGACGTTGAAGGGCGCGGCGCCGAGCGTCGGGCCCACGGCGCGGATCAGCAGGGTGCGCGAGCCCGTGCCGCCGATGACGAAGCCGGCGGTCAGGCTCGTGCCGATGTTTTTCAGGACGGAGACGTTGACGAGCCGCGGCGTCGCGACCGAGAAGGCCGCGGTCGGATGCCCGTCGTAGATTTCCGCGATGACGGCCCCGCTGAGATTGCCGACGGGCGTGACCTTCACGGAATTGTCGCCGAGGGCGACGCTGGTCGCAACCGCGGCGTCGAGGGAGGTCGGACCCGTGAACCGGAAAGCGCCGACCGCGTCCATCGCGTTGAACAACGCGGTGCCCCCGCCCCAGTTGTCGTTTTCACCCGTCTTCGTCGCGCCCGCGAAGGTTTCCAATTTCGGATTGGCGAGCGCGCCGCCCACGCCGAGCGGCGTGAGCGAGGGGCCGACTGCGCGGATGACGAGCGGCTTGGTTCCGCTCGTGCCCGCGCCGCCGACGACGTAGCCCAGCGTGAACGAGTCGTTCGCGCCCGCGAGCGACGTGAGGATCGAGAGGTTGCTCAGCCGGGCGACGGTGGAGAGCGGGGCGACCACGAGGACGGCGGCGTTGCTCGTGACGCTGCCAGTCGCGTTGGAGGCTACGACGGTGTAGGTGCCGGCGTTCGCAGTCGTCAGGTTGTTCAGCGTGAGTGTGGCCGCGGTGGCCCCGGCGATGTTCGTGCCGTCGCGCCGCCACTGGTAAGTCGGCGTTGGCGAGCCCGTCGCCGCGACGGAGAACGTCGCGCTCGCCCCCGCCGCGACCGTCAGCGCCGCGGGCTGCGTGGTGATGGCGGGTGGCACCGCCGGCCCCGCCACCGGATCGAGGCGGAACATGCGCGTGACGCCGCCGACCGTGCCGAAGCCGACGATCTGACCGGCATCGTTGATCGCCCTGGCCAACAGGAGCGACGTGAAACCGGAAGCGGCCAGATTGTTGACGAGGGTGCTGAGGTCCACGAGCCCGGTGGCGGCGGTGTAAACGAAGGTCGGGCGGCCGTTCAAGATGCTGGCCCCGTCGCCTACTACGGTGCCGGCCGAGTTAATCGCGTAGGCGACGCTGCCGCTCGTCCCGGTCGGATCGAGGTTGGTTACCGTGCCGCCGGAAAAGAGGGCCGCGCGCCGCTCGTTTAAGCCCTGCGTAGTGGAAAAGCCCACCGCCGCCCCGGCCGAGTTGATGGCGTAGGCTTCGCTTTGGCGGCCGCCCGGGAGGGTGCCGAGTTGCGTCAAGCCCGCCCGAGTGGCCAGCACCGCGCGGTGGCCTTGGTCGCCGGAAAAGTAGCCTACGGCCGTGCCGGCCTCGTTGAGGCCGTAGAGGTAGAGAGCGCCGTCGAACGGTGCCGGCAGCGGGGTAATTACGCCGCTGGCCGAGCGGAGGTGATCGCCGGAATTCGATACACCACCACCATAGACCGCGACGGTGCCCGCATCGTTGATTCCGCCTGCGACGCCCCTGCCGAGATTGGTCAGAACGCCGCCGGCCACGATGAAAGCGGAAAAACGGCCGTTTGCGTCGCGGGAAGTCCCGGCGACGGCGCCGGAGGCGTTTATGCCTGCGATTGAGGAAACTATGTCGGTGGCCGGAAGGGTCAGCCCCGGCACCGGGGAGGCGGAGCCGCCAGAATAAATGACGGCCTGATTATTGATAGTGGTGACGATTGTGCCAGAGGCATTGATCGCAGCGTCAAAACCGCCGGGGCCGACGTTGGTGATGGTGTAGCGCGTCTGCGCGTGGACGAGAGCGGGCAGGGCGAGGGAAGCAAGGAGAACGAGGAACTTCATGGGAGGGAGGGGAGCAGCGGAGGTGAAAATGGTCGGGCCGCGCGGCCATGGCTGCCCGACAGCTCCTAAAGCGTGATTTCACGCCCGCGGGTATCACCCAAATCGCAGTTTCTTTTTTGCCCCGCCGTGCCGGGCAGGCGGGTTGCGCCATGGCTTCCCGGTTTGGCCGGCCCGTCGTAGAGGCGCGCCTCGTGCGCGCCCTGAGGCGTGGACGAGCCACGCCCCTACCCAACCCGGAAAGCCGTGCGCGTCGCACCGACGGCTCAAACACCTTGCGCGGCCTCGCTCGCGCGCGCGGCAACTCAGGTTTCCCTGAGGCACCTCATTGGGCGGAGCGGGCGCGCGCACGCCGGAGGAAGCAAGACGAGGTGAGTCGCAGGATGGGGGAAGCTCATGAGAGGTTGAGGTGGGCTGAAACATGGTTTTCAGGTTTTTCGAGGATCGGTTGGGGACGCGGGGGCCCCCCCCCCGGACGCCCCCACAAACCGGCGCGGGGGCCCCCGGCCCACCCCAAAACCCCCCCACACACCGCCCCACAAAAAAAAACCACCCCCCCCCCCCCGGCGGGGTTG
>JANNEY010000352.1:0-12632 GCA_031379235.1 Opitutaceae bacterium | reverse complement strand
CGCGCGCATCGCGTGGCTGCAGGCGCGACTGGCGTTCGACAACAACCAGCCCGAGCAGACCATCGGATTTGTCGAGGCGCTGCTCGCCGCGCCGCCGGAGGTCGACGCGACGCTCAAGGCGGAAATTGCCTCGGGGGCGATGCTGTTGCGGGCCCGCGCGGAATTTGCGCTCCGGCGCGAAGCGGCGGCCCTTGAAACGCTCGGCCGGTTGCGCGCGGAGCATCCGAAGCTCGATGCGGCGATCAACTCCTACCTCATCGAGGCGGAGCACTATGCGGCGCAGGATAAAATCGCCGAGGCCCGTGACCGCCTGATCAAGCTGACGGATAATCCCGCCTACAAGGACAGCGAGTATGTGCCCTTCGCGCTCTATCGCCTCGCGCTGCTCTCGGAGCGGCTGGGCCGGGACGAGAATCTGCAGGAGGCGAACAAGCGCATCGAGGATCTGGTGATGAACCGGACGGCGGCGGCGGATCAGTCGCTCGTCTTTGACGCGCGTCTGCGGCAGGGGCATATCTACCGCCAGCGCGGAGATTTTCCGGGAGCGCAGCGCGCCTATGAGGATTTGGTCAACCGCTACGCCCAGCGGCCCGACGTGGTGTTCGCGCAATTGGCGCTCGCCGATTGCCACAATGCGCAATCTTCCGCCGACGTCGCGCCCTCGACGGCGCACACCGATGCGGCGCAGCAATACTACGAACAGCTGCGGGATCGGCTCGATGCCCCGCGCGATGTGCGCGTAGAGGCCGGCTACAAGCTCGGGGCTTTGCTCGCGCGCCGCGGGAAGCCCGATGAGGCGGGGAAAGTTTGGTGGCAGGATGTGGTGGCGCCTTTTCTCATCGCGGAGAAAGCCCCGACGGAGCCGGACGCGACGCGCCCCTACTGGCTCGCGCGCACGCTGCTCGACTTGGGTGATTTGCTGGAGAAGCGCGGCCGCGCCGATGATGCCAAGGCGGCCTATCAACTGTTGCTTCAGAAACAGCTGCCCTTTGGCGAGGCGATGGCGCGGACGCGGTTGCAACAGGCGGGCGCCGCGGCGCCGAAGGTGAATCCATGAGACGTGCGCTTTCGAGTTTGCCGCGCGAGGTGCAACCCCAAGTCTCACGCTAATGTCCGGATTCGATTTCACGCTCTTGGCCAGGGGAGGCCCGATGATGTGGGTGCTGCTGGCGCTCGGCCTGGGCGGTTTGATGCTCTGCATTGAACGTGTGCTGTTCCTGCATCGCGGGCAGATCCGCGCGAAAGCGTTTGTCGAAGGGATCAAAAACATTTTGGCGAAGCGGCGGCTCGTCGAGGCGCTTACGGTGTGCGAAGAAACACCGGGCCCGGTGGCCGCGGTCGTGAAGGCGGCGTTGCTCCAGGCCGAGGCACCGGCAGAGACGATGCGGTTTCATGTGCAGGAAGCCGCCATCGTCGAGCTACCGGCGCTCGAGCGTCGACTCGGTGCCATTGGTGCGATCGCGCAGGTTGCGCCGCTCGTGGGCTTACTTGGCACCGTGCTTGGAATGGTGACGACTTTCCGGGCATTTGAGCAGGGTGGGCACTACGCGCTTGCGGGTGTGCTGGCCGGTGGGATGTGGCAGGCGCTGCTCGCGGTCGCGGGCAGCCTCATGCTCGCGATTCCGGCGCACCTCGCCCATCACTTCCTGAGTGCGCGCGTGCGATCGATCGTCCGCGACGTCGAATGGTCTGGCAATGAGATCATGAAATACCTGCTGACGGAGTATCGCGGGATTTCCCCGGCGCCTGATGCCGCTGCCCCGACGGCGGTGGCGAAGCCATGATTACGCGGCCGCTCGATTTGGCGGCTCGGCTACGGCCGGAGCCACGGAGTTTCGACTGGCTGTTTTTTGTGAACGGCGGGCTGCTGGCGCTGTTCTTTGGTTTGTTTGGTTCACATTTCGTGCTGGCTCCCGGGATGAGCTTGAACTTCCGGTTGCCGACGGTGCCGGGCGCCGATGGCAATGCTCGGCCGCCGACGCATGTGATCAGTGTGATTAACTCCGAGCAGATTTTCACCGTTGATGGCCAGCGTAAGCTGAGTGAGCTCAAGGGATGGCTGCTCCAGCAGAAAAAGGATCCAGCGCGGAAGTCCCTGCTGCTCGTGCGCGGTAGCGCCGACGGGCAAATCTCAGTTTTGGCCGAAATCTCGAGTGCGGCGTCGGCGGCGGGATTTGAAGTGCTGTGGGCCGCGGGTGAAAGTGAAACACCGGGTAAGGCTAGGGAAGGAGGGCGTTAATTTGAGTTCCGGCTCTACTAGTGACCGTGGGCATTGGTTCGCCGCCGCGCTCGGGGCCTTGAGCTTGGCGGGCGGGGCGTTTTTTCTGTTTCGATTTCCGGCCGCACCGTCGTCGTTGCCGCTGCCCTCGGCTAAATCCACTGTTGAACTCGCGCGAGCTGGACAGGCGGACGAACTCTTAAGGCAAGAGACCGAAATGCGGGATCTGCGTCCTCTCTTTCTCGCGACCAATCGAAACGCTTCGTTGCCGCAGCCGAAGCGTGAGCCGGGGCGCACGGTTTTAGACCACGAAAATCCGAAATGGAGTTTCGGTGATGCAGCTCCACAGGTGTCAGGAGCTTTCCCGCCGATTGCGATGCTGGCGGGCAAATCGGTTGAAAAAGCTGAAGCGGCCGATACCTTGTCTATCGAGTCGGCGGAAGCGCCGCTATTGGGATTTGGGCGACGTGGAATCGAAATCCACGGCATGGAAGGTAGGGGTGGGTTTGTGGAAGTGACCGCGTTAAGTAACGGCGAGAAAGTGCTGGTTAAGGCTCTGCCCGTGACGGCTCGCCCGAACGCCCTCGGAAGTAAACCTTGGTCCCCGCTCGAATTTCTGGCCGTTGTTGATGCCGCAGGTTTGGCCAGCCCGCTCGTGCTCACCGATGGATCGCGAGTCGAGGAGGTGGATTTACATTTCAAAACCTACCTCACGCAGACTTTTCGAATCGGCTCACGCCTAACACCGGGTTATTACCGGATTACTGTCGCGCCATAGAATTTTTACGAAACGACCTAATTTGCTGTTGACGGTGCCAAACGCGGCTTGCACGTTCAACAGCTCTTTTCGTTTTTTGGCACTTCCTTGTTCTGCCCAGATAGCTCAGTTGGTAGAGCACCCCCTTGGTAAGGGGGAGGTCGACGGTTCAAATCCGTTTCTGGGCTCCAGGGTCAGAAAACACGTCGGTTCAGGCTTCGGCGACGTTAAACTTCTAGAAGTCGCATTTCATCATCACCCAAACATCCGTCTCCCATGGCTAAAGCCCAATTCGCCCGCACAAAACCGCACGTGAACGTCGGCACGATCGGTCACATCGATCACGGCAAGACGACCACCACCGCCGCCATCTTGGCCGTGCAGTCCCGCAAGGGTCTGGCCGAGCTCAAGGCCTATTCTGATATCGCGAAGGGCGGCACCGTTCGTGACGCTACCAAAACCGTCACGATTTCCGTGGCGCACGTAGAGTATGAGACGACCAAGCGCCATTACGCGCACGTCGATTGCCCCGGCCACGCTGACTTCGTCAAGAACATGATCACGGGTGCGGCCCAGATGGATGGCGCCATCCTCGTTGTTTCCGCGGCCGATGGCCCGATGCCTCAGACCAAGGAGCACGTTCTCCTCGCTCGCCAAGTCGGCGTGCCGAAGATCGTCGTCTTCCTGAACAAGGTCGACCTGATCGATGACCCTGACCTCCTTGAGCTCGTCGAAGAGGAAATCCGCGACCTTCTCACGAAGTATCAGTTCGACGGTAAGGGCACCAAGATCGTCCGTGGATCTGCCACCGCAGCCCTCGCTGGCACGCCTGAGGGCGAGAAGGCGTTTGCTGAGCTGATGGACGCCATCGACAGCGAGATCGCCGAGCCGGTCCGCGAGATGGACAAGCCCTTCCTCATGTCCGTCGAAGACGTGTTCTCGATCACCGGCCGCGGCACCGTGGCCACGGGACGTATCGAGCGCGGCGTCATCAAGGTCAACGAGTCCGTCGAGATCGTCGGCCTCAAGGACACCGTCACCTCCGTTGTCACCGGCATCGAGATGTTCCGCAAGCTGCTCGACAGCGGCCAGGCGGGCGACAACGTCGGCATTCTCCTCCGCGGCATCGAAAAAGAGGCCATTGAGCGCGGTCAGGTCCTCGCGGCGCCGAAGTCGATCACGCCACACAAGAAGGCCAAGGCTGAAATCTACGTCCTCTCGAAGGACGAGGGTGGCCGCCACACGCCGTTCTTCAACGGCTACCGCCCGCAATTCTACTTCCGCACGACGGATGTCACCGGAATCGTCAACCTGCCGAAGGGCGTGGAAATGATCATGCCGGGCGACAACATCGCGGTCGAAATCGACCTCATCGTGCCCATCGCGATGGAGAAGACTCAAAAATTCGCCATCCGCGAAGGCGGCCGCACCATCGGTGCCGGCCGTATCTCCGAGATCATCGAATAAGCGCTTCGATAACTCTCCAACGCCGACTCGCCGAGGCCTCGCAAGGGTGCCTCGGCTGTGTCGTCTAAAGGACCAAAAACAGGCGCGTAGCTCAATTGGTAGAGTAGCGGTCTCCAAAACCGTTGGTTGGGGGTTCGATTCCCTCCGCGCCTGCCAGCTATTTTCCGAATGAAAAACCCTTTCCGCAGCATCCGTCTCTTCGTCGGTGAAATGATCGAAGAGCTGAAGAAGGCGACTTGGCCAACCAAGCTTGAGCTGCGCGACTCCACCATCGTGGTGGTGGTGGCCGCAGTTATTCTTGGTCTGTTCACCAGCATCAGCGATTTCTCGCTCTATCAGGTCGTCGATTTGTTCACCTCTTGGGTGAGCTAAAGTCCTCGCGCTCCGCATCATGCCCACCCAAACGACCGCGCCCGCTGGCGCCCAGTGGTTCGCGCTTCATACGCTCTCCGGTCAGGAGAACAAGGTGAAGCTCTACATCGAGCGGTTTAAAAAGGCCGAGGAACTTGACGATCATATCTTCGAGATCCTGCTGCCAACCGAAGTCGTTTCCGAAGTCAAAGGTGGCAAAAAATCCACCAAGGTGCGCAAGCTCTACCCGGGCTACGTTTTCATCCAAGCGAAGCTTTTCGGTGACGACAAGAAGCTGATCAACAAGCCGTGGTATTTCGTCAAGGAGACCACTGGCGTGATCGGTTTCGTCGGTGGAGATCGTCCGGCGGCTTTACGCCAAACCGAGATCGATGAAATCTACGCCCGAATCGAGGCCGCCAGCGGCAAGGAAGTGCCAAAGGTGCAATACACTGTAGGCGAGGAAGTGAAGATTACCGATGGCGCATTTGCGTCCCTCACCGGCCGCATCGACGAGATCGATCCGGATCGTGGTAAGCTCAAGGTTTCCGTTTCCATCTTTGGCCGTTTCACCCCGGTCGAACTCGAATACTGGCAGGTTCAGCGCTCTACTGAGTGAACTGTTTTTGCTAACACCAAATATTTTTTAACATGGCCAAGAAGATCCAAGGTTACATCCGCCTCCAGTTGCCCGCCGGGGCTGCGAATCCCGCTCCCCCGGTCGGTCCAGCGCTCGGTGCGCAAGGCGTCAACATCATGGCGTTCTGCAAGGAGTTCAACGCCCGCACCAAGGACCAAAACGGGATGATTCTCCCCGTGGTAATCACGGTGTTCTCGGACAAGAGCTTCACGTTCATCCTCAAGTCACCGCCAGCTTCGGTCCTCCTCAAGAAGGCCGCCAACATCGCGAGTGGTTCGGCTAAGCCCAATCAGGACAAGGTTGGTAAGGTCACGAAGAAGCAGCTCCTTGAGATCTATAACCTCAAGAAAGCCGACTTGAATGCCACGACTCCCGAAGCCGGCATCAAGGTCATCGCCGGCACCGCCCGCAACATGGGCATCGAGGTCGTCGACTAATTTTGTAGGCGGCAAGCTGGCCCGCGCTTCGAGCGCAGATCGGTAAGCGACCTACGACAACGAAAACCCAGCTCACCGCGGGAGTCTCATCCGGGACGTTCGCACCGCAAGGAGTCACAATGGCAAAAAAGCACAGCAAACGATACAACAGCGCCATCAAGGTCGCTGACCTCACCAAGGACTACCCGCTCAAGGAAGCGGTAGAGATTCTTGCGAAGTTCCCGAAGGCGAAGTTCGACGAGACCGTCGAGCTCTCTTTCGCTCTCGGCGTTGATGCCGCCTCCGGCGAGCAAAACGTCCGTGGGACCACGCCGCTCCCCAACGGGTCCGGTAAGAAAGTCCGCGTCATCGTTTTCACTGACGATGCGCCGAAGGCCATCGCTGCTGGCGCGGACGAGGCGGGACTCGCCGACCTGATGAAAAAAGTCAGCGACGGCTGGCTCGAATTCGACGTCGCGATCGCGACGACCGAGGCCATGAAGACGGTCCGCACGCTCGCGCGCGTTCTAGGTCCCAAGGGCCTCATGCCCAATCCGAAAGCGGGCACTGTCACTGACGATATCCCCGCGGGCATCAAGGCCGTCAAAGCCGGCCGTGTGGAGTTCAAAATGGACAAGACCGCGAACATCGGTGTCGGCGTTGGCAAACGCTCGTTCACTGCGGCGCAAATTCTGGAAAATGCCGCGGTCGTCCTTGAAGCGGTGGGCAAGTCCAAGCCTGCGACCTTCAAGGGCAGCCAGTTCATAAAGGGCGTCACCATCTCCTCGAGCATGAGCCCGAGCGTGAAAGTCGCTTCCACCGAATTCAGCAAATACTGAGGAGCCCGCCCATGAGAGCAGAAAAACAATACCTGATTTCCGAAGT
This sequence comes from Opitutaceae bacterium, assembly GCA_031379235.1. Classification (GTDB taxonomy): domain Bacteria; phylum Verrucomicrobiota; class Verrucomicrobiia; order Opitutales; family Opitutaceae; genus ER46. The sequence goes on along the minus strand of JANNEY010000352.1, from coordinate 5,898 downwards.
CGATACGCACCTCAAGAAGTCCGACTACGTCATCCTCGCGAATTTCTCGAAGGTGACTGTGGCCGACACCGCTGATCTGCGCAAGAAGCTCGCCGCCGAAAAGGCCGAGTTTCACGTCGTCAAGAATAGCTCCCTCCGCGTCGCGGCGAAGGCGCTCGGGCTGCCCGAGTTCGAGTCCGCTCTGATCGGACCCACGGCCGTGATTGTCGGCGGCAAGAATTCCGCCGGCGTCGCGAAGATCCTAAAGAAATTTTTCGAGGACAAGCAGAAGCTCGAGATTAAGGTGGGCGTGATCGACAAGAAGCTGATCACCGCCGCCGATCTTGCAAAGATCGCCGACCTCCCGCCCTTCGATGCGCTGCGTTCGCAGTTCCTCGGACTCCTCAAGAGCAATGCCGCCGCTTTCGTCCGCGTGCTCGATGCCAAGGTCAAGAAGGAGCAGACCGCTGCTCCGGCCGCCTAAGTCACCTTCAACCCAAACCATTTTCGCGATCGCGTGGCGTCTTTTCGCCGCGTGATTCGTGGAGCCAAAAATCCAACGGGGTAGGCTAGGGGATACGTCCCTTAAACGTGTTTCATTTCCCGAAACCGCTAACCGAGCCCAGGAGAAATCAACATGAGTAACGTTACCAAAGATCAAGTCATCGAGTGGCTGTCCGGCCAGTCGGTTATCGAACTCGCCGCCCTGGTCAAAGACCTCGAAGGCAAGTGGGGCGTGTCCGCCGCCGCTGCTGCCGCCCCCGCGGGTGGTGGTGCCGCTGCTGCCGCTCCCGTCGCTGAGGCGCAGACTGAGTTCACTGTTATCCTCAAGGCTGCCGGCGCGAACAAGATTGGCGTCATCAAGGAAGTCCGCGCCATCACCGGCTTGGGCCTCAAGGAAGCCAAGGACCTCGTCGAGGGTGCGCCGAAGCCCGTCAAGGAGAACGCTCCCAAGGCCGAGGCCGAGGACATCAAGAAGAAGCTCGAGGCGGCGGGTGCCGTGGTCGAACTCAAGTAAAGCACCGCGAAGCTTGGCGATTTCACTCGCACAACTTCTGGTTTTTTCAGGACAGGCCGTGCGCTCGCGCGGCCTGTCTTTTGCCTTTTCATTTTTCGTTCTTTTGCCTGTTGCCAGTCGCGCTCGCTGACCCCTCGTCGGCGCTGCGTTCTTCTTCCGTTTCGTAATTCTTCACCGGGATATTCTCATGGCCGACCGTAACCACACCGAACGCGTAAACTTCGGCAAGCTCCGCGAAGTGATCCAGCCGCCGAATCTCATCGAGATTCAAATCACCTCGTATCTCGACTTTCTCCAGAAGGGCATCCCTGAGAAACAGCGCAAGCCCCAGGGCCTTGAGGCCGTCTTCCGCGAGGTCTTCCCGATCCTGAGCTACGACGAGCGCCTCACACTCGAATACGTCTCCTACAATCTCGGTGATCCGAAGAATACGGAGCTAGAGTGCCTGCGCGAAGGCATCACCTATTCGGTGCCGCTCTACGTGAAGCTCCGCCTCCGTGAGGAAGACTTCATCAAGGACGAGGATATCTACATGGGCGAAATCCCCATGGTGACCGAGCGCGGCTCGTTCATCATCAACGGCGCCGAGCGCGTCGTCGTCTCCCAGCTCCACCGTTCGCCCGGCATCGCGTTCGAAGTCACGCCGCACCCGAATGGCAAGCCGCTCCACTCTTTCCGCATCATTCCCGACCGCGGAACTTGGCTCGAAGTGCAGTTCGACAACAACGATCTGCTCTACGTTTACCTCGACCGCCGCCGCCGTCGCCGGAAGTTCCTCATCACGACGCTGCTTCGCGCCATCGGCTACTCGAGCGACATCGACCTGCTGAACCTCTTCTACGAGATCAAGGATCTGAAGGTTTCCAAGGCGCTCGACTTGGAGAACGTCTCCACGCTCGTCCTCGTTGAAGACGCCATCGATGCCCAGAAGGGCGTCGTCCTCGCGCGCGCGTTCGAGCCCCTCACGAAGGCGATTGTCCGCACCTTCGAGAAGCATGACATCACCATTCTCCGCGTGATCGACACCTCGATCGACGAGGGCGCGATCATCCGCGCGTTGAAAAAAGATCCGACTCGTAACGAGGAGGAAGCGCTCAAGGAAATCTACAAGCGCCTCCGTCCCGGTGAGCCGCCGACGACCGCGAACGCCAAGGCCCTGCTCAAGCGCCTCTTCTTCGATCCGAAGCGCTACGACCTCGGCCGCGTGGGTCGCTACAAGGTCAACCAGAAGCTTGGCCTCAAGGCCGAGCTTGAGCAGCGCATTCTCGAGAGCGCCGACATCGTCGCCGCCACGAAGTATCTCGTCCGCCTCAAGCGTGGCGTCGGCGTCGTCGACGACATCGATCACCTCGGCTCCCGCCGCGTCCGCACCGTCGGCGAACTGCTCGCCAACCAGTGCCGCGTCGGCCTCAGCCGCACGGAACGCCTCGTCCGCGAGCGCATGACGATGTATGACCAGAGCGTCGACTCGATCACCCCGCAGAAGCTGATCAACCCCAAGGCGTTGACGACTGTGATCCGCGATTTCTTCGCGCGTTCACAGCTCTCGCAGTTCATGGATCAGATCAACCCGCTCGCCGAGGTCACGCACAAGCGCCGCCTCTCCGCGCTCGGGCCGGGCGGTCTCAACCGCGAACGTGCTGGCTTCGAAGTCCGCGACGTCCATCCGTCGCACTACGGCCGCATCTGCCCCATCGAGACTCCCGAAGGTCCGAACATCGGCCTCATTAACTCTCTCTCGACTTACGCCCGCGTAAACGAGTTCGGCTTCATCGAGACGCCTTATCGCGTCGCGAAGGACGGCCGCGTCACCGACAAGATTGAGTATCTCACCGCCGACCAGGAAGAGGGCAAAGTCATCGCCCAGGCCAATTCCGAGATCGACGACAAGAATCACTTCGTTGGCAAAGTCACGGTTCGTCAGGACGGTAACTTCCTCGAAGTCGCCGCCGCTGAGGTCAACCTGATGGACGTCTCGCCCAAGCAGGTCATCTCGATCGCCGCGGGCATGATTCCCTTCCTCGAGCACGACGATGCGAATCGCGCGCTCATGGGCGCCAACATGCAACGTCAAGGCGTGCCGTTGCTCCAAGCTGAGGCGCCGTTCGTCGGCACCGGCATCGAAGAGCGCGTCGCCCGCGACTCTAAGATCGTTGTTGTAGCCGAAGAGGCCGGTATCGTCGCTTCGGTTGATGCGAAGCGCATCGTCGTCACCAAAGATGGCGAGCTCCCGCGCAACCTGAAGACCGAGCCGAAGACGCACACCTACGTTTACGAGCTGAGGAAATTCATGCGCTCGAATGCCGGCACGTGCTTCAACCAGAAACCGATCGTCAAGCAGGGCCAGAAGATCAAGGCCGGCCAGATCATCGCCGACGGTCCCTCGACCGACATGGGCGAGATGGCCCTCGGTCGCAACGTGCTCGTCGCGTTCATGCCGTGGAACGGTTACAACTTCGAAGACGCCATTCTCATCTCCGAGAAAGTGCTCCGCGAAGATATCTTCACCTCGATCCACATCCAGGAATTCGAGGTCACCGCGCGCGACACCAAGCTCGGGCCGGAAGAAATCACGCGCGACATCCCGAACGTTGGTGAAGAGGCCCTCAAGAACCTCGATCACAACGGCGTCATCCGCATTGGTGCCGAAGTGAAGCCCGGCGACATCCTCGTCGGCAAAATCACCCCGAAGTCCGAAACCGAACTCGCCCCCGAGGAAAAGCTCCTCCGCGCGATCTTCGGCGAAAAGGCCGCGGACGTGAAGGACACCTCCCTCATCGTCCCGTCCGGTGTCACCGGCATCATCATGGACGTGAAGGTCTCCTCGCGCATCGACAACCAGGAGGAGAAGCTCTCCCCGTCCGATCGCCGTCGTCAGGCGAAGCAGATTCAAGAAGAGTATAAGACGCAGATGGACAAACTCCGCGAGGGTTTGACCGAAGCGCTTTCCAATATCCTCCTCGGCGAAAAAATTCCGCTCGATGTCATCAACGGCGAGTCCGGTGAGATCATCATCCCGGCCAACCGCAAGATCACGAAGACGCTCCTGCGTAAACTTGCCGCCGTCTCGAAGCACGTCCAGATCGACCCGTCCCCGGTTCGCATCAAGATCATGGAGATCATCGGCAGCTACCAGACGAAGTTCGACGAGCTGGAGAGCGACCGCGAACGCAAGATCGGTTCCATCGAGGCGGGCGAAGGCTCGGCCGACGGCGCGATCAAGCAGGTCAAGGTCTACATCGCGACGAAGCAGAAGCTCGAAGTCGGCGACAAGATGGCCGGCCGTCACGGTAACAAGGGTGTGGTCGCCAAGATTGTGCCCGAAGAAGACATGCCGTTCCTCCCGGATGGCACTCCCGTCGAAATCTGCCTGAACCCCCTCGGCGTGCCTTCACGCATGAACGTCGGTCAGGTGCTTGAGACGCACTTGGGCTGGGCCTGCAAAAAGCTCGGGATCAAGGTGGCGACGCCTGTGTTCGACGGTATTCCGGAAAAGAAAGTCCGTGAATATCTCAAGGACGCGAAGCTGCCCATGTCCGGCAAGAGTCCGCTCAACGATGGCCGCACCGGCGAGAAAATCGACCAGGAGGTTGTCGTCGGCTACATCTACATGATGAAGCTGAACCATCTTGTGTCACACAAGATTCACGCGCGCGCGGTCGGTCCTTACTCGCTCGTTACGCAGCAGCCGTTGGGCGGCAAAGCCCAATACGGCGGCCAGCGCTTCGGCGAAATGGAAGTGTGGGCGCTCGAGGCCTACGGTGCCGCGCACACGTTGCAGGAACTGCTCACCGTCAAGTCCGACGACGTGCAGGGCCGCACCAAGATCTACGAGTCGCTCGTCAAGGGCGACAACACGCTCCAGGCCGGCACGCCCGAATCGTTTAACGTGCTCATCAAGGAAATCCAGTCCCTCGGATTGGATATCAAGCTCCAGAAGCGCGATGCCCTGAGCTACGGTTCCTAACCGCTGCTCTGTTTGCCTTCATCCTTTCACATAAATTCAGGGAGACACTAAAATGATTCAACCCAACGACACTTCCGGCGCCGCCCGCAACGAGGCTCGCGAAGCCATTGGCGACGAGGCCGCCGCGTTCGACTGCGTGTCCATCACCGTCGCTTCCCCCGAGACCATCCGCAAATGGTCCAAGGGTGAGGTCAAGAATCCCGAGACGATCAACTACCGCACCTTTAAGCCCGAGCCAGGCGGTCTTTTCTGCCAAAAGATCTTCGGGCCGGTGCGCGACTACGAGTGCGCCTGCGGAAAATACAAGCGCATCAAATACAAGGATGTCGTTTGTGATCGCTGCGGAGTTGAAGTGACCATTGCGCGCGTCCGTCGTGAGCGCATGGGCCACATCGAGCTCGCGGTGCCGGTGGCGCACATCTGGTTCCTCAAGTCCATGCCGAGCCGCCTCGGCCTTCTGCTGGACATGACTGCCCGCTCCCTTGAGCGCGTAATCTACTACGAGAACTACATGGTCATCGATCCGGGCAAGACCCCGCTTGAGATGAAGCAACTCCTGACCGACGCCGAATATCGTTCGGCTTTGGAGGAATATGGTGACGACTCGTTCGTCGCGAAGATGGGTGCTGAAGCGGTCCGCGATGCCCTCGTGAAGACCGATATGGAGGCGACCGTGGCCGAGCTGCAGGAGCAGATGCGCGCAACGAAATCGAAGCAGATCAAAAAGAAGCTCTCGAAACGCCTCAAGGTTATCCAAGGCTTCATTCACTCGAAGAGCCGTCCGGAGTGGATGGTATTGGAAGTGTTGCCGGTCATCCCGCCGGATTTGCGCCCGCTCGTCCCGCTTGAGGGAGGCCGCTTTGCGACCTCCGATCTCAACGATCTCTATCGCCGCGTCATCAACCGCAACAATCGTCTGCGGAATTTGATGCAG
>JANNEY010000324.1:0-51467 GCA_031379235.1 Opitutaceae bacterium | reverse complement strand
GGTGACGGTGCCGATGGGCACGTTGATGACGGGGTAGCCGATCGCGACTTTATCCTGCCAGCGGACGGCGCCGCCAAACTTCACGTTCTTAAGCGGGCCTTCGTCGATCGTGTAGTTGGAGACGAAATTGTAGCGCCATTTGCGAGCTTCCGGGGAAGGGGAGCCATCGAGGGCAAGTTCCTTTTTGATGTCGACCACCTGCTGCGCGATCTGGTCGCGGAGCGCGGAAGTCGAGTTGGTGCCTTGGGGAAGATTGCCGGCCGGTCCTTGCATCAGGGCCGTCATCCGATCGCCGAGCTCATTGAGCGCCGCGCCGGTGTTGCTGCGAATCGCCACCGCTTGGGAGGCGTTCGCGGAAATGCGCCAATTCTTAGTCGGGTTATAAGTCACTTCGTAGTCCCAACCCTTGGCGATGACGTCGGAAGTCGACACGACCCCATCGACGCGATCATCGTGGCTCTGCGCACTCGTGCCGACGTTCTTATAGAGGAACGTATCGAGGAACCGCTTCCCAAACGGGGCGGCGAAAAAGTCGTTCCACGCCTTCTGGGCAATGACTGCGTCCGGGGTTCTAGGCGACCCGGTGTCGTAGGGTTGTGGGTCGGTGTAGACGCGGTTCGCCGCGCCGGAGGCGATGTTCAGGTAGGTGGTGTTGACTTGGCGTTGGATCGCATTCTGCGGATTGCGCAGATTGGTATTGGTCGAGTTAGCGGCGGTGGTCTCGAAGTTGATGACGCGGAATTCGAGCTTGCCGTTGAAAAGACCCAGTCGGCCGCCGAACTCTTTGGTTTTGCCCGTCGGCGCCGCAATCACGCTGCCGTCCAGACCGGTCCGAGGGGCCGTGGGCGAGCTATTGTCGGATTTGTTGTAGGTGAGAGAGCCGCTGGCCCCGTAGGGCAGTTTCTCGGCGATAAAGCGCGGGAGGTGCCCAACGATCCCGTAATTAAACGTGTTGGTCTTCGTATGAATCTGCTGCACGAGCGGCCAATTTTTATAGTCGGTCAACGTCAGATCGGTGTTCGGATCGCGATTAACCGCCCCGGCATCGTAGGCCTTGAAATCATCGCTGCGCCAGCCGAGCGTGGTGATCAGATTGTCGTCCAACAGACGGCTGTTCGCGATAATGACCTTGGAGAGCGATTTGCTGCTCCGACGGTTGAGCGAATATTGTCCATTGCCGTCCTGGAAGTCCCAGACCCCGGCATTATGAAGGGTGCCAAACGCCTTATCTTGCCAATTCGCCGGGGCCTGCGAATTGATGACCGGTGATTGATAGTAGCGGGTGAGAATGGAGCTGGAGTTGTTCGCGCTGGTGTTCACGCGCACGTTTTGAATGCCGGCGTTTCGCCCGTCCGCCGAACCGACCAGCGAGGGCCCCAGATAGTTAAGCGGCCAAATCGCGCGCTTATCCGCCGTAAATGACCGGTTCACGATCGTCGTCGTGCCGGCATTGCTGGCTTGTTCGGAATTGACGTAGTCGATCCCGCTGTAAAGGGGACGACCGCCGAAGTTTTGAATGAAGTAATCCGCCGAACTGATGTTGCCGGTGAAAACATGCCGCCCGAGGACCTTGCTCAACCATCCTGTGGCGTGCGGCCGGAGATCCAGATCGTAGTAGCCGGTGGCCCGGGCGCCTTTGCGGTCGCGCGTCTCGGAGGCGGCCCAACCGACCGCGCTGTAAAAGGGGCGGCCGAAATTGGGATTCGTCGCGCCGTCGGGCAGCTTGGTGTTGATGTCGACGTTGATGGTGTAGTTGCTGGGGTTGTTGTAGGACGCATCCAGATACTGCCAGTCGACGGCAAACTCCACGCCGGCATTCCGGCCGAGCCGTTGTTCAATCGTGGCGCTGTAGGTCTTCCACCGGGAACGCTCCTGCTTGTTGGGCCCTTCGATCATTTGGGTGAAATAGTTGAAAATGTCCGTATCAACATACCGCGGAGTCTTCCAGAAGTTGTAAGTCATGTTGGCGGGCGTCCAATTGGTGCTGTTGGGCGCGCTGGTCAGGCCTGTCTTTAAGCGTCGGATAAAATCTTGCGGACTGCCGATGCCTACCATGCCGTCGTTCACTAGGGGATTCGTCGCGTTCGGCGCGGTGAGGAAATTCTGGTGCAACCGCGCATTGTTAAACTCATAGCCGATGATCCCCCGTTCCTTGTAGCCGGTGATGCCCAACGAGCTCAGATTGGGATTCTCGTTCACGACATAGATCGCGTCGGTCAACATGCTGGTGAGGGTGCCGTTGCGCCCGCCATTGAAGGCGCCATTGGTCAGCGCACCCGGGTAAATAATCGAGCTGACATCCGGCGGCGTGCCCAGAAACGTCAGGCGCGAAGTCGTCGGATCGTAGGCCGGTTTACCCATTTGAATCCAGTTGCCGATGAGACTATTCGGGAGCCAGTTTTCGGGTTTGGCGTTAATGTTGCGACCATACTCCGTGCTGACCTTCACGGTGGTGTTGGCTAACGGCTTGTAGGTGGCGGTGCCGTAGTAGCGCTCGTTCCGGGCAAAGGCCGGCTTCTGCATGAAGTTCTGTTCGCCCGTGAGCGTGGAGAAACGGAGGGCGAGCTGATTCTTGAGCAGCACCTGATTGTGGTCCAGCACCTCGCGGCGGGAGCCGAAACGACCGTTCTTGAACTCGAAGGAAGTCGCGTTGCGCAGCAGGCCCGCCTTAATGAGCGAGGCGTTGACGACACCGGAGGGCGACCCTAGTCCGAACAACATGGCATTGGGACCGCGATTAATTTCGACGCGATCAATGTTGTAGCCATCCGAAGGAATGTCGGTGGTGAAAAAGTCCCGAGCCTGATCGGAGCCGGAAAGCGAGCCCGAGCCGATGGATCGAATGCGGACGATCGATGCGGGCTGGCGGTTCACCTGTTCGGGATCTACGCCGCCGGCGCTGACGTCGAAGCTCGACATGTTGCCCCCGAGGCCGGAGACCTCCGTGCCGGTCGTGTAGACGAGGAGCTCGGCGAGATTGTTGGCGCCGACGTCGTTCATGAAATCCTTGGTGACGACGGAGACGGAGGCGGCGATGTCCTTCAGTTCGGTCCGCAGGCGCGTGCCGGCGAGGGTGCCGTTCGCCCGGTAGCCATTATCCTTTTCGGCCAATACTTCGAAGGGCGAGAGCTGGACCGTCTCCTCCTTCGGGGGCGTGGTGGCGGTTTGAGCGTCGACAGCGGACGAGGCAACGAACCAGCCGACTAGGGCTGCAAGCAGGGTCTTGGTGGGTTTCATAGGATTGTTTTCAGGCAAATGGTTTTGGTTGGGTGAAGGAGGGCCGGTCTCGCCTGTGGCGCGCGTTGCTGGCGGAGAATCAGCGCGCGCCTGGGCTTTTTTTTGAGGCGGCAGCTCAGGCGTGGGCTCGCGCTCCACGCTCAGGATCCCGCTCCGTTCGTCGCGTCGCGCCCGCAGGACGGTGCCCGCCAACAGCCGCTGCGCCGCCTCCAAAGGCGTGAATTCGCCGCGCACCGCATTAACGGTCACGTCCTTCACGAGCCGGCTGTCGAATACCATTTGCACCCCGGCTTGTTGCGAGAGCCGTTTGAGCGCCGGCTCGGCCCGACCCGACGGCAGATCGAACGCCCGCCGGATCGACTCCGCGGCGAGCAGGATCGAGGCGCACGACCCGGCCATAAGCAGGGTGAGAGCCCGACGCCAAGGGGCGCCGGTGCGGATCGACAGGGACATAAAGAGTAGACGTGCGCCCCCCCCTACCCGCCTTACAAGAATCTTTCGCGCGGCAGCGAAAAATCTCAAGGCTTCGAGCGTAGCACGATCAGCCCACTCCCGGAGCGATCGGCGTGAACGCCAAAGTTGCTCTCGAGCAGCCCTAGAAAACCTTCCCCATTGTCGGCCGCGAGAAACCCGCTCAGCCGCAGCTCACGCAGCGCCGCGTCTGCCGGTTCCATTGCAATCCCACGCTGGCCGGCGGGAGCGAGGCGCGCGTTGATCAGGGCGACCGCCTCGGCCAGCGGCGTTTGGGAAAATTCGATCTGCGGCACGCGCCAGGCAGACGCGTGGGCGAGTTCCACCGTGGAAAGCACCCTCACCTCCGCCCGCCCGGCGGACGGCACGCGGGCACGCTGCCCGGCATCCACGAGGGCCGCGGGTTTCGCCTCAGGCTCCACCGCCACCCGGCCATGTGTCACGAGCACCTCCACAACGTCTCCGCCGAGTCCGACGGAAAACGCCGTGCCTACCGCCCGAACCTCCAACCCAGGCGAGCTGACGACGAACGGCCGCGAGGGATCCTTCACCACGTCGAAATGCGCCTCGCCGCGGCGCAGGGCTACGCGCCGCGCCGACGCGGAAAATTCGACCGCGATCTCCGCCCCATCGCGCAGGACGGCGACCGAGCCGTCCGGTAGAATCTGACGCCGCGGTTCCGTGACGACAGCGGTCGGGGCGGCGAGCGCCCCAGTGTCGCGCTTCATACCCGCAAAAAACCACAGTCCCATCGCCACCGCGGCCACGCCCGTCAGCATCGCCAAGCGGCGCTGCCGGCGCGCGCGCACGGTGCGACCCACCTCCGCCACCAGCGCCGTCTCGGCGTGAGCACCACGCATCCAGCGCAGGGCGTCCTCCGCCGCGCGGGCGTTTTCCGAATGGGGATCAGTTGCACTCATCGGAAAAAAGCCCCGTCACGCCGCGCCGCCGCAAAAACTCGCCGCACCGGTCCATCGCGCGCGCAGTCTGAACCTCGACCGTCTTTTCCGCGAGCCCGAGTCGCTCCGCTGTTTCCCGGCGGGAGAGACAGTGGATCTTATGCAGTAAGAATACCTCCCGGCACCGCTCCGGCAGCTGGCCGATGGCCTCGCCGAGGATCCCCACGCGCTCGCGTTGTTCAGCCTCGCGGGCGACATCCGCCGCCTCGTCGGCCACGGCGAGTCGGCCCAAGTCCTCCACTGCCTCGATCGGCGAGGCGATGTGCCGGCGCACGCCATCGATCGCGAGCCGCCGAGCCACGGTGAATAGAAACGCCCGGGCAGAACGGATGGGCCCCTCGGCGCGCGCGCGCCACACCCGCAGATACGACTCCTGCACCACATCATCCACGTCGCGCACGCTGGGAAACGACCCACGCAGATACGCTTTCAACTGCGCATCGTGCAGGTGGACTTCATCCGTAAACCATTTTACCTGATCCGTGTGGGGTGGCATCGCGATCACCCACAACGAATACGAGACCCGCGCGCGCATCAAGCGCGGAGTGCGCCACGCGCAGCTCCACCTCGATTCCGTCACGGTGCAGGCGAGAGATCTCACGCAGGCCGTTGTCGAGTCAGCGGCTTCCTGCCGCTGCGGCGTTGCGTGCCGGTGCGCTCAATCGCGCCAACTCGGCTTCCATTTGCTGACGCAATCCGGCGGCGGCAGGTGAGCCCATCAGGTTGGTGAGTTCAAAGGGATCCTGCTGGAGATCGTAGAGCTCGTTCATGCCGGCGAGTTCGCGGTAGCGGATGAATTTGTAGCGCTCGGTCCGCACGGCGTCGTAGCCCATCTTCAACATGCGCGGGTAGACGATGTCGGTCGTATACTCGATCAGGAAGGAGCTGCGCCAGTCGGCCGGCGGGCGCGTGAAGAGCCGCACCAGCGAGCGCCCGTCGATGCCGGGCAAGGCAGGCGCGCGGGCGAGTTCCAGAATCGTCGGCGCGAGATCGGTGGTGAGCGACATCGCGGCGGGCTCCGCGCCCGCCTGCACGAGCGGCGGATAACGCATCAGCAGCGGCAGGCGGATCGATTCCTCGTAGGCGAGGCGGCGCTCTTCGCTCAGGCCGTGTTCGCCGTAGAAGTAGCCGTTGTCGCCGATCACCATCACGACGGTGCGGTCGAGGGCACCTTGTTTTTCCAGTTCGGCGAAAATCTGACCGAGGCCTTCGTCCACCGCGGCCAACATGCGGAGGCGGTCGCGGATGGTTTCGTCGGGCGTCACGGTGTCGAGACCGAGCGGCTTCACCCCCGGGATGGCGCGCTCGAGGGCGGGTTTGCCCGTCGGCGGGACAGCATAATTTTTCCGGCGTGGCGGCTGGCCATCGGCGTAGAGCGTCTTGTGCCGCTCGGCGGGAATGAAACCGCCCTCGCCGATCGCCTCGGTGGTGCCGTCGGCCCGCTGAACTTTATTCGGATGAAGCGCCTTGTGGGAGAGCATCAGCAGGAACGGCGCGGTGCGGGGTTGTTTAATGAAGCTGACCGCGCGTTGCGTGAAAATGTCCGTCACGTAGCCCGGCGCGCGGGCCAGCCGACCGTTCTCATAGAGCTCGGGGTCTGCCACCTCCCCCTGCCCTTTCATCGCCACCCAATAGTCGAAGCCCGGCCGCGGTGTGGGATCATTTCCCATGTGCCACTTGCCGATGAAGCCGGTGTGATAGCCGGCCGCGCGGAGGTTGCGCGCGAAGGTCGGCAGCGCGTGGCTGCGCGGGCTGCGCTCGGTGTTGTCGAGGATGCCGTGGTGGCGCGTTTCGAGGCCGGTGAGAATGTTGGCGCGGCTCGGCGAACACAGCGGCGTGACCGCGAAGAAGTTCTTAAACTGCGCGCCCTCGCGCGCGACGCGGTCGAAATGCGGCGTGCGCGCGAACGGATGGCCCGCCGCGCCAAAATCGTCGAAGCGCAGATCGTCCACGACGACGAGCAGGATGTTGGGCCGAATCTCGGCGCCGCGGCTCGCCGCCGACAGGCAGAGGGCAGCGAACACCGAGACGAAAAGTCGAACCGAGAGCTTCATCACGACATCACCTTAGAACTTCAGCGCCGCGCTGACATACCAAAGTCGACCAATCGGATTGTAGGTCCCGAGGTCGGCCCCGACGTCGCCGCCGAAGGCCTGCGGGGCGGACGGCGGCATCTTGTCGGCGACGTTGTTGACGCCGAGGGTGAGCTTGAGGCCGGAGAGGAATTTGTTCCCGCCCGGGAGCCTGAGGTTTTTGAAGGCGTAGGAAACCGACGTGTCCCACGAGGTGTAGGAGGGCACGGGCACGCGCTTCAGGCTCGTGCTGCCGGCGAAGATGATGCCGCCGGCGCCGAGATCGACGACACTGGAGATGTAGGTGTTGTTGAGCGTCGCAGACCAACGGTCGCGGCTCCAATTGAGCGCCGTGAACCACTTCATCCCGGGAATCGTGCCCTGGCCTTCGTTAAGGGTGGTGACGTGCCCGGCGTATTCGTAGTAGCGCTGGGTCGGCAGCGCCTGGAACTGATAGTCGAGGAAGAACGTCCCGGCGGTGCTGACGCTGAATTTTCCGAACTCCGACTTGGGGAAATCGTAGGAGGCCGACACATCTAGCGCCTTCAACCTTTGGCCGGCGATGTTGATGCGGGAGTCGGTAACGAAAACGACGTTGGGCGACACGCCCGAGAGCAGCAGCGCGGAAAGCTGCCCCGACGCGGTGATGCGACTGGGCGCCGGCAGCGACGCATCGGGACTGATGGGGAAATTACCGATCGCCACCTGAGAGATGAAGGGTGACGCCGGCCCGGACGCATTGACGCTCGCCAGGATGTTGGCCGCACCGGCCACGCCGACGAGCGAAAATTGTTTCACCTCGATGTAGTCGATGCCGAGGGTGAGCCGCTTCAGTGCCTTGGGGGAATAGACCGCGCCAAAGGAAGTAGTCTTGGCCGTGGACGGCTTGAGATCGGGATTCGCACCGGAGCGCTGTCGACCGAAACCGGCCACGCCAAAAACTGTCTGGATGACCCCGGCGGCGGTAGCGCCCTCGGTGGTCGGGCCGAAGAGCGCGAAGAGCGACGGGGCGACGAAGGCCTCGGAGTAAGTGCCGCGCACGGTGAGTTCGTCGCCGAGCGGGCGCCAGCGCACGCCGTATTTCGGAACGCGGGAAGCGCCAGCGTCGCTGTATTTCTCGTAGCGGTAGGCGGCCGAAAGCTCGAGCAGGCGCAAGCCCGGCAGGTTCATGCGCTCGCTCGTCACGGGCACGCGAATCTCGGCAAAGCCGGCATCGATGGTTCGCTGGCGCGAAATCGGATCGAAGAAATTTCCGTTCTGCCAGCGCCGCGACGTGGGGCCGGTGCTGAACGAATTCTCATCGGGCGTGCCGACTAATTTTTCCTCGCGGAAATCCACGCCCAGCGCGGCGCCGAACGGACCGGCGGGAAGTTCGAACAGCGAACCGGAGACGCGGGCGTCGAGCTGCGTGAGCCCCGCCTCGAAGATATTGGCGGTCGCACCGCGAATATTGTCGAAGACGGCTGGGGCGATTCCCTCCGGACGCGCGAGCAGGTCGATCGCGGGTTGGACGACGGAGTTGGCTGCGCTGATGGCGGCCTGCCATTGCGCCAACGTGGTGGTGTTGGCCGGTGCGTTGTAGTTGCGGAAGATCCGGGCGAAGCGTCCGCCGACCTGGGAATTGCCGTTCGCATCGTAGCCGCCGGCGAGGGCGAGCTGGAGATTGGGGGCGTAGTATTGACCACCCAGCGAATTTTTGAGCCGGTTAGTGTTGGTGTTGTAACCCGCTTCCCATTGGAAACGGTCGCCGATCTTCCCGCGGAAACCGCCGACGAGGCGGCGCAGTTGCGCAGAGTTGTCTGCGCGCCGGACATCCGGGGTGTAACGGAAGGCCGCAAACAAGGCCGACCGCGTGGGGTTGTAGGGCGCATTGACCGGGACGGCGGTCGTGATGCCGAGGGCGCCTTGCTGCGAGTAGCTTTCACTCAAGGAGTCCATGGCTTCGACGAACAGTTCGAACCGCTCCGGGATGAGTTTGGCCGTGCTCGCGAGCGTGATCGCTCGTTTGCGCGATTCGATGGTGAGCGTGACGAACGGAGCCAGATCGAAGGTGTCGGCGATCGGTTGGACGGACGAGGCTTGATAAATGCCCGAGGCGACCAACGCATTCAGGTCGGCGAACACCGCAGCCGGGCCCGTTGGGGTGGCGAGGCTGGGGGAATTCAAATTGGGTCGCAGAAACGCCGTCGGAAACGCCGTCGACGATTGGCCCAAGGCACCGGAGATCGTCGCCGATTTGCCGCGCTGCGGATTGGAGAACGGGCGCTCGGACTGGAGCAACGGGGTGATTTCGGACTTCGTAAACGAAACGGTCAGGCTGAGCCGTTCGGTCTTGGCTCCGGCCACCAGATAAGCAGAGCGCTGCGAGTAGTCGCCGTCGCGGGTGGAGAGGGCGTAGCGCCCGCCGATTTCCAGACCTTGATAGTCGTGTTTCAGCTTTACGTTCACCACGCCGCCGACGGCATCGGAACCATAAATGGCCGAGGCCCCGTCGGTGAGGACCTCCATCGATTGGATGGCGGCCAGCGGAATCTGGTTCACGTCCACGAAGGATCGACCGCCGCGCGCGCTGGCCCCGCTGTCGGGCAAGCGGCGGCCATCGAGCAGCACGAGGGTGGAAAGATTGCGCAGTGAGAGCTGCGAGCCGCCCGAGGTGGCGGCGCCGCCGGCGATATTGCCGTTGGTGGCACCGAGGTTGCCGCTGCCGGCGAAGCTGGGCATGCGGGTCTGGACCACTTCGAGGAGATTGGAACCGACGCCGGTCCGCTCGATTTCTTCCCGATTGATGATCGTGATCGGTGCCGCGACGGCGTCGGCGGCGGTCGGGATATTGGAACCGGTGACGACGAACGATTCCAACTTGATGGTGTCTTTGGCGGCGGCGGCCGACGAGGCGCCCGGCGCCGTCTGCGCTTCGGTGAGGGTGGTGGCACCGAGCCAACCGGCGAGAGCGGCGAGGAGCGGCCGGGAGGATTTGTAGGTGGTGGTCATAAGTTTATTGGGCGGTTCAGCCGCGGAACCCTGCTCACCACTGGGCGGCGGTGGAGCGGCGGTGCGAGGGCGGCTGATCACGATGGCCCCGGAGCGCGGTTCGGTTGTGGCCACGAGCGGCGTGCCGGCGAGCAGGCGGGCGATCGCGTCGCGCGGAGCGTAGTCGCCTTGGAGTGCCTTGGTCCGCACGCCGACGGTCGATGGGCGGGAAAACAACACCTCCAGGCCGGACTGAGTCGCGAAAAGGCGGAGCGAGTTTTCCGCGTCGTCCGCCGGCAAGTTGAAGGAACGCCGGCCCACGTCGGCCGAATAAGAGCGGAGGCCCGGCACGCAGAGCAGCGCCAAGATCCAAAACAGGCGAAGAGGGAACGTGGGACGCGGCATGTGGTGGGAGGCGGACGCAGCGCGTCGTCGAACGTCTCCACGGATGGAGCCGAAAAATCCCTTACGCAAATCGGCGACCGGCGAGCCGAGGCCCGATCAACGCGGACGACTCAACACGAACTCGCCGTCGCTGAGGCGCTGCGCCTCGATGCCGTAGTCGGCGCGCAGGAGCTGCAGGAGGGCCGGGGCATTGTCAGCGCGCACGATGCCGCTGACGCGCAGATCGCCGAGCGCCGGAGAGGCGAGGCGGAGGCGCACGTTGCCGTGGCGGTTGAAGAGAGCGACGGCCTCGTGGAGCGGGGTGTCGTTGAACTCGAGGCGCGGCACGCGCCACGCCAGTCGTTCCGCCAACTCGAGACCGGACACCTCGACCACAACGGGGGCCGGAGCGTTCGGGATGAGATCGGTGGGCGCGACGGCGACAGCGGCACCTTTGGCGACGAACGCGAGCGGTTGCAGCGGCGCGGCGACAGGATCGACCGTGGCGCGGTCGACGGCGACGCGGCCATCGGTGACGAGGACGTTCACGTCGCGCGGGGCGAGGCGCACCGAGAAAGCAGTGCCGACGGCGCGGACCGAAATCTCGCCCGCGATGACGACGAAGGGACGGACGGTGTCGTGGGCGACTTCAAAATGCGCCTCGCCGCGGACGACAGTGACGCGACGGACCGCCGGGGAAAATTCGACGCGCACCTGGGCGTCGCCGTTGAGTTCGATCTGCGAACCGTCGGCGAGGAGTTGGCGCGTGGGTTGGGTGAGCGTCGCGCCCGTTGCGAGTGCGGAAGCAGGCGGTCTGGATGAGGGGCGAAACCAAGTGGCACCGGCGACTACGAGGAGGGCGAGCGAGGCGACGGCGGCGGTGGTGCGCCGGCGGAGTTGGCGGCGGCGTTGCACGCGGCGCCCGACGGCGGCGAGCACGGCATCAGCGGTCGCAGTGCGGCCGGGCCAGTCGAGCGCGTGGTCCGGGGAGAGCGGCGGAGTGGGCTGGCCGTGGGGCATGATCAGAGGACCGCGTCGGAAGCGTTCAGGCCGCGGTGGCGGAGAAATTCCGCGCAGCGTCGGGTGCCGCGCGCGACCTGCACCTCGACGGTGCGTTCGGAAAGACCGAGGCGCTTGGCGACCTCGCGTTGGGAAAGGCCCGAGAGTTTGCGGAGGACGACGATCTCACGGCAACGATCGGGCAGATCGGCGATCGCTTCGGCGACGAGTTCGATTTTTTCCGTGGTGGAGAGTGCATCGGCGGGAGAGGGGCCAGCCTCTGCCACGGATAGCGCGGACAAATCCCTTACGGCGACGAGCGGCGAAGCTTGGTCGTGCCGCAGCAGGTCGAGGGCGCGATTGCGGGCGATCTTGAAAAGAAAAGCACGGGCGCAGCCGATTTGCCGGCTCGCGCGAGTGGTCCAGATGCGGAGGAGCGAATCCTGCACGACATCGTCGACATCGCGCACGCCGGGGAACGCGCGCTGCACGTAGGCGCGCAAGGCGCCGCGGTGAGGATCGACCTCTTCGGAGAACCAGCGGGCTTGGTCGGTGGGGGGCGGCATCGCGACGATGACGCAGGCAGCGGGAAAGAGGCGGGTGGTTCAAGGGCGGAGTTGGTGCGGCGTTCGAGGGTGCATCTGCCAGTAGCCGTTGAGAATCGGGTTGGCAGCCAGCAGTCCGTTGGCTGCGAGCCAACAGCCGGTAGCTGCGCGTGCCTGCAAGTGAACTGACGAAGGGATCAGATTTCGACCCGCTGGCGCTCGCAGCTAAAGGGAGCCGACCACTGGGAGATACGCTCGCGCTGGAACCCGCGAAAGTCGGGATCGACAGAAGCAGTTCCACCCCCACCACGCTCGGGCCAACCCAGCGGGGGGCGCGGAGGGGCTTCGCCGCAACCGAATCCCGCCCACCGAGGCGATGGCCGCAACTTCAAGCGACGTGTCCACCGGCCCTATCTCTCTGCTGCGGCGGCCGGGACGACGTGGGCGCGACTACAGCCGCACGTTGACGCCGCCGAAGAAGCCGGGCGTGAGCACGCGGCGCTGCGAGGGGCGCGGGCCGCGGTCGCTGCCGGTCTCGTATTCGCCGAGGACGTTGTTCACGTCGAGGTAGGCGCTGAGGCGGCGCGTGAACTGATACTGCGTCTTCACGTCGAGGGTGTCGCGGCGGATGCGGTAGACGAGCTGCGAGTCCACGGCGTTGTAGGTCGTGAGGTAGCGCGCGCGGTGGTTCCACTGGAGACGCACGGTGACCTTGTCGCGGATGTAGGAGAGGCCGGCGTTGGAAGTGCTGGGGTTGAAGCCCGCGACCTTGCCCTTCGGATTTGCTGCGACCGCGATGGAGTTGCCGGCACCATAGTTGCCCTCGCTCTCCATCCGCGTGAGGTTCGCATACGCGCCGAAGCCGCCGAGCCAGCCGGGGAGAAACGTGAATTGCTGGCTGTAGTTGAGCTCGAGGCCGCGCACCTTGGCGCTGCCGCCGTTGTATTGGGTCGTAAGCACGTAGCCGGCGTAGTCGCCGCCGAAACCGTTATCCGCGCCAGAGCCGACCGTGAGTCCGCCGGCGGTGAAGATGAAGTTCTTGATGTCCTTCTGGAAGACGCCGACGGAGACGACGCCGGCCGGCTCGAAGTAATATTCCGCCGCGAGGTCGAAGTTGTTCGCCGTCTGCGGCTTGAGGGCCGGGTTGCTCGTGGTGATCGTGCGCGGATTGGAATCGAGGTTCACCGTGGTGCGCGGGATGAGCTGGCCGATGCCGGGGCGGCCGACGTTGGTCGCCCAGCTTGCGCGCGCGATGAGGCGCGGTGTGATCGCAAACTTGAGGTGCGCGCCGGGAAGGACGTTGCGGTAGCTGCCGGTGGCCACCTGCCGGCCGCCGAATTCCGCGAGGTTACGGCGGATGATCTCGGCGTCGGTCAGCGCGCCACTGAAGGCGGCACGGCGCGCGCGCTCCTCGGTCGTGAGCACTTGGAGGGCGCCCTCGCCGCGCGTCTTGGTCCACTCGATGCGCGCGCCGGCCAGCACGCTGAGGCGGCCGAGCTGCACGTGGCCCATGAGGTAGGTGGCGGGAATTTTTTCCTCGAACTTCTGATCGCCGGTAAGCTGGGCTTGGATGTTGGCCTGCGTGTCGCGGATAAAGTAGGTCGGATTGCGCGCGAGGGACTCGTCGAGGAGATTGTTGGTGTAGCCCGGCCATGCGGGGACGGGCACGGGTGGGAAACGCACGTCGTCGGTGTGCAGGCGGCCGGGCGCGATCTGGCCGAACTGCGCGACGTTGTCGTCGTTGACGCCGCCGCGCGCGGCGTTGGGGCCCTGCACGCCGTCGGGTCCGACGTAGTTGCCGGTCCATTGCGTGGCCTCGAGCACGCGGCGTTGCTCGCGAATCTTGGCGCCGGCCTTCACGTAAAACGGGAACGGCGCGATGAAACTTTTTTTGGCGTTGAGCGTGATGCCGCGATAGTCGTCCCAGCCGGCGCGGCGGTTGATGGTGTAGCGGTTGTCGGTGAAGCTCGCGAGATCCGCGATGCTCGGACCGGCGTTTTGCGTGACGATCGGGAAGTCGGCGCGCGCGCGCTGGTCGACGGTGAAGCCGATGCCGCGCGCCGTGAGGCCAAAATTGCGCTGGCCGGCGTAGTTGGACTTGGAGTCGGACTTGTAGAGGTTCAGGTCGAGTTCGAGCCCGGGGAGTTTGTGGACGGCGCCGAACTGGTGGTAGCGAGTGCGGGCGTCTTTGTAGGCGTTGTCGGCCTGGATGTTCACGGTGCTGGCGGCGATGGGCAGAATGGTGGTGAACGTGTCAGAAAAGCCGGGCGCCACGCCGGCCGCGCTGCTTGTGAAGTTCAGGATGCGGTCCGTGTCGTGATCGGTGAGGCGGTTCACCGTGGAGCTGAGGTAGAGCCGCGTGCGCTCGCCGAGCTTGTAGTCGAGGCGCGCGCCGCCACCCCAACGCGAGGTGACCAGCCGCTCGTCGACGTAGCTGACGGTGTTCGTGTAGGTAGGGCCGGTGACGCCGTTGGCGAGCGCGAGCGCGGTCTGCGTGACGGTGTCCTGCGGGGTGAAAAGCTGGCGGTGGCCGAAGTTGATCGAGACGGCGAGCTTGTTGGCGAACGACTCGGAGTAGGAGACCGCGTAGTTGTAGGGCAGACCGGTCATGCGCTCGTCGATTGGTCGGTAGGTGAGGCCGGCCGTGAGGCGGATGAAGCGGCCCTTGGTGTCGAAGCCAGTTTTCGAGACCATGTTCACCGCGCCGCCGATCGAATCGCCGTCCAGATCGGGCGTGGGAGACTTCACGACCTCGAGGCGCTCGACGGTGTCGGCGCTGACCGTCTGAAACTGATACTCGCGCGTGGAGCCGGCGGACGCGGCGTCGGCGAGCCGGTTGCCGTCCATCGTGATCGTCGTGAGGTTCTGGTTGAGGCCACGGATGCGCACATAGCGGATCGTGCCATCGACGGTGTCGCCCTCGATGCCGGGCAGGCGCACGAGGAGGTCGGCGGGATTTTGGGCGAGGTTGCCGAAAGAGTCGGTGGAGACGATGTTCTTCACGCCGTCGGACAGGCGCTGGAGCGTGACGGCCTGGGCATTGCCCTCGCGTTCGCCGGCGACGACGAACTGGTCCATCTTGTAGATACCCGACGTGAGTCCGACATCACGGCGCGTGACGCCGCCGGGCGCGAGCGCGACCTGCGCTGTGACTGGATCGAGACCGGTGTAAGTGACGGCGAGCTTGGCGCTGCCGGCGGGCACGTCGTCGAAGAGGAAATTGCCCTGTGCGTCGGTGAGGGTTTCGCGCGCGGTGCCCTCGAGTGTGACGCGCGCGCCTTCGAGCGCGCGGCCCGTCGCGGTGTTGGTGACGGTGCCGGTGAGCGCGGTGGCGGCGGAGGACGCCGGGGCGAAACAAGCGAGGAGGGCGAATGCCAGAGCTGGGAACAAAGCGCCGTGAAAACGGCCACGACGATCAAACAGGTCAGGGTAGGATTTCATAGTGGGTAAAAAAGGGCGAAGTGGTCTTGCGTGGGTGGGTAAGATTCTGGGGTCGGGGCACGGAAAAATTTGCGGCTACCGCGCAAGTCCCGCGATCCACTCGCGGAGGAGGCCGATGCGGGCGGCGTTGCGGGTGGTCGCGAAGAGAAGGCCGCGCGGGTGCTCGACGGGGCCGCGTTCGTGGGCGCGGAGGAGCCGGGTGTAGGTTTCCTGCACGAGATCGTCGATGTCGCACGGCGCGACGAGGCCGTGAAGATAGGCGCGGAGCGCCGGCTCGTGTGGCGCGAGTTCGGTGGCGAACCAGTGGGTTTGACTGGATTGGGGTGAATCCACGGCGCGAAAGGTTGGCTGGAGGTGAACGGTCGCAAGCTCGTTTTCGTCCGAGCGGCGCAAGGAGAATGGCTCCTCCCCCACCCGTTTTTGGGTGTCTACTGTTCCTCGATCACGTAGTGGCAGCCTTTGCTGCGCGGGTTCAGCGACGCGGCGTGGACGACGAGCAGTGCGGTCTGGATTGCGTTGCGCAACTCGATGAGATCGCGCGTCAGCCGGCAGCCGCGATAGAAACTCTGAATCTCCTCGCGTAGCTCGATCAAAATGCGGCGCGCGCGCGTGAGGCGCTTCGGCGAGCGGACGACGCCGGCGTAGTTCCACATGGTGTGCTGGATTTGCAGCATGTCCTGCCGAATCAACACGGGATCGGCCTCGCGGGTCGGGCTCTCCCATTCACGCGGCGCGGGGAGGCGGAATTTTTCCCGCGCGATGTCCGCGCCGTCGGCCAGCGCGGTAAACTTCGCACTCACCAGGCACTCGAGCAACGACGTGCTCGCGAGCCGGTTCGCGCCGTGCAGACCGGTGCAACCGGTTTCGCCGATGGCATTGAGGTGCCGCACGCTCGTGCGCCCGTGCAGATCGGCGTGCACCCCGCCGCACGCGAAGTGGGCCGCGGGCACCACCGGGATCGGCTCGCGGGAGATGTCCACGCCGTGCGTCAGGCAGCGCTCGTAGATCGTCGGAAACCGATCGCGGATGAACTCCGGCTTCATTGCGGAGAGATCGAGGAGGACGTTGGGTTCGCCGCTCGCCGCGAGTTCCTGCTTGATGGCGCGCGCGACCACGTCGCGCGATGCCAGCGATCCGCGCGGATCGACGGCGTCCATGAAACGCTCGCCGCGCGCGTTGAGCAGCACCCCACCCTCGCCGCGCAGCGCCTCGGTCACGAGGAAACGCGGCGCATTCTTCTTGGCGAAAACCGTCGGGTGAAACTGCACGTATTCGAGATCGATGAGCCGCGCGCCGACGCGATACGCCATCGCGACGCCGTGGCCCACGCTGCCGGGCACGTTGGTCGTATGCAGGAAAATCTGCCCAAGGCCGCCCGTCGCAAGGATGGTCTTCTTCGCGATGATGGCGACCGTTTCGCCTGTCGCGGTATCGAGCACATAAGCCCCGAAGCACGTGAGCGGCTCGTAACGATCCGCGAGACCCTCCGAGTTGTGCGAGAGCGTGAGCAAATCGATCGCCACCCAGCCGGCGCGGCGGGAAATTTTTGCCGTCGCATCGACCCTCGCCGCGACGGCGGAGAGGATCGCGTGCCCGGTGGCGTCCTTGGCATGAATGATCCGGCGCGCGCCGTGGCCGCCCTCGCGCGTGTAGTCGAGCGCGCCCTCGGCGTCGCGATCGAAGCCAACGTTGAGCTCCTCGATCAAAAATTCCTCCACCGCACGCGGACCTTCGCGCACGAGGTGATCGACCGCGACGGGGTTGGCCATGCGATCGCTGGCCTCGACGATGTCGCGCGCCAGCGATGCCGGATCGTGCGTCGTGTCGTAGATGATCCCGCCCTGCGCCCAATCGCTGTTGGCGGCGAGCGGTTCGGCGAGCGAGAGCAGTTCGACGGAAAGCCCGAGCTTGGCGGCGTGCAGGGCATACGCCGAGCCCGCGAGCCCGGCGCCAATCACGAGGCAATCGGTGCGAAGGGTCTGCATGTTATAATTCCAGCTTGGCGAGCAGTTCCTCGACGCTGAGCCGATGGTGAGCCGCAACGGGTTTGAGAATGCCGTTCAAGAGTGTGCCGACCTTGATGGGCCGGTGCGCGGGGACCGTCACGTGATGGGTTCCATTTCGCTCAGTGGTCAGGCGGATGTGGGAACCACCTTGGCGGACCCGCTCATAGCCGAGCGCGCGTAGAGCCCGGGCCACGTCTGCGCCGGAATCCTGCCGCGGGATCCTCACACCGCGAGCACCTCGTCGCGCACGAAGTGCAGCCGAATGATCTTGGGCATCGGGCCGGGCACGCCGTCGCCGAAATGACATTGCACCGCCTCGCGCACCATGCCGCGAAGTTCCTCAAGCGTGTCGCCTTGGGTCGCGATCGCATGACCGAGGGCGGTCGCATTGTAGCCGCCGTCGATCTCGTCCTCGCGCACTTCAAAAATGATCTCGCTCATGACAGCAAAGCTAGGGGCGGTGGCAGGATGCGCAAGTCGTCACTGGCCGCGGCGGGCCGGTTGCAGATCCAAACTCAAGTCCACCGCCGTCGCCGAGTGCGTGAGGGCACCGATGCTGATGACGTCGACGCCCGGCAGCGCGTAGTCGCGCACCGTTTCGAGCCGCACGCCGCCGGAAACTTCCACCACGGCAGCGCCCGCGATGAGCGCCACCGCGCGCCGGATCAAGTCGGGCCCCATGTTATCGAGCAGGATGATTTCGGCGCGGGCGCGGAGCGCTTCTTTCACTTCGGCGAGCGTCTTGGCCTCGACCTCGATCTTCGCGCCATGCGGCGCGGCAGCGCGGCACTTTTCCACCGCGCGCGCGAGCGAGCCGGCGGCGGCGATGTGGTTATCCTTGATGAGGACATGCTCGCCGAGCGACGAGCGGTGGTTGAAGCAGCCGCCGCAACGCACGGCATATTTTTCCAGCGCGCGCCAGCCGGGCGTGGTCTTGCGTGTGTCGGCGATGCGCGTGCCAGTGCCGGCCGTGGCGTCAGCAAACGCGCGCGATTTTGTCGCAATACCCGAAAGGCGCTGGAGGAAATTGAGCGCCGTGCGCTCGGCGGTGAGCATCGCACCGGTCGGGCCATCGATGCGCATGACGCGGGCACCGCGCTTCACCCGGGCGCCGTCACGCGCGAGGAGCTTCACTTTCAGCGCCGGATCGACGCGGGCAAAAACCCGCGCCGCCACCTCGAGCCCGCAGATCACGAGGTCTTGTTTCGCGTCGATGAACGCCCGCGAACGGTGTGCCGCGGGAAAAATCGCGCGGCTGGTGACGTCGCCGAGCCCGGCGTCTTCGTCGAGCGCGAGATCAATCAAGTGGTCGGTGCGGGGATTCATGTTCTTGTCAGGGCGAGCCCGACGGATTCGAGCGCGGCAATCCAGCTAGAACTTCAGCTGGATCGCCACCTCGCTGCGCTCCTCGCGCTGACAAGCGGCGGTCCGTTCGGGGCGTGATCATGCGGCCCTTTTCAATCAGCCGGGGAGAGTTCGAACATCCGTTCGATGCAGCGTTCGGCCCGGCGGCGCAGAGACTCGTCGAGCGTCACAATCTGATCGGGGCGCGGCGCGACGAGGGCGTCGCGAATTTTTTCCAGCGAGTTGAGCTTCATGTAAGGGCAGAGCCGGCAGCCACCGATGAAGTTTTTTTCCGGCGCCTCCACTTGCAGACGCCCGACGAGGCCGCACTCGGTGAGCATCAGGTAATACGGCGCGCCGCTCGTCTTCACATATTTCATCATCGCGCCGGTGCTGCCGACGAAGTCCGACACGGCCGCGACCTCCGGCGTGCATTCGGGGTGCGAGACCACTTTCAGCCCGGGGAACTGCGCGCGCGCCCCGGCGATATCCGCCGGACTAAATTGATCATGCACCATGCAGGTGCCATCGGAGGTGATGATTTCCTTGTCGATGCCGCGACGTCGCAGCTCGTCGCGGACGTTTTGCCCCATCAGGCGATCGGGCACGAAGAGAATGCGCTTCGCGGGCAGATGCTCGACGATGTGGTAAACGTTGCCCGAGGTCACACACACGTCCGACTCGGACTTCACATCCGCCGTGCTGTTGATGTAGCAGACCACGGTCGCATCGGGGTAAAGCGCTTTCAGTTTTCGCACGCCGTCGCCGTCGATCGAGTCGGCGAGCGAGCAACCCGAGCCGCGATCGGGCACGATGACCGTCGCGGCGGGCGAGAGAATCTTCGCCGTCTCGGCCATGAACACCACGCCGGCAAACACGATGATCTTGGCCTGAGATTTTTTCGCCGCGAGGCTGAGAAAGTAGGAGTCGCCCTTGAAATCGCCCACCCCGTAGATGATCTCCGGCTCGACGTAGGAGTGCGCGAGGATGACGGCGTCCTTTTCCTTTTTGAGCCGGTTAATCTCCAGGGTGAGCGGTGCAATGGCCCGGCACGCCTCGTAATTCCAGGTTTTCCCACGCGGGTCGCAGTCGACGTGCATGAGCGCACGCAGCAAACGGTCCGCCTCAGCTTCGATCGCGTCGTCAGTTACAGTCATGGGCCAGCCAGCAAAACGATTTGGACGCGGTGGTCAAAGGCTGCCGCAAGGCACCGCCCCAAGAAAAAACACCCCGCTTGTGCGCCGCCCCCGCGAGTGCCTGAATGGCCGCATGGCTCACGACCCCGCACGCGCCCTGATCGACCGGCTCGGACTCGAGCCGCTGCCGCGCGAAGGCGGATTTTTCCGATCGACGTGGCGCAGCGAGACCGCCTCGGCGATCTACTTCCTGATCACGCCGCAGGGTTTTTCCGCGCTCCACCGGATGACGCAGGACGAGGTCTGGTTTTTCCACGCCGGCGATCCGGTGGAGCAAACGCAGCTCGACCCACGCGACGGCAGTGTGCGCGTGATGCGCCTGGGCGCCAACGTGCTCGCCCGCGAACAACCGCAGGTCGTGGTGCCAGCGGGTGTCTGGCAAGGATCACGGCTGGCGCCCGCGGCGCCGAGCGCGACCGCCCAGGGCTTCGCGCTCGTCAGCTGCATCGTCTCGCCGCCATGGGATGAACGCGATTTTACGCTGGGCGCGCGCGTCGCCCTCACGCGGGAATTTCCCACTGCGGCCCCGGTGATCGCGGCCCTGACGCGAGATGATTTTTGACAGCGGGCGCCGCCCTGCCCACGGTTTGGAGCGTGGCACTCGCTGATCTCAGGAAAGACTATTCGCTGGCCGGACTCACGGAAAAGGATCTCGCGCGCGATCCGTTTCGGCAGTTCGAAAAATGGTTTCAGGAGGCCGAGGCCTCGAAGCTCGTCGAGCCCAACGCCTGCATGCTCGCGACGGCCACGCGGGACGGACGGCCCTCGGCGCGCACCGTGTTGCTCAAGGGCGTCGATGGGCGCGGCTTCGTTTTTTTCTCCAACTACGAGAGCCGCAAGGGCCGCGAGCTGGAGGCGAATCCGCGCGCCACGCTGGTGTTCCCGTGGTTCGCCTTCGAGCGGCAGGTCATCATCGAAGGCGCGGCGGCGCGCACCTCGCGCGAGGAGAGCGAGGCGTATTTTCACTCGCGGCCACGCGCGAGCCAGCTCGCCGCGTGGGGCTCGCAGCAGAGTTCCGTCATCGCCAGCCGCAGCGTGCTGGAGGACGGCATGAAGGCGCTGGAGAAAAAATATGACGGTCAACCCGTGCCGCTCCCGCCGCACTGGGGCGGCTGGCGAATCGCGCCGGAGACCGTGGAGTTCTGGCAAGGCCGCCGCAGCCGGCTGCATGACCGCCTGCGCTACCGGCGCGAAAAGGACGGCTGGTCAGTGGAACGACTCGCCCCGTGAGCGCCCCCCGCCGTGCTTCGCGGGTGCCGCCGGGCACCGCCCGCGTGCCCGCCGGACTGCTCGCCATGGCGCTGGAGGCCCAGAGCGCGGGCGTATTTATCGCGGGACGGCGCGTCGGCGTGCGTGGTTTAAGAATTCTTTTCGCCAATGCCGCCCTCGCCACCCTGACCGGCCGTTCCGTCCGCGATCTCGTCGGCGGATCGCATGGCACCCTGCACGCCGGGCGGGCTGAAGTGGCGCGCGTGCGGCGCTGGTTGCCGCGCGCCGAGCCCGGGCAATCGCTCGTCGGTGACGGTCTGCTCACGCGCGGCGATGGCACAACGATCAATGCGACGTGGAGCCTAGATCCGATCTTCGATCGACGGCAGCGGCTCACGCACGTCGTCGCCACCTATCGCGACCAAACCGAGCGGCGCCGGTTGCAGGACGCGTTGATGCACACGCAGCGCCTCGACGCGGTCGGCCGGCTGGCGGGCGGCGTGGCGCACGATTTCAATAACCTCCTTTCCGTCATCAACGGCTACTGCGAAATCCTCGCGGCCCACGTGTCCGCCAACCCGCAGGCCCTGCGCCAGGTCGCCGAAATCCATCACGCCGGGCGCAAGGCCGCCACGCTCACGCAGCAGCTCCTCGCGTTCAGCCGCCGCCAGCCGTTGAACGCCCGGGTGATCAACCTGAGCACACTGGTCCAGGAGAACGCCGCGATTTTGCGGCGGTTGCTCGGCGAGGCCGGCACGTTGGAGTTGGAACTTGCGCCCGACCTCCCGAATGTCCGCACCGATCCGGATCGGTTTCAACAGGTGCTGCTCAATCTGGTGCTCAACGCCCGCGATGCGTTGCGCAGTCATGGCCGCATCGTCGTCCGCACGGCGGTGAGTGTGCTCACGCCTGGCCAGCATCGCCGGATCACCGACATTCCCCCGGGCCGCTACGTCGCGCTGAGCGTGACGGACAACGGCACCGGCATGAATGGCGAAACGCAGAAGCATCTCTTCGAACCGTTTTTCACGACCAAGCCCGAAGGCAAGGGCACCGGCCTCGGTCTCGCCCTCGTTTACGGGGTCGTCCACCAGAGCGGCGGCACCATTTCCGTGCAGAGTTCGCTCGGCGCCGGCTCGACGTTCGAGGTGCTACTGCCCGCCGTCGATGAACCGGTCAGCGCCCCGCCGCCCGCGATTCTGCCGCTGCGCTCGCTGCGCGGCACCGAAAACGTGCTGCTCGTCGAACGCGACGATGTGGTGCGCAAGATGGTCGCCGGCATTTTGACCACCGATGGCTACCGCGTGCAGGCGGTCCCGTCCTTCGCCGAACTCGGGCGTGAAAAACGTCAGGCCCGGCCGTGCCAACTGCTCATCGCGCCCATCGCGGGCGATGGCGAGCGGTTCGCGCGCAAGCTGCTCGGCGCCCAGCCGGCGCTCCGGATTCTTCGCACCGGGCAAAACGATCAGAAGGCACCCGTCCCTTGGATCGGGGTAAATCGCCAGGCCGTGATCAAGAAGCCGTTTGCCCTGAGCGAACTGCTCTTCGCCGCGCGGAAACTGCTCGATGCCTGAGCGTCGCGCCGGAAAAACGAAATGCGCATCTATCTGATTCGTCACGCCCACGCCGTCGCTGCCACGGAGAATGCGGACCGACCGCTGAGTGCTCGCGGGATCGAACAGGTGAAGGCACTGGCGAAATTTCTGAAAACTTCGGGCGCATTTGCCCCGGAGGAAATCTGGCACAGCCCGCTCACCCGCTCGCGCGAGACGGCGGAATGGCTCGCCCGGCGATTCCGGCTCGCGGTCCCGCTCGCACTCAAACCCGGGCTCGAACCTGAAGACGATCCCGTCGCCATGGCCGCGCACCTCAAGGCTTGTGTGCAGGCGGTGGCGGTCGTCGGCCACGAGCCGCAGCTCAGCGCGCTGGCTTCCCTGCTGATTGCCGGACGCGCGGTGCCGGTGAAATTCACGATGAAGAAAGGCGCGGTGCTCGCGCTCGAAGGCATCGGGCCGCACTGGAGCGTGCGCTGGCACGTCTCACCGGAACTGCTCGCATGACTATTTTTCTCACCGGCGCCTCCGGTCTGGTCGGATCGGCCTTCGCCGGCGCGGCCGCGCGGCGCGGGCATCGTGTCGTGGGCATCGTGGGATCCTTTGCCGGCGAAATCGAGGGCGTCGCCCAAAAGCGGCGCCTCGATCTCGGCGACGAAGTGGCGGTGACGGCCGCGGTGCTCGACGTCTTTCCCCAGGCGATCGTCAATTGCGCCGCGATCTCGGTGCCGGAGCAATGCGACGCCAATCCGGCGCTCGCCCAGACGCTCAACGTCGGGTTGCCGGCCACGCTCGCCCGCCTCGCACACCACGTGAGCGCGCGGCTCTTGCATCTTTCGTCCGAACAGGTCTTCGACGGCACCCGTAGCAAGCCCTACTCCACCCACGATCCCGTCTCACCGATCAATCTCTACGGCCGGCAGAAACTTGAAAGTGAGCGTGCGGTGCAGGCGGCCGCGGCCGAGTTTGCCGTCACGATTCGCGCGCCGCTCCTGATGGGTAACAGCGCCGCCGGGCAGCGCAGCACTCACGAACGGCTCTTCGCCGACTGGGCGGCGCGCCGCACGCCGCGCCTTTTCACGGACGAATTCCGCCAGACCTGCACGGCGGAAAATCTCGCCGAGGTGATGTTGGAGCTCTGCGAGCGCCCGGAGGTGCGCGGGATTTTTCACTGGGCGGGCGCGGAACTTATTTCCCGCCACGCGCTCGGGCTCCGGATTCGCGAGCATTTCAAGCTGACGGAGAAGCAAGCACCGCTCACGGGCGTAACGCGCGCCGACTTGCCGGAAGTCGCCAGAAAACGCCAGGCCTGCCTCGCGCTGGATCTTTCGCCGCTCGCCGGAAAACTGAAGACGCGCCCGCAGACAATCGCGGCGCAACTGGAGGAGCTGACGGTGCCGGGGCCGTGCCGCGAGTGGTTTTTCAAACAGT
The DNA here is from genome assembly GCA_031379235.1 of Opitutaceae bacterium. Classification (GTDB taxonomy): domain Bacteria; phylum Verrucomicrobiota; class Verrucomicrobiia; order Opitutales; family Opitutaceae; genus ER46. The sequence goes on along the minus strand of JANNEY010000324.1, from coordinate 27,650 downwards.
GAATGGCCACAAAAAACACCAGAAGGCACAAAAGGAGTTCCTCGCTGTTTTCAGCGGATCGAAGGGTCGTGGTCAGAAGCCCCGAAGGGGCGCGATTCGACAGCCCAGGGCAACGCCCTGGGAATCGGGTTGAGGAGATTTCATCGCCCTGAAGGGGCGACACCGGCGGGGAGTTGCGCCCTTTCAAGGCTCGGATTTTTTCTCGCGATCATTTCCCAGGGCTTTGCCCTGGGCTTTCAACTTTTCGCCCCTTCGGGGCTCCCATACATCGGCTGCCACCCACTGGAAACAGCGAGGAACCACAAAAATAGTATAGGGCTTTTCGTGCTTCTTGTGTTTTTTGTGGCCAATGACTCTTGAGGTATTGCCCACCCGCACCGCCGGCGCCGCCGAAAACATGGCGACGGATTTTCTGCTGCTGCAGCGCTACCCGCGCGCGGTGCCGCGGTTTCGGCACTACGGGTGGCGCGGGCCGGCGTTCACGTTCGGCTACTCGCAAAAAATCGCGTTCATCCGCGAGCAGCTTGCGGCCTTTTCCGGCGAGCACCTCGATCTCTGCCGGCGGCCGACGGGCGGCGGGCTCGTCGACCATCGCGACGACTGGACCTTTTCCCTCGTGATTCCGCGCGGGCACCCGTTGGAGGAGCTGCGCGCGACGCAAAGTTATCGCGAAGTCCACGAGGCGCTGGCGGCGGCGCTGCGGGCGCAAGGCGTGCCGGCGGTGACCAAGCAAGCCGAGGTGGAGCGCGTTGCCCCCAACGCGCTTTCGGCCGAGCCAGCGCCTTGGGGTCAAGGCGCTCCACCCTCACCCGGGCCGGCCGGCGTGTGTTTTCAACGCGCCGAAATCTACGACGTCGTGCATGCGCGCAGCGGCGAGAAGATCGCGGGCGCGGCGCAAAAGCGAAACAAGCAGGGCCTGCTCTTTCAGGGTTCGATCGCGAAGGCCGCCGCCGGCGCGGCGGTCGACTGGGAAAAATTTGGCGACGATTTCACCGCGACGCTGGCGACGACGCTCGGAACCGAAGCGCAGCCGACACCGTGGCCGGAGTTCAGCGAAGACGAACTGAGCGGATTGGTTGAACAATATTCGTCATCGGAGTGGATGGAGGGGCGCTGAAGCCGGACCGAAAAAAGCCCGCGGAAAAATTTCCGCGGGCTTTTTGTCGACCCGGCCGACGGCTGGGTGCCCGGTCAGCGACCGGGTCTAGACAGGAAACCGACTTTACTTGGCGGAAGCCCACGGCTTCCAGTTCCAGCCGCTCTTCCAGTGCTGATCGTCGGCGGCCTGCGGGTTGTAACGGCACCACGCGAGATAGCCGAGCACGAGAACGACGATGATCGCGATCATGCGGCGACGGCGCGCGGCGGCTTCCTTGTCCTCGTAGGGATCCTCGAGGGAGCGGATGGAGCCTTCAGGCAGCACCGCGCGCGCGGTAAGGGCCGTGCCGAAGGGAATGTTGATCTTCACGCGGCCGTTGATGGCCCAGCCGTTGGCGTCGAGGATCGGGCCGAGCGTGCGCTGGCGAAGCTTAAGGAACGCGATCAGCACCGCGGGCAGCGAAATCGCGAGCATCACGCCGATGACGATCAGCGGGAACTGCCACCACGCGAACTCGGAGAGCTTGGCGCCGACGGTGGCGAGCGCACCGCCGATGGCACCGACGGCGACGCCGATGGCGGCGACGACGCCGATGTCGAGTTTCTTGGGCTCGGCCGGTTTGCCGGTAGCCTGGCCGGCTTGGGCGGCTTGCTTGGCGGCCGCATCGGCGGCGGCGGCGACGGTCTTGTCGGCCATCTTGCTGAGCCGGTCGTTGGACGCGGCATCGGCGGCGGCGGCGCGCTTGGCGGCCATCTCGTCGATCATGCGGACGAATTTCTTGTAGGGCGACCAGAACGCCTGCCGGAGGCTGATGGGATTGTCGACGATGCTGGTGATGACGGCATCCCAGTCGCGACCCTTGCGATCGTAGAAGACGCCGTGACGGCCGACGAAGAGATAATCGCTGTCACCTTGGCTGAAGCAGCAGGCGACGGTCATCGCGGCACCGCCGGCGCGCGTGCAGTTCACGTAGGCGATGTAGGCTTTGCTCATCGCGGCGAGTGGCTGCGGGGCATCGACCTTGATGCAAAGTTCGCAGGACCGGCTGTCGAGATAGAGGGTGCCCGCTTGGAAAGTGGCCCAGCGATCGCGCGAATAGAAATCGGCGAAGTTGACGAAATTGTGCAAAAGCTCGCGGAAATTTTTCGTGTAGCGGAGGAGTTTCTCAACGTTGGCGATGGCCGCGGCCTCGGGGGCGAGCGCGGCATCTTGGGCGACGAGCGCGGTGAGCGCTTCCTTGCCCTTGCCAGCGAGGATGATTTTCACGCGGTCGAGGCCGAGAATCTCGACGGAGCCGCCGGCGCGGCCAAACGTCCAGGCCTCGTAGGCGGCGAGCTTGCCATTGAGGTCGGCCCATTCGGCGGCGGTCAGCGAGGTCTTGGCGGCGCCAAAGGCCGGCGTGACCGCGGCGGAGTGGAGGGTGGCGATGGCGCCGGCCCACGCGGGGTTAATCCCGTCGGCCAGCGGCAACGCGCGGCCGGGCTCGACGCGGGCGAGAGGGAACTGCGCGATCTCGGCGGACGAGGACGCGAGTTCCTTGCCGGCGAAGGCCGCGAAGTCCGCCTCGGTGCGGTTGACAATCGCGGTGGCACGGGCGTCGAACGCCGCCAGCCGGCAGCGCGCAAAGAAATCCTCCACCTTGACGCGCACGGCCTTCACGGCGGCGAGCGCGGCGGCGGTGTTGGTGCTGGCACCCAGCGGGGCGGTATCGCCCGCGGCCCACGCGGTGAAAGCGGTGCAGTCGGCGAAGAACGCGTCGATGCGCGCCTGATCGATCCCGGGAACCGCGCTGCGATCGGCGACGGTGCCCTTGGTGGCAATGATGTCGGCGATGAGCTGCGCGAGGGCAGCGTCGGTCGTGGAAGCGGCGGTGATGATCCCGTCGCCGTTGAACTTGGTGCCGGCAAAAATTTTCGCGGTGTCGGAGGCGTCGCTGAGCGTGATGGCGTCGGCCTTCTTGCCGAGGTTGGTGAGAATCTGCTTCGCGGAGGCGATGACGGCCTTACCCTCGGGCGTAGCGTCATTGAGCGCGGAGAGCGCGAGCGAGTCGGTCTCCTTGAGCAGATCGCCGGTGTCTTTCAGGTGGAGCGAGGCCCACCTGATCGCGCCGAGGAGCTCGGGGACGCGGATGCGGCCGTCGCCATCGGTGTCGATGAGGGCGAGGGTCTTTTCGTCGAGTTCGAGGCCTTTGACCGGACAGCTCAGGGCAACCCAGAGCTTCTGATCGAGTTGATCGAGTGCGAGGAGATCGGCACCGGTGGCGAGGGTGACTTGGTCGAGACCGCCCGTGCGGAAAAACTTCCAAATGTGAGAGGGTGATGCAGCGGAGGAGGACATGGTGATCTGGGGGATTGGGAGAGGGAAAAATGGGGATGTTCCTTCATCTGGCAACGCCAGAACCGAGCGGACGTTCTGACGCGATTCGGTTGCGCTTCAGAGCGGCCTCACGGCATTTCATAAACTTCCACGAGCGCCACGCCAATGGTGCCCGCGACGCCCGCAACCTGTGCGGTGTAGGAACCGGGCGTAAGTGTGATGAGGAGCGCGGCGTCGGCTGAGGTGGCGGGCAGGGCGAAGGCGCCGACTTGGGTGAAGGCGGCGCTGAGCGCCGCGGCGCCGGCCCAGCCGGCGTTGGTGGCGACCGTGTTGTCGACGTTGTTGACGGTGGTGTGCAGCTCGAGACGGGGATTCGCGAGCGTGCCAGTGACGCCGAACTGATTGAGGCCGGGGCCGACGCCGCGGATGAGCAGCGTGCGCGGGACATTGCCCGAGAGGACGAAGCCCGCGATGAGCGTCTGCGCGCCGGTGCCGGCGACGGTGCGAGCGGAGAGGTTGATGAAGCGCGATGTGCTCGCCGCCGCGTCCGCATCGTAAGCCTCGACGAGTGCCACGCCGGTGCCGCCGGAGGACGAGACGACCTGCGCCGAGTAACCGCCGGCCGCGAGTGGGGACAGCAGTGCGGCATCGCGCGAGATGGTGGGGCTGATGGGGAGCGCAAAGGCACCCACGCTGGCAAAGGCGTTCGTAAGAGCCGGCGTGCCGCCCCAGCCGCTATTCGTCGCGGTCTCCGTGCTGCCGGAAAATAATCCGAGCCGGGGATCGGCGAGCACGCCGGTGACGCCAAACACCCCGAGCGTCGGCCCGATGGCGCGGACGAGCACTTGTTTCGAGCCCGTGCCACCGATCACAAAGCCCGCAATCAGGGTCTGCGCGCCGGTGCCGGCACTCGTCCGGACGGAGAGATTGATCAGCCGGCCGGGATTGGGCGCGGCGACGAGGAGCACGGCGCCGGAGCTGGTCGCGCTGTCGGTGGGATTGGAGGCGATGACGGTGTAGGTGCCGCTGGCGCCGGGCGTGAGGGCGTTGAGCGTGAGCGTGGAGGTGAGCGCGCCCGCGATGTTGGTGCCGTTGCGCTGCCACTGGTAGCCCGTGGCGCCGGTCGCGCCGACGCTGAACGTCACGCTCCCGCCCGGCGCGATCGTCTGGCTGAGCGGCTGCTGCGTGATCACCGGGCCGGCGGGCTCTGTGAGGCGGAAGATCGTGCCGAAGTTCGCGACGATGCCCGCGCCCGCGTTGGCATTCACGCGCGGGACACTCCCGTAGAGGTTGCCGTCGAGGCCTTGAGTAAGGCCGAAGGAGAGAAAGGCCGACACGGCGGGATTTTGATTCAGTATGCGGAACCCCGTGCCGTCGGTCGCGATCTTGTAGGCCACGCCGTTGCTCGAGCCGTTGGTGCCACCGCTGGAATTGGTGCCGTAGAGTGCTCCATCGCGGCCGAGGAAAAAAGCACTGGCAGGTGTGCCGCCGTCGGCACGGTTGGTGAACGAGTAAATCACACGGTAGCCAGTGCCGTCGGGATTCATTCGATAGATGAGGCCGCGGGAGACGGCACCTGCGAGGCGTGTAGTGCCGTAGATCGTGCCGTCCGCCGTCTGCACGAGCGGACTGCCGGGCTGGAATCCGGCTGGCGTGCTGTTGTTGGTGATTCCGGAAAATGCAGAGAGCACCGCGAACCCGGTGCCATCGGTTTTGACGGTGAAGAGGACGCCACCGGAGGGATTGAGGCCGCCGCCAGCGTCTGTGGTGCCGTAGAGATTGCCGTCGCGGCCCTGCATGAGGTTGTTCGGCTCGAAACCATTAAGGTAGTTGGGCGCTCCGTTGAACGAGTAAATCACGCGATAGCCCGAGCCGTCGGTCGCGCACCGCCAGATCGTGCCGGAACCGTCGCCGGGCACGGTGCTGGTGCCTGAACCGCGGGTGGTGAGGCCGTAGAGATTGCCATCGGCGCCTTGGATGAGCCCACCGCCCGGAGAGCCGCCGTCGCTGCCTCCGATGGCCGTAAAATTATGTATTACCGCGAAGCCCGTGCCATCGGGGTTAATCCGGTAGAGCGTGCCGGAGTTGCTTGTGCCGGCAGAGAACGTTGTGCCGAAGAGGGTGCCGTCGCTGCCGCGGATGAACGAGGTGCCGGGCGCGCGAGGGACACTAATGCCGGCGGGAAAAGAGAACAGCACGGCGTATTCGGAGCCGTCGGGCCGCAAGCGGAAAATCGTGCCGTTGTTGTTGGCGCCACCGGCCACGGTTGCGCCGAAGAACATGCCGTCGGGCGCCTGCACGAGGTTGACAAGCGGCGATTCGCCGTCGGTGGGCGCGCCGGTAAGCGTGCGGAGGACGGCGGTGGTCTGGGCGCGGGCGGGGGCGGTGTGGAAGAGTGCCAACGCCGCGAGCGCCACGGCGGCGAAGGGGACCGGGTGGGTGTTCATAGGGGGAAGCGTGTCCGATGCCGAGGCGCCCGCTACGTGGGCGCGACTACGGCACTTCGTAAACCTCGACGAGGGCCACGCCGGTGGTGCCGCCGACGCCCGCGACTTGGGCCGTGTAGGAACCGGGCGTGAGCGAGATGAGCAGCGCGGCATCGGCCGAAGCGGCGGAGAGCGGGAAGGCGGCGACCTGCGTGAAGGCCGCACTGAGCGCTTGCGCGCCGCCCCAGCCGGCGTTGGACGCGACGATGACATCCTGATTGTTGACGGTCGTGTGCAGCTCCAGCCGCGGGTTGGCGAGCGTGCCGGTCACGCCGAACTGGGCCAAGCCCGGACCGATGCCGCGGATGACGTAGGTCTTCGGGACGTTGCCCGAGAGCACAAAGCCCGCGATGAGCGTCTGCGCGCCCGTGCCCGCGAAGGTGCGCGCGGAGAGGTTGGTGAACGCCGTGGCGGACGACGCCGGGTCCGCATCATACACCTCGACCAGCGCGACGCCCGTGCCGCCGGAAGCAGACGAGACCTGCGCCGTGTAGGCGGTGGAGGGCACCGTGGTCAAAAGGGCCGAGTCACGCGTCGTCGCGGCCAAGGGAAACGCTCCCACTTGCACGAAGGCGTTACTTAATGTCGCCGTGCCGCCCCAGCCGCTGTTGACTGCGATTTGCGTGCTGTTGCGGAACAATGCGAGCTGCGGATCCGCGAGCACGCCGCCGACGCCAAACACACCCAGCGTCGGCCCGATCGCGCGCACCAAAACTTGTTTCGAGGTTCCGAACTGGCCGCTGATAAAGAATCCCGCAATGAGCGTTTGTGCGCCCGTGCCCGCGTTGGTCCGCACCGAGAGATTGATCAACCGGCCGGGAATAGGCGTGGCAACGAGGAGCACCGCGTCGGAGCTCGTCGTGCTGCCGTCGGCATTGCTGACCACAACGGAATAGCTGGCATTCGCCGCCACGGTCAGATTGGCCAGCGTGTAGGTGGCCGACGTCGCGCCGGCGATGGTGGTGCCGTTGCGCTGCCATTGGTAGGAAGTCGCGCCGGTGGCCGTAACGCTGAAGCTCACGCTCCCACCCGGTGCGACGGTCTGGCTGCGCGGTTGCACGATGATTTCCGGGCCCGGTGCCTCGACGATGCGGAGGAGGACGTCGGCGCCGGTGCCATTGTTGACGACCCGGCCAACCGTATGCAGGGCACCATCGAGCCCTTGAAACACCACCGGAGTCGTGTCCCCCAAGGGAAAACTGTGCAGCCGACGCAGCCCAGTGCCGTCGGTGCGGATCTTGTAGATGTCGCCTTCGCCGTTCACAAAGGCGCCGCCTTCGAGGGTCCGGCCGTAGAGCGAACCGTCGCGGCCTTGGAAAAACGCCCCCGACGGATTGTAGCCGTTGCTTTGGTTCGCGGCCGCAAACGAGTGGATGACCTGGTAGCCCGTGCCATCGGTGCGCATGCGGAAGACGCAGCCGACGTTGCGCGCTCCACCCCCAATGGTCGTGCCGTAGAGAAAACCGTCGGTGGCATGTGCCACGGGCGTCGCTGGACTGAACCCGTTGAGCGGAGCCGCTCGCGAGAATCCGCTCAGGAGCGTGAAACCGGTGCCGTCGGTCCTGATGCTGAAAATCCCGCCGACGGCGGTAATTCCAACCGCGTTCAGCGTGCCATAGAGGAGGCCGTCGCGGCCCTGGATCAAGGCCGACGGTCGGATGCCGCCGATGGCCGCCAGTTTTTGATCAAAGGAGTAGATGATGCGGTAGCCGCTGCCGTCGGGAGCGACCCGGTAAATGACGCCATTGCTGTCGTTGAGGCCCGCACCGGGGGTGGCGCTGCCGCGCGTCGTGAGGCCGTAGAGATTGCCATCGGTGGCATACACGAGCCCACCGCGCGGAGCGCCGCCGTCGGTGGTGAGGGTCGCGGCGGTGGTGCCGGCGGTGAACGAGTGCAGCAGCGCGAAGGAACCATCGGCATTGACCTTGTAGAGTGTGCCGAAGCCGGCGCTGCCACCCAACTCCGTCGTGCCATAGAACGCCCCATCCGTTCCACGCACGAGAGAGAACTCGGGCCGCCCGAACGGGGAGCCCAGCTCCGCGACGGTGAATGAATGGACAACTTGGAAGCCAGAGCCATCCGGCCGAATCCGAAAGAGGGAGCCGTTGCCGCTGCTTCCACCCTGACGCGTGACACCGTAGAGCGCCCCATCCGGGGCCTGCACGAAATTGGCGGAGATGATATCGCCGCTGGTGGCGAAGGTGTGAATCGTGGTCGTCTGCGCGAGCGCGAACGTGGGGCCGAACAAAGCGGCGGTGAGGAAGACGCAGGCGCGGCGGGCAAGGATCGTCATCATGGGAAAAAGCGTTCGGGTGGACGCACTCAGCCGGTTCAGGCCGTCCGTGGCAAGCGAACGGACTGGCAAAATGCGCCCGGCGCATCGGGAAAATATTTCCGTGCAGCTGGTCTCGCCGCGCAAGGCCGCGGATCAGTTGTTCACTTCGTAAACCTCGACGAGCGCGACGCCGGTTGAGTCGGCGACGCCGCTGACCTGCACGGAGTAAGCGCCGGCAGTCAGCGTGAGCAAAACCGCCGCATCACGGCTGCCGGTGGGGAGGGCAAACGCGCCGGTCTTCACCGCGGCCGCCGAGATCGCGGAAGCCTCGCTGGAAGGGCCCTGACCCCAATCGTCGTTTTCATAAATCACCTGGTCTCCGCGGAAGACGCGCAGGCGGGGATTGGCGAGTAAGCCCGTGATCCCAAAGGCGGCGAGGCCCGGGCCGACGGCGCGAATCAAGAGCGTCTTCGGCACATCACCTTGAACAAAGAAACCCGAGATCATCACTCCAGCGCCTCCCCCCACTTGGGCGCGCGTGGCGATGTTGACCAAGCGGCTGTTGTCCGCGTCGTCCTGCGCGTCGTAAACCTCGACGAGCGCGACGCCGGTCTCATTGCCTATCCCGAAGCCTGCGCTGATACCCCGGACCTGCACGCTGTAAGCGCCAGGATTTAGGGTTACGAAGATCGCAGCATCGCGGCTGGCTGCGTTGAAGGGAAATGCACCCAGGCGTTGCATGACATTCACGAGCCCGGGGGAATTTTGCGCGCTCCAATCGTTGTTGGAGGCCACGACGGCGCCATTGCCGTTGTAGATCGTGAGGGTTGGATCTCGGAGTGGTTGTGGCACTCCGAACGCACCGAGGGCTGGGCCGGCGGCGCGCACCAGCACACGCTTCGGATTGGGCCCCGCGATGACGAAGCCAGGTATGAGGATTTGATCGTCCCGGCCGACGAAGCCCCGTGTGGAGAGATTCATGAGCCGGCTCGCCGGTGGGTTCGTCCCGCCACTGACAATCTCGAGATCTTCGTCGAGGAGCGTGACGACAGTGCGACCGTCACGAACAGTAACGGCTGCGAGCCGGTTGCCCGGAACGGCGAGCAGCCGGATGATTCGGCCGCCGAGCGACCTAGTGCGATCTCGCGAGTAGCCAGCACCGGCGGAAAGCCAGCGCTGGACCTCGGCGCCGTTTGGGGTGATTCGCATCGTGAACAGCCGGGATCCCAGCCAAGCCGCGTCCTCGACGGTATTGGAGAGTTGTGCGCCGGTGTTGCGCAGAGTGGTCGTGGAGAAGAACTGGCCTGAGCCCAGCAAGAGCGTTGCGCCGTCGGGAGAGATGAGGATGGGATAGCGCGGGATCAACTCCGGCCCGCCGTGGTAGGGCGAATCGCGCGGTTCGGCCATGGCACCGTCTGCCGCGACGTCGATGAAATTCAGGTCGTTGGGATTCCCGCCGTCGCGGAAATAGAAGAAGCGGCGCACGGAGCCGCTCCATGGATATTCAAAGCTAGTCGAGACGGCGGCTCGCTGTGGATGGCGCATTCCGGCCGAGGAAAAGATCCAGCCGCCCCGGCTATCGACCACCAGGAGTTTATCCTCGAGCGGGGTGAGGGCAAAAATCTGCCCGGGCGCATTCGCGAAGGGCTCCTCCGTGGTGCGCCCAAGATCGAGCCGGATCTGGATGATGCGCGCATCGGCGTGGCCGAGGAAAATGCGATTGAGGATCGCTGAATGGACAACAACGCTGGGACGACCGCTCAAGGGAATCGGATCGATGTAGCGTCCTGCAGCGGACGACCACCGGAAAATCTGCCGAAACGCCTTGCTGTAAAGATGCACGATGCCATCGGCGGCGACGAACGCGGAGTCGGCGACAAACGCCAGCGGGCGCGCATCGATGGGTGCGGCGGGTGCGGCGGGTGGCAACGGCTGCCCGACCTCGACGTGTGCGACATTGCTGGCAACCGCCCCGCGACGGGTTGTGATCACGGCGTAGTAGTCCCCGGCATCCTCCGCCCGAAGTCCGGTGACCGTTAGCAGCGTGTCGGTGGCGCCGCCGATCGGCAAGCCGTCCCGATACCACTGCACAGCCTCGGCCCACACGTCTTGGAACAGCGACACTTGCAAATAAACAGCGCCGCCCAGATAGCCCGATTGATTGAACACATAGTTCGGGCGCGGCGGCTCGACAGCTTCGACGGTAAGCGTCGCCGCGTCGCTCGTCGCGCGACCGACGATGTTCGTGACCGTCACGTGGTAGCGCCCCGAGTCTTGCAAACCCACATCCTCGAGAAAAAAGAAGGAATTCGCACGTGGGCTCCCGAAAGGCTGATCATTGCGATACCACTGGTAAGTGAACGGCGGTGAACCCCCGGCCTGAATTCCGAAGACGACCGTGTTGCGCTCGTCGGTGCGAAAATCGCGCGGCTGCTGGAGAATGGTCGGAGGGATCGCCGGAGTGACCACCAGCGGCACGGTCACGGTGGTCACTGTGCCGGCGGCGTTGGTGACGGTCGCGGAGTAGTTGCCGGCATCGGCCGGAACGGCGACGCGTATTTCGTAGCTCGCGCCCGTGGCCCCCGCGATCGGCGTCCCGTCCTTCCTCCATTGGTAAGAAAAAGGGTCGCTGCCGTTGTGGCCGACGCCGAACGACGCGATCTGGCCATGAACCACGGTTAGGGGGAAGGGCTGCTGGGTGATCGCGATCGGTGTGGCGGCGTTGACCGCTAGCGACGCACCGGAGCTGGTGACCGACGCTTGGGCGTTAGAGACAACAACGGAATAAACCCCGGCATCGCCAACGGCGAGAACTGGCAGGGTTAGCACCTCGTTGGTCGCGCCCGGAATGGGCGCACCATCCTTGCGCCACTGAAGCGTCCGTGGATAGCGCCCGGAGGCACTGAACGTGAAAATGGCTGCCTGACCGACCTGACGGACAAGATCTCTGGGGGGCGAGGTGATTTGGAGCACAACATCGCGAACGCTGACGCGTGTTGAACCGGAGCTGGTGCCGAGGAAGTTATCGACCGTCACAAAGTAGGTTCCAACGTCAGCCTGCGATATGGCTGGGATTACAAACGTGCCGTCGGTCTGGCTGGGAAGGTCGGAATTGTCCCTGCGCCAGCGAAAGCTGAGGCTCAGGGGCTCCGCTGGGGGAGCCGTCGCGCGCAATGTGACGGGCTGGCCGAGGTCGTAGATTCCTCCGCCTGCAATGACTACGATCCCCGGTGGCGGGCTGGTCTGGGCAAAAACGGCGCTCGCAAGCGAGACAGCAACCGCCAGGAGCGAGAGCGAGATTGCATGGCGGCAGGCATGCCTCGGCGATTGCCCCGCCCTCTTTCGGCAAAAAGGAAACCAACGCACGCTGAAAGCAGGACGCATGAGCTTTGGATGAGACTGATAGAACGCGGACAGGCTAACCCCGATTCAACGTCAAAACGCACTCCAGATGCCGCGTCTGAGGAAAAAGGTCGAACGGCTGTGCGGCCGTGAGCGTGTAGCCGGCGGCGAGGAAACTTTTCAGGTCACGCATCTGCGTCGCGGGATCGCAGGAGACGTAGACGACGGCGCGGGGGCGGAAGGCAAAGAGCTGGGTGAGGAATGATTCGTCGCAGCCCTTGCGCGGCGGATCGATCACGACGGCGGTGTCGGCGGCGGCGAAGGCCGGGGCGTGGACGGCGAGGCCGGCGAAAATCGCCGACGCGTCACCCGCGGTGAAGGTCGCATTGGCGATGCCGTTGGCCACGGCGTTTTCACCGGCGAAACGCACGCTGCTCTCACTGATCTCGATGCCGGCGACGCGCTCAAACGCACTCGCGGCGCTCAACGCGAACAGCCCGCTGCCGCAGTAGGCATCGACGAGATAACGCGCGCCGCTCACCGCCGCCTGCTCGCCCACGTAGCGCGTGAAGGCGGGCAAAATGAAGGGATTGTTTTGGAAAAAATCGCGGGCGAGGAAGCGCAAACGCAGCAGCTGCGCCGCTGCGAGTTGAGGGTTGAAAGTTGAAAGTTGAGAGCCGGAGGCCGAAGGCAAAGGGGCGGTTCCTGCCTCAATCGTCTCGGTGATGATGGCGTCGTAGTCGGTCGTCACCGCGCCGCTCGCCTCGCGGAGGAGCAGGGTGGCGGAGCGTTCATACTCGCCGGCGGCGGCGCGGGCGTGGACGCGCGCGCGGACCTCGGTGAGCTTTTCGTTGATGGCCTCGGTGGCGATGGGACAGCGCGGGACGTCGACGATGTCGAAGCGCGTCCCCTGGCGGAGAAAACCAATCGGCGGCGGCACGGCGGGATCGCGCGGTGGATTGAAGTGCGGCGTGATCTTGGAGCGATAGTTGAACTCGCGCGGCGAACCGACCACGGGCGCGACGGGAAAATCCGCGAGGCCCGCCATGTGCTGCAACAGCTCGGCGACCTGCCGCCGTTTCCACTCGAGCTGCGCGGCGTAGGCGAGGTGCTGGTATTGGCAGCCCCCGCAGCGACCGAAGAGCGCACAACGCGGGGCCACACGCTCGGGCGAGGGCGTGATGACCTCGATCAGATCAGCCTCGGAAAAATTTTTGTGATTCCGGAAGACGCGCACGCGCACGCGCTCCCCGGGCAGCGTGAACGGCACCATGACCACCCAGCCGCTGCGCGGTTGGGCGAACGGAGAGCTGAGCGTTGAGAGCTGAGCGTCAGTCAGCTCAACCCGGCCGAGGCCCGAGCCGAGATTCGTGAGCGTGCTGATCGTGAGCTCGATCTCGGCGTGATAGGCGAACGGCTGGTCGTTGAATTGCTTTTTCTTTTTGCCCACGGAACACACGGAATACACGGAAGCGGGGCAGACCAAGAAAAGGTTTTTGTATTTTTTCCGATTCCGTGTGTTCCGTGTGTTCCGTGGGCGCTCCTCCCGAAAAAATCTCCAGCCTCCAAAATCCGCGCATCAAGCAGCTCGTGAAACTGCGCGACCGGCGGCCGCGCGACGAGGCGGGCGTGTTTCTCGTCGAGGGTTACCGCGAAATCCGGCGCGCCCTGGAGAAACACGTGGCGCTGACGGAAATTTTTTTCTCACCCGACTGGTTCCTCGGCGAAAACGAGCCCGCCCTCCTCGCCCAAGCCGAGGCGGCCGGCGCGACCTTGTTTGAACTGACCAAGGACGCCTTCGCGAAGGTCGCCTACCGCGAGCGGCCCGACGGCCTGCTCGCCGTCGCACCCCAGTGGAAGCGCGCGCTCGCGGATCTCACGCTGCCGGCCGTGCCGTTTCTGCTCGTCGTCGAAGCGATCGAGAAACCCGGTAACCTCGGCACGATTCTGCGCAGCGCCGACGCCGCGGGCTGCGACGCCGTGATCGTGTGCGATCCGGTGACGGATATTTTCAACCCCAACGTGGTGCGCGCCTCGACCGGGGTGCTGTTCTCCGTGCCGCTCGTCGTCGAGGAAAGCGCGCGGGTCCACACCTGGCTGCGGGAGAGAAAAATCCGCACCATCGCGACGACGCCCGCGGCGGAAAAAATTTATTCCGCGGTGGAGCTCACCGGCCCGCTCGCCGTGGTGATGGGCAGCGAGCAATATGGGTTGAGCAAATTCTGGTTGGAAAATTGCGACCTGCCCGTGCGCATCCCGATGGCCGGTCAGGCGGATTCACTCAACGTCGCGATGGCGACGATCATCACGCTTTTTGAAGCGGTGCGGCAGAGAACGTAGCGGGGGGCGTCCCTGCCCGCCGGCTCAGGATTTTCGCAAAACCTCGGCGGGCTGGGACGCCCACCGCTACGCGCGGAGCGATGCCACCAGCTCCACCGTGCCCGCGGCCATGCTCACGCGCGGCACGTAGCCGAGGTCGCGGCGCGCGGCGGTGAGATTGAACCAGTGGTCTTTGGCCAGTTCGGCGGCGATGAAGCGCGTCATCGGCGGCTCGGAGCTGACCGGCAGCACGCGCCAGAGGGTCTCACAAACGGTGCCGATGGCCGACGCCGAACGGAGCGAGAGGTGTTTCGTAACCGGGGGCTCGCCGAGGGCGCAGAGCAGATCGTTAATCCAAGCCCACAGGACGACGGGTTCGCCGTTGGTGATGAAGAACGCGCGGCCGGCCGCCGGCCGCACGAGTTGAGCGTTGAGAGTTGGGAGTTGAGAGCCGGACAGAGCGGCTTCGGCGAGGAGGTGGGCATCCACGGCGTTTTCGACGTGGACCATGTCGACGCGGTTTTTCCCGTCGCCGATCATGCGCAGACGTCCGGCGCGCGCACGGGCCAGCACGCGCGGCACGAGATGCGGATCACCGACACCCCAGATGAGGTGCGGGCGGAGCGCGACCGTGCGCAGTTGAGCGGAGTTGGCCGCGAGGACTTCGCGCTCGGCGATGGCTTTCGTGAGCGGGTAAGGACTGGGGCAGCGCGTCGTGAGCGGGAGCGACTCGTCGGCGTTGGCGAGGGGCTGGCCGTTGTAGACGACGCTCGGCGTGCTGGTGTGGACGAAGCGCGCGACGCCATGCGTGCGGCAGCCGGCGAGCAGCGCCCGCGTGCCGAGCACGTTGGTGCGGAAAAAATCGTCGGAGCGGCCCCAGACGCCGACTTTCGCGGCCGTATGAAAAACGGTTTCGATTCCGGCGCAGGCCGCGGCGACCGCGGGCGCATCGTCGAGCGAGGCGCGGATGAAGCGCACGCCCCGTTGCTCCAAATCAGGGGCGGGCGTGCGGGCGAGGATCGTCACGCGGCGACCGGCGGCGAGGAGCCGTTCGACGAGGCGGCGGCCGAGGAAGCCGGTGCCACCGGTGATTAGGACGGAGTTGGAGCCCACGAAACACACCAAACACACGAAACCCCGCACAGGGGAAACTCTTTCGTGGATCAACTGTCGCCCGCGAATGACGCTAATGCTCGCGAACAAAAATCAGGCGGAGTTGGCGGACGACCGATGGACGTGGGGGCGGTGTCGATTCCTTCCGCTTGGATTCGCGTTCATTCGCGTGATTCGCGGGCGGTGTTCCGCCGCGATCCTCAGGGCACCTCGTGAGCCTTCGCAGTCGCGGCCCACTTCGCGAGGGTGAGGCGGTGGATTTTCGCGTTGTGGCGGACGTCGACGGGGAATTTTTCGTGGAAAAAAAAAGTCGTGATGGACGCGGTGTGCGCATGGGCGAGGGCGAGGGCGCGTAATTCGCGCGCGAGAGCGTGACCCTCGGCTTCGCTATTGAGGGCGGTCTCGATCACCATCGCCGGGATCTGGGTGCCGCGCTCGCCGAGGCCGATGAGGGCGCAGCGAGCGGCGCGCGGGTGTTGGCGAAAAACCTGTTCGCACGGCTCGGTGTGCATCGTGCCACCGGCGGTTTCCACGCGCTCGGCCTTGCGGCCGCAAAACCACAGCTGGCCGTCCGCATCGAAGTAGCCGCAGTCGCCCATGCGATGCCAGATGCCGGACGCGCCGCGGATCTTCGCGAGCTTGGTGGCGTCCGGCAGCAAGTCGTAGGTTTTGGTCACGACGGGACCGCGCACCACAATCTCGCCGATTTCGCCGGGACGATGATCACGCACATCGACGATGCCGGTGATCGGACCATCCGTGAGGGTGACGATTTTGATTTCGATTTCCGGCACGGGCCAGCCAACGCACGCACCGACGACGCCCGCCGGATCGATTTCCGTCGAGGAAACACTCGCGATCGGCAGCGCCTCGGTGGCGCCGTAGGGACTGTGGAGTTTTCCCCGTGGGAGGAACGCGGGCGAATCCGTCCAGAGCGACGCCGGCACGGCGGCGCCGGCGCAGAGCACGCGCCGCAGCGAGGGCAGCGTGATTTTATTTTGCAGGCAGTGGTCGCCGATTTTGCGCCAGAGCGTGGGTGAGCCGAAGGAGTTGGTGACGTTTTCCTGCTGGATCGCCTGCACAATTTTGCGCGGATCGAGGGCGGCCGGGCGGCGCGGATCGATTTCGGGGATGATGGTTGTCATCCCGAGCGCGGGGCCGAACAGCGCGAAGATGGGCAGGAGCGGCAGGTCGACCTCGCCCGGTTGGATGCCGTAGGTCTGGCGGATGAGGCGCACCTGCGCATCGAACATCCCGTGCTCGTAGCACACGCCTTTGGGCGAGCCGGTGGAGCCGGAGGTAAACAAAATCGCCGCTAGATCCGCCGGGGCATTGTAGGCCGCGGGCGGTGTTTCGCCGGATGAAGCGGGTCCGACCCGCGCGGTGAGGGCACCACTGGCGGCCACACGGACTTCCACGGAGCGAAACGCCTCCCGGTGAATCCGACTGAGCAAGCGCGCAAAGAAAATCCCGACGAGTGCGCGCGGTTGCGAACGCCGCACACACGCGAGGAAGTTTTCCCGGCCCATCCCGGGATCAATCACGATGGGCACCGCGCCGAGTCGGAACAACGCGAAGACCGAGGCCAGCAGCGGCAAGCCTTGGCGCACCATAACGAGCGTGCGGTCGCCGCGACGGACGCCAGCGCGCGCGAGGCGTGCCGTCCAGCCCGCGACCTCGGCGTCGAGTTCGGCAAAACTTAGCGTGAGATATTTGATGGCGCCCTGGCGGGTGCGACCGCGCGGGATTTTCAACGCCGGCACCGCGGGTCGCGCCGCCGCCATGAGCGCGAGGTGGCGCGCGATGTTAGCGTTGTCCACCACTTCGGGACGAACGGGTTCGGGCATACGAAGGAAATGCGCCATGGAGGCGCCTCATGACAACCAAAACGCCGCGTCGGTCGGACGCGGCGGAAAGTTAACGGGAAATTTGAACCGGCCAGCAGCTCAGTAATCGCGCAGGGTAATCAAACCCCAGAGAATCGTCACCTTGGAGCCCGACGGCCCGTTTTTACCGATGAGCTTGGAGGTATCCGTATCAACTGTAGTCGGGCTGGTGGGCTGGAAGGAATCGGAGGCGACGGTGACCGCCCCGCCAAGCAGCGTGGTTTCGCGGCCACCACTGGAGGTGTTGCGCGTGGCACAACCCGAAGCGCAGGCAACCAAGGCAAGGACAGCGGCAAGGCGGAGAGTCGATTTCATGGGGAGCGGGGTGGTGGGACGCTGAGCAGCCGGGAAAAGTTTCGCAAGACTGCGGATCAGGCGGGCTGCAGGCGGGCTTTGAGGGCGGATTCGCCGCGCAGGAGGTTGGCTTGCCAGGGAAGCAGGATCTGCCCGATGTCTTCCGGCCGCCGGGCGATGCGCGCCAGCTGGCCGCGGTTGGCGATCAGGGTGCCCTCAATCTTGAGCCGCTGTGCCACGTGATCGCGGTCGGCGCGGATGCGCTCTTGGAACTCCACCTCGGATTGACTCAGGGAAATGTGGTTGGGATCGCGACCGGGACGGCGCGGGAGAGTGCGCGGATCGCGGGCCAGCCCTTCGCGCACGGCAACGGCGAGCGAAGGGAAAATCCGATCATGGCGCTTGCCGAGATGCACTTGGGCAAGGATCGCCGACTCGGAATCGCCAGCCTCGGCGGCGTCGGCGATTTTTTGAATGAGGGTATTGCCGCAGACCTTGAAGGGCGGCGTGTCGAGCCGGGCCGCCTGCGCCTCACGCCAATGCCAGACGGCATGGAGCACACAGAGGCCGGGACCGCGCAGGCGCTCGGTGCGGCCGATGCGCCAGTCGTTTTCGGTGGGCGGCGCGAAGCCCTCCATCCCCGCGGCGATCTGGGCGCGGCACTGCTGGTCGAGCCAGTCGAGGCGGCCGAGTTTTTTCAGCTCACGGCTCAGGATGTCGCGCAAGGCGGGCAGGTGCCAGACATCCAGCGCGGCGTAGTTGAGGAGTTTCTGCGTGATGGGACGCTGCGACCAGTTGGCCTTCTGACCGGACTTATCGACGGCGACGGCGAAATGCTGCTCCAGCAGCGAGGCGAGGCCGATGCGCTGGCGGCCGAGCAGCTGCGCGGCGAGCATCGTGTCGAAGAGACTGTGCGGCGTGAACCGACAGAGATCGTAGAGCAGCCGCACGTCGAAATCGCTGCCGTGCATGATGAGGTGCTTTTTCGCGAGCACCTTCCAGAGCGGCTCCAGTTTCAGACCGGGCGCGAGCACGTCCACCAGGAAGGTCTCGCCCTCGACCAGGAACTGCAGGAGGCAGACCCGCGTCTTGTAGTGATACATGTTGTCCGCCTCGGTATCGAGGGACACCTCGTTGACGCGCTCCAACGCGCCAAGGAGCGGTCCAAGCGAGCCGGGCTGGTCGAGGAGGAGATAGGATGGCGGACGCGTGGTCACTTTCACACCGAGCAAACGGCGGAGGCGTGAAGGAAGGAAGCGGGAAATCATGCGTGGGCTAGGCGGGGTTATTCCACGCGGTCGCGAACGCATCAATCAGCAAAGGGAGATCTTCGTGATAGCCACCTTCGAGCAAAGCGGCCGTCGGGCGGCTGGCCTCGTGCAGCCACCGACCCAGCGTGGCAAAGTCTTCCCGCTCAAGCGTCATCGAAGTAATCGGGTCACGCGCGAAGGCATCGAATCCGGCGGAAACCAGAATGAGATCGGGCTTAAACGCGACAACCGCATCCAGCGAAGCACGCAAGGCGGCCATATGTTCGGCGCGGGGCGTGTGCGGCGCGACAGGCCAGTTCCGCGTCCCCGGCCCGAGATCGTGCGTGCCCGTGCCGGGATAGCCGGGGTGCTGGTGGACGGAGGCGAATAAAATATTTTCCCGCCCATGCAGGATCGCCTCGGTGCCGTTGCCGTGGTGGGCATCGAAATCCCAGACGGCCACGCGCGCCGCGCCGAGGTGGCGTTGCGCGTAGAGCGCCGTAATCGCGATCGTGCTGAGGTAGCAAAAACCCATGGCCTGCGTGCTCGTCGCATGATGGCCCGGCGGCCGCATGAGGGAGAAGACAGGCGTTTTCTTCACGAGCGCGTGCCGGGCGGCCTCGAACGCGGCGGCGACGGCTCGGCGTGCGTGATCGGCGATGCCGGGGAAAAAAGGCGTGTCCGCGTCGAAATCGCGCGGCTGCGCGAGGCGTTTCAGGTGCGCGGGCGCGTGGGCGAGGAGCAGCGCCTCTTCGGCCGCGAGCGCCGAGTCCGGCACGCGCCACGTCCAATCCGGATGGGCGGAGCGAAGATGCGCGACGGAACGGATGACGCGCGCGGGCTGCTCCGGCCGCATCGACGAGCCGTAGTCGGCGCACCGCGGATCGTGGAGAATGAGCATGCGGGCATGGCCGCAAAAAGGCGCACGAGGCGCAAGAAACGAAACGGCGGAAAGCATCGGATTTTAACTTTTGCGCTTTCTGCGGCTTTTTGCGGCCCTCACTCCGATGAAAGTCGTTGTGCTTTGTTCCGGTGGGATGGATTCGGTGACCGCGCTCCACTGGGCGCGGCTTGAACACGACGTCGTCGCGGCCGTGAGCTTCGATTACGGGGCCAAGCACAACCAACGGGAGATTCCGTTTGCGGTCGAACATGCGCAGACCATCGCGGTGCGCCACGAAATCATCGCGCTCGATTTCGTGAACCGGTTGTTTGCTTCCGATCTGCTGCAAAGCGGCGGCGCAATTCCGGAGGGTCACTACGAGGCGGAAAACATGAAGCAAACCGTCGTGCCGTTCCGCAACGCGATCATGCTCTCGATCGCGTGCGGCGTGGCGGAAAGCGCGGGCGGGGCGGGACTCGTGATCGCGGCGCACGCCGGCGACCACGCGATCTACCCGGACTGCCGCGAGGACTTCATGCGGGCGATGGGTGACGCGATGCGGCTCGGCACCTATGCCCACGTTGAGTTGCTGCGACCGTTCATCGCGATGAACAAAGGCCAAATCGCCGCCGCCGGCGCGCGGCTCGGCGTGGATTTTTCCCGCACGTGGTCGTGCTACAAGGGCGGCGCGATCCACTGCGGGAAGTGCGGCACGTGCGTGGAACGGCGCGAGGCTTTTCAACAGGCGGGGCTTGCGGACCCAACGGCGTATGCCTCCATCGAGCCGCTGCCAGCCAAACCCTTGAACCACTAATGCACACTGATGTTGGGCAATGTTGGGAATGCATTCCGAAAAATTCCCATCGATTAGTGTGCATTAGTGTTTTCAAGGATTGGCCATGCTGATCTCCGAAATATTCTATTCGCTCCAAGGCGAGGGCGAGCTGACGGGCGTGCCGTCGGTCTTCGTGCGCACGAGCGGATGCAACCTCCGCTGCGCTTGGTGCGACACACCCTATGCCTCGTGGAATCCCGAGGGGACGCAGCAAAGCGTCGCGCAGATTATTGCTGCGGTGGAAGATCATCCGGCGGCGCGCCACGTCGTGCTGACCGGCGGCGAGCCCATGATCGCGAAGGACGTGCACCTCCTCGCGGGCGAACTTAAAAAAACGGGGCGGCATCTCACCATCGAAACCGCCGCCACCATCGCGCCCGGGGGCATCGCATGCGACCTCGCGTCGCTCTCGCCCAAGCTCCTCAACTCCGCGCCCGATCCGATCGAGCACGCCGCGTGGCGAAAAAAACACGAGTCCACGCGCTGGCAGCCCGAAGTCGTGCGCGCGTGGATCGATGCGCATCCCTATCAGTTCAAGTTCGTGGTCGCGCGGCCCGAGGATGTGGACGAGCTTGAGCACATGCTCGCCGCGCTGAAGCGGGAAATCCCGCGCCACAAGATCCTGCTTATGCCCGAGGCGACCTCGCTGGAAAAAATGCGCGCGCGCGCCGCCTGGCTCGGCGATCTCTGCAAGGCCCGCGGCTACCGTTACGCGCACCGGCTGCACATCGAGCTCTATGGCAACCGCCGCGGCACCTGATCCCACGCCGCCGCCCACGCCCGGCGCGAGCGTCATCACGCCCGGCGATCCGGCACGCCCGCGCAAACTCTCCGAGGAGCTCGCGCTGATTCTGCGCGAGTTCGAGGTGGAAAACGTGACGCTCCGCGAGGTCATCGGGCTCCTGCACGGCCGTGGCTACCTGCTGCTCGTGATGCTGATTTCGCTGCCGTTCTGCACTCCGATCCCGCTGCCGGGATTGTCCACACCCCTTGGGCTCATCATCGCCATCATCGGCGTGCGGCTGGCGCTCGGCGCGAAGCCTTGGCTGCCCGCGCGGCTGCTCGACCTGCGTCTGCCGCCCGCGATTTTCACCAAGGTCTTCGCCGTCACGCAGCGGATCATCCTCTGGTTTGAGCGGCTGCTGCGCCCGCGCCTGCTGTGGCTGACCGCCTCGGGCGGCCTGCGCCAGCTCCACGCGATTCCCATCGTGATTTGCGCGGCCCTGCTGCTCCTGCCGCTGCCGATTCCGTTTTCCAACACCATCCCCGCGTGGGGCATCATGCTGATCGCCGGCGGGCTGTTGGAGCGCGACGGCGGGTTCATCGTCGCCGGCCACATCGCCGCACTGTTCGCGATCGCGTTTTTCGCGGTGATCGGAATTTTCGGGGTGGAGGCGTTCGATTTTTTGTGGAAATGGATGAAGTGAAATCCCCTACCCCGATGAACGCCGCCCCCGTCTCCCCCGCCCTCACCGAAATCGGCCAGATCGCCATCGTCGTCAGCGATGTGGCCAAAGCCACCGTGTTTTACCGCGACGTGCTCGGGCTGAGATTCCTTTTTCCCGCCGGCCCCAACCTCGCGTTCCTCGCCGCCGGCAGCATCCGGATCATGCTGACGACGCCGCAGGGCCACGGCGAGGCGGGCAAGAACTCGGTTCTCTTTTTCAAAGTCGCCGATCTCGGGGCGACGCACGCGGCCATCGTCGCGCGCGGGGCCGTGGCCGCCAGCCAGCCGCGGCTGATCGCGAAGATGCCCGACCACGAGCTGTGGATCGGCGATGTGCGCGATCCGGACGGCAACCTGGTGGGACTGATGGAAGAGAAGCGCTGAAACCCGCGGCGTCCGCGATGGCGATCAGTTTTTCCCGTCGCGCTGGAAGGGGTATTTGAACTGCTCGACGTAGCCCTTCGGCACCGGGTGGCCGCCGATGCCATAGCCGGACGGCCACTGATCCTTCGGCAGGTGATGCGTGCCGAACAAGCGATCAAGGATCGGAAAGTGGATCGCGAAGTTCACGTCGATGGCTTCGCGCTCGATGCCGTGGTGCCAGTGGTGGAAACGCGGCGTGACGAGAAATTTTTCCACGAACGGAAAACGCCAGCCGAGGTTGGCGTGGATGAAGGTCGAGTAGAGGAAGACGAGGAAGATGTAGCCGTTCATCGCCGACGCGCTGAAGCCGAGCACATACATCGGAATCACGGTCGTGCAGCGCAGCACCACGACTTCGAGGAAGTGCATCCGCGCGCCCGCCATCCAGTCCATGCTCTGCGCCGAGTGATGCACCGCGTGAAAGCGCCACAGCCACGGCACGCGGTGAAACGACCGGTGCAGCCAGTATTGCACGAAGTCGGTGAGAAACATGATCGCGATAAATTGCACGAGAAACGGCAGCGCGCCCACCCACGCCCGCAGGCCGGTGAGCGGCGCGAAGACCAAAATGGTTTTCGCGGGGATGAAGGTGAGAAACGTGAGCATCTGCACCAGCATGCTGCTCACGAGATAGTAGAAGAGATCCTCGCGCCACTCCTCGCGGAAGACCGACTGCTCCCCGTGCCGCGGAAAAATCCGCTCGATCGGGATGAACAGGAATCCGGTTAAGAGGA
This sequence comes from Opitutaceae bacterium, assembly GCA_031379235.1. GTDB lineage: Bacteria > Verrucomicrobiota > Verrucomicrobiia > Opitutales > Opitutaceae > ER46. Next base: position 4,948 of record JANNEY010000324.1, on the reverse strand, counting down.
TCCGCAGGACGAAGAAATCGAGGCCGAAGAAAACCGGCGTGGGATCGGGCACGAGTTCCGTCGCGTCGGAACCGCCGATGAGTGCCGCGAGCAGCGTGGCCCCGACGCCGAGCGTGCCGAGGATCCGCTCCTTGCGCAGCGCGAGGCTGAGCGCCGAGAGCAAGAACGCCGCGATCAGCACCCCGTGAATCACGAGGCGGAACCAGCCGGTGGCGTGGAGCCGCTGCGTCTCCGGCATCGAGAACGTGCCCGGCGCACGCAGGGAGATCACGAGCGCCAGGCCCGCGAGACCAAGCATCAACCCGATCACGCCGCTGATCCAGCCGCGGCCAAAGCGCCGCTGCGATTCCGCGGCCTCGAGTTCGCCGCGCACTTTCATCCGGACTTCGTGGAGGGGATTCACGTCGGCCAGACCATGCGCAGGCGGGTGCGGGCGGCGATGCAGAAATGACGCAGGCGCCGGAGGACGAATCTCTGACCCGTCGTTGAACGCGTTGCGTGTTCGCACCGAGGGCGGGTCACAGACCCGCCCTACTTTTTGTGTGTTCAGATCGAACGCGTCGCGGGGGCTATTCGGTCGATCCCGCGGGCAGAAAATTCAGCGCCATGAAGCCAAGCGCCGAGCGGGCGTCGGAATAGATGGCATCGAATTCGCGCTGCATCGGGTTGTTTGCAACCAGCGCGCCGGTGGTGGGAATCACCGTTTCCACGAGCCCGCGCGAGACCGCCTGCACCGCGCCGGTGCCCAGCGCGTCTTTGGCCCGTAAATCGTCGGGCGTGGGGCCCGACGCCGGCCGGAAAACGACCAACGCCGCGACCACCGCGAGCGAAGCCGCCGCCGCCCAGGCTCCGTGCCACGTATGCGAACGTATCACGGTCGCGGGCGCTTTCGCCCGCGCGACAGCTTTCGCCACGCGTTGCTCAAATCCGACGGAAGGCGTCGGCGCCAGCTGCGCCCACGCGCCGGCGTCGCGGCGCAGCGCCGCCTCGAAATCCTGCGTTGCCGCGAAATACGCGCGGCAATCCGCGCACGACGCGGCGTGGGGCGCGCCACCACGGTCGACGACGACACTCCACCGGCGCACAACTTGACAAAAAAGACGGGGACGGGACGACGGCGTGGTTTTCATGGGCGGCATTCTCCTTTCAGCAATTGTTGGCGGGCGCGGTGGACGATCACCTTCACGTGAATCTGGGTGAGCTCCATCACCCGCGCGGTTTCAGCGACAGAAAGTTCCTCGGCAAAGCGGAGCCACATCACCTCGAACTCGCGCGGCGAGAGGACTCGGCGCGCGCGGGCCCAGAGGTTGTCGACACGGTCGCGGCTCTCGGCGCTGTGGGCGGGCGAGGCGGCTTCGCTCGCGGTCGCCTCGGGCAGCTCGGCCCAGCGCGGGCCGTCGCGGAAATGGTTCAGCGCCGTGCGCCGCGCGATCGTGAGGAGCCAGTTGATCACGCCGCGCTCCGGGTCCACGCGGCCGAGGTGGCGGAGTGCCTTGATGAACGTCTGCTGCGTGAGATCCTCGGCGTCTTCACGGTGCCGCGTCATCTGACAGAGATAGCCGTAGACTCTCCCGTGGTGCCGGCGCACGAGCTGGTCGCAGGCGTGTTCGTCGCCGGCGATGGCGGCACGCAACACCGCCGCCTCTTCCTCAAGCGCGGACGCCGGGCCCGCGCGGGGCTCGGCGGCGGTGGGCGACGTGGGCGAGAGCACGGTCATTTTTTCCCGGAGTCGTCGGTCGCCGGTTTGGGATCGCGGATGCTCACGGCGCACGCGGCTTTTCCTTCCGGGTCCGTGGCGTAGGTGACCTTAAGCGAATAGGCGCCATCGGCACCTGGAAACGCAAACTGCGCCATGTTGCCGCGGCCGGCGGCGCGCATCATGTCGGCACGGAAGACGAGCGGAGCGCCGCCGCCCGCCGGCGCGATCTCGACGCGCTGGAAGCGCACCCCTTTGCCGCCATTGCCGCGCCAGCCGAGCGAGATCGTGGCGCCGTTCTTGAGCTCGGCATTCTCGATCGCGTGGGAGGCGTCGGCCGAGTCAGAACCCGCCACCGCGGGGGCCGTCCACTCGGCGAGCGTGCGACCGCTCGTGATCGGGGCGACCTTCGGCGCAGCGGGGGCTTCGGGTTTACGGAGGCTCTGCGCCATCGCGGTGAGCCGCGCGGTGGAATAGGCGAGGTCGAGCGTCACGGTGTCGCCGTTACGGGCGACCGTGGTGGAGTTGATGAAATCGGCGAGGGCCTTGTCGGTGGTCTCGGCGAAGGAGAGTGCCGCGGTCATGCCCTGCAGGATCTTTGCGAGCTTGTCGGCGTTGGAAGAGGACGAGGCGACGAGCTCGGCGTGGGCGAAGGTGTTTTCGCCGTGTTCGCCGAGAGCGAGCGAGCCGGCGCCGGCGAGCTGGAGCATGCGCGTCTGCGGGGCATTTTGGGGAAAGACGTTTTCGGCGGGGACGACGGTGGCCGCGTAGAGATAGGCACGAGCGGCATGCGCACCGAGGCGGTGCAGCGGAGAGCCCGGGGTCTTGGCGAGCGACGGTGCGGAGCCGCGAAAAACATCCCGTGCCCGCATGAGCTGATCTTTCGATTTGCTGATGATCACGATCGGCTCGGGCGGAAATGCGACGACCACGGCGATCTTGCCCTCCGCCTTGGAGTTGGGTTCCGCGACCGCATAGGCGGGGAAAGGGAAGCTGGTGTCCTCTGTGAAAATCTTGGGCTGCGCGATCGTGCCCTGCAGGAGCAGGCTCTCGGCGATTTTCCGAAAATCGGCGGTGCCCTGCACGATCAGTGCGCCGTCGATCTTTGTTGGGTCCTTGTCGAGATTAGAACCGTAGGCCGTGAGCGAGCCGATGGTCTGAAGCAGCTTGGCGACATTGAGCCCGACTCCACCAACCGTGGCGGCGGCCTGCTCTTTCTCGACGGCCGCGACGAGCTCCTGCCCGATGGCGCTGGCGCGCAACGCCTCCAGATCAACGTGGACGACCCAGCGGGCATCAGCGGCGACGTGGGCGGGATTGAGCGAGGCGTGGGCCGGGCCGCCCGCGATGAACGCAGCGGCGGCGAAAGCGAGAGGATGGAGAAGAGATTTCATGTGAGCAAATGCGTTGGCGAGTGAGACGGACGTTCTGCCCTGTGATACCCCGAGGGGCGGGGAGAGGTTACAGCGAGGTCAGCTTTCGTTGGGCGCGCTGAGTTCGCGCAGGTTAAACAGCACCGCCGCCGCCGCGAGCGCAGCGCAGGTGAAGATGAGGATGAGTCCAACCGTGCCGAAGGCCGCAGCCACGGAGCCGGCTGCGCCCGCCGCCGGTTCGAGGAGATCGCGGATTTGGCGGGTGAGCGAGAGCCGGCTCAACTGCGTGGGGATCTGGCCGAGCCCGACTTCAATCACCCCCGCGTAGGCGATCCCGATCACGACATAGCGCGATGTCAGAATGCCGGCCAAAAAACCAAACGCACTCGCCGCCGTGACCAGCAGCACCTGGCCGAGCAGGAGTTTCGGCCACGCTGCGCCGAGATCCGGCACGCCGCGCGCGGTGCCGATGGCCAGAACCACAACGAGCGCGATTACGAAGTCGATCTGCTCGCAGAGCGTGTGGGCGACAAATTTAAAAACCACAAAGGCGGGCCGCGGCACGGGACGAGTCAGCACGTAGTCGACCGTGCCCGGTTTCATTTCGTCGCGCATCGCGCCGGCCGCTACGACAAACGCGAGCGCCGGCACGAGGAACGTCACAAAAAAATTTCCAACCCAGCCCGCATAGTTGTCCGAGCCACCGCCCGTGCGGCTCGCCGCAAACGCGAGCAGCGCCAGCACCGCGAGCCCGATCAGCAACGTCAGCCAGCGGCTCGGCAGCAGGAAGCGGCGGAGCGTGAGCCGCCAGATGCCGCCGAACGCGTGGCGCAGATTGGGCGCGACCGGCACCAGAGGCGTGCGAGGCGCGATGAGCGGCGGCGGGGCGTTCATGACGAGGACGTGGCCGCAGGATCGGCAGCCTTTTCAAGGAACGACGCCGTGGCCTGCACCTCAAACACGCGCACGCCACTTTCGAGCAGGAGATCAGGGAAATTTCCCTCGCCGTAGAATCGCGTCGGATCGCTCCAGCGCACATGCAGGAGGCCATCCGCCGGCACGATGTCGCAGCCGCGCACGAGGCCGCGGTCGAAAAAGAAACGCGCCAGCCGCTCCGGTGCATCACAGCGAAAGGTTGCCGCCTCGGGCCAGCGCGCGCGGGCCTCGGCGGAGGCCGCTTCGTTGAGCGAGCGCGGAATGCGCCCCCAGCGCAGCAGAAGAAAATCGGCGCACAGCGCCTCCAGGTCGTGGAGAATGTGACTTGAGATGAGAATGCTCACCCCTCCCGCCGCGAGTTCGCGGAGGACTTGGGCGACATCCTCACGCCCCATCGGATCGAGGCCGTTCATCGGCTCGTCGAGAATCACCAACCGGGGATCGTGGAGCAGGCATTGCGCGAGTTTCACGCGCTGTTTCATGCCTTTCGAGTAGGCGGTCACGCGTTTTTTCCAGTGCTCCGGCCCGAGCTTCACGTGCGTGAGCGCCCAGCGCGCCCGCGCCTCGGCGTCGGCCGCCGCGAGCCCGGAGATCATGCCCAGGCCCGCGAGCCACTCCAGCGGGCGCATGCCGGCGGGCACGGTCTCGCTCTCCGGACAATAAGCGATCCGCGCGTGGACGGCCGGGTTGTTCCACGGCTCCTCCCCAAAGACCGTGAGCCGGCCGGAGCTCGGGCGGATCTGACCGAGCAAGAGCCGGAAGAGCGTGGTTTTACCCGCGCCGTTGGGCCCGACGATGCCGGTGATGCCAGGGCGAATCGTGAACGAGACGTTGTTCAACCCGAGAATCATTCCGTAGAACCGGCTCACGCTTTCGGCTTGGATGATGGCGTTCATGGGTAGCGGCGGGCGTCCCTGCCCGCCGAGGTTTGCCGAACGCGCCG
>JANNEY010000303.1:0-8992 GCA_031379235.1 Opitutaceae bacterium | reverse complement strand
CTCGAAGATCATCTCGTCGCCGCGGCCCGCCCTTGGTCCACCCCGGCCGCCGTTGCCTCCCTCATCCACACCTGGCTCGCCGATCAAGTAAACTCTGGCGCGCCGGCCTAAAGTGTATTAGCTAGAGGCTTTTGGTATTAGGGCGTGTTTTCAAAATGAACTGTCATCGCGAGGTGCGCGAAGCGCGCCGTGGCGATCCAGCTGGATTGCTTCGTCGCCGCGCAGGGCGCGGCTTCTCGCAATGACAGTATTTGAAAACACGCCCTAGCCACGTTGCCTTTTTTGCTGTCACCTTTGGCAATGACCTCACCGACTACTCCGGCCTCTTTGTTCGAACGTTGCGGGGGGCGGCCACAGTTGGTGCACCTGTTGCGGCATTTTTATGCGGACGTCCGCCAGCACAACGAGATCGCGCCGATCTTCGCGGCGAACATCACGGACTGGCCGGCGCATCTGGAAAAAATTACGGATTTCTGGTCGGGCGCGACCGGCGGTCCCGTGCTCTATCGCGGCGCGATGCCGATGAAGCACGTGCCGCTGGGGCTGGAGGAACGTCACTTCCAGGCTTGGCTCAGCCTCTGGTCGCGCCACTGCCACGCCCATCTGCCCCCGGTCGAGGCCAAGGAGCTCACCGCTGTGGCGGAAACGATTGGTCAGCGCCTCCGCCAAATCGTCGGCTTACCGGTGGGCTTGGGGGCCGCGCGGGTCGCAGCGGCTGGCACCTACGGCACCTCGTAAACTTCCGCGAGGCTCACGCCGCTGCGGCCTGAGACATCCGCGATGTTCACGGTGTAGGCGCCGGGATCGAGGGTGACGAGGAGCGCGGCGTCCTTGCTGCCTTCGGGCAGGGCGAAGGCGCCGACGGCCACGGTCGTGGTGCGCAGATCGGCGACGAGCGTGCCTTCGTTCCAATTGTCGTTCGTGATTACGACGCGGCCGACGCTGTCAAAAATTTGGAGCACGGGATCGGGCAGAGTGCCGGGGACGCCGAAGGCCGCGAGGCCGGGGCCGATGCCGCGCACGACGAAGGATCGCGCGCGCGCGCCCTGCACGACAAAGCCGACGATATGCGCATCGCCGCCGGCACCGGTGAGGCTGCGGCTGGCGATGTTGACGAGGCGGGTCGCGAGCGACACGCGATAGACGAGGATCATCGTGTCGATGTTGGGCGATGAGCTGAACGCCGAGCCGTCCTGAAAACCGTCGCTGGTGGAGAAATCGTTGTCGTTGCCGACGAAAACAAAAAAATCGTCGGGGGCCGCAGGATCAAGCGCCGGCGCGATCGCGAGACTCTCCCATTTTTCGGCGAGGGTGTTGCTGTTGTCGGCGGTGCTGTTGTTCAGCCCAAATTTCACGAGCTGCGACGTGTCGTTGAGATCGAAGAGGACGGTGGAGGTGGCGGGCGTGATGCTGGCGGCCAGCACGCCATTGGGCGCGACCGGCGTGGCGATGGTGTCGAAGGCGGTGCCGGCGATATTGGTGGCGCCGGTAAGATCGTAGACGAGCACGGCGCGCAGGAGCGAGGCGCTGGTGGCGGCGCCGCGGCCGTTGCCGTCGCGCACGAGCACGAGCAATTGTTTGCCACTTAAAAACGCGATGTCGCCGACGGAGGCGACCTGCTGCGCGCCGGCTTGGGTGAAGAGCGGCAGCGGCAGCACCCATTCGCCGCGCAGGGTGGCGGCGGCCGGATTAGAGATGTCGTAGGCGAGGAGCCGGGTGTAGCGGCGGAGGCTGCTGCCGCCGGAGCCACCGTCTTGGCGAGTGGCGGACTGCATCAGCACATAGAGGGTTCGGCCATCGCCGGAGGCAGCGAGCCCTTCGAAGCCTTGGTTGTTTTCCCGGCCCGTGGTCGGCTCGCTCGGATTCGGCGCAGGCTGGCCTTGGGCGGGATCGTCGGCGGAGAAGGAGTCGCGACCGCTGCGTTTCGGAATCAGCGCCTCAGGTGGGCGGATGGCGCTGAGCAGCACGCCGGCGGCAGAGAAGCGGTAGACATAAGGGCCGTATTCATCGGCGACGAAAAACGAGCCATCGGGCAACAGCACGAGGCCCTCGGCATCGAGGGCGAGACGGTTATTGAACGCCTGCGGCAGCGCGGGAAAACCGGCGCGGGTCCCGTTCGTGGTGGGCGAGGGATCAAGCGACGTGAGGGGCGTGCCGTTGGCCTCGGTGAGGAGCGTGGTTTCCGCGAGGGTGAGGCCGAGTTGGAGCTGGTTCGTCGCGCCGTTCGGCGCGGGCGTGAACGAGACGCTGAGACGGTGCCGGCGCGGGGTGTAGTTGGTGGCGCCGCCGTTGCGCGTGATGCCTCGATCTGGTTGCGAATAGAGATTGCCGGAGTAGGAGCCGTCGGTGTTGCGGCGCCACGTGCGGGGATCGACGGCGAGACCCGAGAGGGAACCGAACGTCTCTCCGAGCCGGTCGCGTTGCGCCGCGGGCACGCGGCCGACGCCGACGAGGCCTTTGTTCACGAAGGTCGTGCCGCCAATCGAGACGGTTGTTTGTGCGGCGGCTTGATGGGCGGTGAAGCCGGCGCACAGGAGAACGGCCGATGCGGCGAGGCGGTGAAGGCGACGAGGCATGGCGTGATGATGTTGTCGCTCATCGCGGCAAGTCGAATTCATTTCCCCGCCTGATTTTGCGGTTGCGTGGAGAAGGCTCAGCCGCGAGATATTTGGCACGATGGCGGATGACCGAGCCCAACGTCAGCGGCGGGAGATCAAATACATGATCCGGGAGGAGCAGGCGCTCGCCGTTCGCAGTTATCTGAGCAGCTACATGGAGCCCGACGAATTTGCGGCGGGGAAGCCCGACAACTCGTATGAGGTCCACACGCTCTACTTGGATTCCAACGAGCTGATCACTTATCAGGCGGCGAACAATGGGGAGAAAAATCGCTTCAAGCTCCGCATCCGCTATTACGACGACAACCCGTTTTCGCCGGTTGCTTTCGAGATCAAGCGGCGAATCAATGAGGGTGTGGTGAAGCAGCGGGCGCGAGTGAAGCGCGAGGCGGTGCGCGCGTTGCTTCAGGGCGAAAGCCCGCGGCCGGGGTTCCTGCACAGCTTCAAGCCGCAGGAGTGGTGCGACCTCCTGGATTTCTGACAGCTCGTCGAGCGTTTGCAGGCGGCGCCGCGGGCGCACAACTCCTACATGCGCGAAGCCTATCTCAATCAGCCCGAAGCTTCGGTGCGGGTCACGCTCGACCGGGCGATTCGCATGGGCCCAGAGTTCAGCTGGGATCTCGGCACCGAAATGTCGGATGGGGTCGAGGTGTTTACCGGTTTCGTGATTCTCGAACTTAAGTTTACCGAACGCATGCCCACCTGGATGATCGAGATGGTGCGCGGCTTCGAACTGAAGAGCTCGGGGGCGGCAAAATACGTCCAGGGCGTCGAGTTGCTGGGCGAGCAAAAGGTCGCGCGCCGCCTCACCGGTTTCGAGTGGGGCAACGCCGTTGTTTCCACCGCCACGAGCGCCCCGTGGCTTGATGCCTCTGCCGCAATTCGCGGCGCCCTCGGTCCCAATCGTCAATGAACGCATTCCTCCTAGGCGACCACGCCTCCGCCCCCACGAGTTTCCAGGCGCTGATCATCGCCATCGCGCTGGCCTACCTGTTTGGCCAGATGATCGCGTGGGTCTATGTCTTCACCCACGCGGGCGTGTCCTACTCGCGCTCTTTCGTCGTCGCGCTCATCGTGCTGCCCGTGCTCGTGGCGCTCGTGCTGATGGTGATGTCGAACAACCTCATCACCGCCTTCGGCCTGATTGCCGTGTTTGCGGTCGTGCGTTTCCGCAACGTCCTCCGTGACACGCTCGATACCTGCTACGTGCTGGCCGTGATCATTCTCGGCACGGCGTGCGGCACGCAGAAATTTTCCTCGGCCATCGTGGGGGCTGTCGCGGTCTCGGGCTTGTTCATCTTCCTTTGGATGACGGCCTCCGGCACCCGCCATCGTTTCGACCTGATCTTGAATTTGCGCTGGACGCGCCCGGCCTCCGAGCTGGATGCGGTCAGCCATCTGCTGAACCGGCACAGCCTGCGGGTCCACATCGCGAACCAGCACTTCGGCAAAGGGGCCGATGCGGCCAATCTTTCCTATCGCGTGCTCTTGCGCGATCCATCACGGGCAGCGGAATTGCTGACCGAACTGGCGGAAGTCCCGGGCGTCGACCGCGTGTCGAGTGTGCAAGCCGCGGACGAATCTGAAATTTAATCCCCCATGGACAGCCGCATTCTCACTCCCATTCCCACGCCGCCGGCCCAACGCTGGCGCGAAATCCGGCTGCTCTACCTACCGCGCGCGATGTTTGTCGCCGTCGCCCTGCTGGTGGCCTGGTTGTGGGGCACGGCCGTGGCGCCGTCCTCGCTCGTCGCCGAGGCGGAGGCGCTGGGCTCGGATTTGCGCGCGCCGCAGCCTGGTGTGATCGCGAGCCTGAAGGTCGCTTTGCACCAGCCGGTGAAAGCGGGCGAAGTGGTGGGTCACCTTGCTGGGGTCAACCCACGTTTGCTGGAAGCGACGCTCTCGGTCATCCGGGCCGAGGTCGCGATGCTGGGGGCCACGATGTCGGGGGCCACGGACCGGCAGCGCGTCGCCCTCGAATTCGAGCGCATGCAGCTCGACTGGATGAGCCACCGCGTCGATCGCGCGGCTTTGCAGGGCAAACTCCAGCAAGCTGAATCCGATTTGGGCCGGGCTGATCCGTTAAGTCGCGCCGGTTTGATCACGGCGGAAAATTTCGACCAGTTGAAAATTACCCGGGCGAGTTTGCTGGCGCAGCTGGAGGAAAAAAACCGGCTCGTCGCTCGGCTTGAGCCGGTGCTCACCAAACTTACTGCGTCCGATCCGCAGGCGGCCTCCCTTTCCGGTGATTCCGCGCTCGCGGCGGCGATTAAGGTGCAGGAAGCCAAGCTAAAGCTCGCCGAGGCCGAACTCACGCCGGTGCCCATGCTCGCTCCGATCGATGGCGTGGTGGCGGTCATTCTCCGCCGCGCGGGTGAAACGGTGATGGCCGGTGATGCTGTGCTGCGCGTGACCGCGCCGAGGCCAGAGCGACTGACCGGCTACATGCGGCAACCGCTGCCCTTTGAACCCAAGTCGGGGATGGAAGCGGAAATCCGCACGCGCGGCACGCCTTCGAAAGTTGCCCTCACTAAAATTACCCACGTCGGCGTGGCGCACGAGATCCTGTCGCCGACGATGCTGGCTGCGATGCGGCTGCCTCCCTCCCCGGCACCCGAGACGGCACTGCGAGTGGAGTTTGCCTTGCCCACCGGCCTCGACTTGCGGCCGGGTGAGCACGTGGATGTGACGGTGCGCTGAGTAACCGACCGTTTCCAAGTTAGCCTCTGGCCTTCCCTGCGACGCAAAGAGCCACCGACCGGCCCCTTCACGGCACTTCGTAAATCTCGAAGAGAATCACGCCGGTCGCGGTCCCTTTCCCGGCGACTTGGGCGGTGTAGGCGCCCTCGGGAAGTGTGAGCAGGAGCACCGAGTCGAGCGTCGTCGTCGCTAGCGCGAAAGCACCAACGGCGGCGGCGGCGGCGGTGACCTCGGCGGTGGTGGCGGTCGCGGCCGCACCCGTGCGGGTGCCCCAATTGTCGTTCGTCGCGACGACCGTCGCCCCGCTGTAGAGAGTGAGCACAGGGTCAGGCAGGGCTCCGGCGACGCCAAAGCTCGTGAGGGTAGGGCCGACGGCGCGGATCAGCAGCCGCTTGGGCCCTGGGCCGCGCACGACTACCCCGCCGATGAGGAGGCCGTCGTCGCCGGGGCGCACGAGACCGCGGGTTGAGAGGTTCAGGGTGCGGCCGACATCGGAGTCGATTTCATAGACCTCGGCGAGAGTGACGCCAGTGCCGGTGTTGGCACTGGAAACTTGCAGCGTGTATTGGCCCGCGGGCAGGCGGGCGAGGAGCGCGGAGTCACGGCTGCCCTTTGCGAGCGGAAATGCGCCCACGGCCTTTGCGAGGTCGGGGATGTCGTCCGCATCGGGGCTGCTTTCCCAGCCGGCGTTGCGCGCCACTTGGCGGCCACTCGCATCGAGGATGGTGAGCACGGGTTGCGCGAGTGCGCCGGGCACGCCGAAGGCGGTGAGCGCCGGGCCGGTGGCGCGGGCGAGGTATTGCTTGCCGGCGGTGTCGTTCACCACCACGCCCGCAATCAGAATGTTTTCGCCGGTGCCGACGAAGCCGCGGCTCGACAAATTGAGCAGGCGGGGGCGGGGCGTGAGGGCCGACGACTGCGCGCCGCCTGCGGCGGAACTCCAGAAGAACGAGGGCAATCCGCCCGTGGGCGTGGCGCGGAAGCTGCGCGCTTGCAGATTGACCGTGTTGGCGACCGTGACGGGCGTGATCGATGAGCGCACGGCGTGGGCCGGCGCGCCGCCGAACGCACGCGGGTCGGTGCCGTCGGTCGTGTAGACGAGTTGCGTGCCGGGTGCGGGCGTGACCGTCAGCGTGCCGGCCCCGGCCGTGACGGTGGGCACTGCAACCAACTGCGAATCGATCCAGTTCACGCGGCGCGTGACCCAGGACTTCATGTTGTCGACCTCGCCCTGCCAGCCACCCGGAAAACGCGAGGCGTTGTCCACCCACTTGGCCGCATCGCGCGCGGCTGCGGCGGCACCGATTTGCGCAGTGAGAGAATCGATGAGCGCGAGCAGATTGGCGGTGGAGAGTTCGTTCCGCCGGAGTTGCTGCCAGCGATCCACCCACGCCTGCACGAAGTCGGGATCCTGCGCGAGGATGCCCCACCAGCCGTCGGCCCAATAATCCGTGGCGCCGACCTCAAACGGCCCGCTCCAAACATCCGGGTGATCGGCCCGCGGATCGCCGCCGCCGAGCGCGCGGTCGAAGTCCCAGACAGGACCGGCGGTGAGCCGGCCGCCGCGATCTTTGGTGAAATACGCACTGCGCCACAGTCCGTCCACGTTCATCGGCAGAAGGTTCAGGATGTGGTGATCGATCCAGGAGGGGCGATTGATGTAGTCGAGATGCGTGCGGTTGCGCCAGCCGCTCGCCAAATCGGCGATGAGCGAGTCATCCAGAGCTTGGACGTAGCCCTTGATGTATTCGCGCTGTTCCTGCGGCATTTTGGCCAACTTTGGGGCGCTGACCCCAATCGCGAGGGGATTGCCGGGGAAGCCGCGCCGCGTTTGGAAATTGAATTCCGCGGCATCGGGCGGATCGCTATGGATGAAATATCCGCCGGTGATTTTGTTCGGTCCAAGATCACCCGGATCGATGTTCGTGATGTCGACCCGCTTGGAGCCGACCTCGCGCGAGTCGGTCAAAACATAGATGCCCGCATAGTCGGAGTAGTCGAGGTCGCCGCCGTTGGAGTTGACGAAGACCTCGACGAGTTGCGTGCGCGGAGCCCAGCGGCCGAGCCGGTTGCTCAAGGTATAGACGAAGGCATTGTAAATAAACGTGCGGTCGTATTTCCACGGGCCGATGAGCTCCCAGTTGTCGAAGGAGGGGAGGCCAAAAAGCGCGAGCGACTTGCTGTGGCCGAGCGTGTCGTCGAATTTCAGGTTGAGGCTCTTCTTCAGAAAATCCGCCGAAGACTGGCCGCGCACGCCAGTGCTCCCGGAAGTGAGAGCGGTCGGGGCGGCGGAGAGCGCGGTGTTGCCCGCGGTGGGTTTCGACCACGCATAGACCCACGCGGGGTGATCGATGCCGTCCTTCACGAGATCGCCGGTGCCGTGGGTGTCGACGACCAAAATCGGCAGCTGGCTGGTGAAGTTATCGAGCCGGTTCGCGCCGATGCTGCCGAGCCGCACATACTGGGTGGTCGAGGGAAAGCCGCGAGCGATGTTGTCGGCCGCGTAAACGGTCGCGCGCAGGATGGACGAGGCGGAGAGAGTGATCGGGCCGGTGTATTCCGTCGCCGTCGGGCCGGGCTCGATCGCGGTGGCGGCCGCCGCATTCGGCCCGGTCGACGTGATCGTGTAGCGTATGCGCTGCCCCGCGGCCGCGCCGGTGAGGCTGATGCTGACGGTGCCGGTAAAAGGACCGGCGGCGCGGGAGAACACCACGCGCTCCGTGAGGAAGAGCGTGCTGGAGGCGCCGTTGCGCGCACCTGGCGTCGGCGTGCGGAAGTGACCGCGGACCGAGGCCTCGCCCGCCGCGGCCGGTTGCGTGACGCCATACGAAAAATCATCGAACTGCGCCGGATAGAGGGGGGCAAACTCAGTCGCGATGGTCGTGGTGTCGGGCTTTACGAGCGCGAGATACTCGCCGTCGGCATCGAGCGTGAAATTCGTGTGCAGCGCCTTGGCGGGATCACGGCGGTTTTCGTTGGAAGCCCAGACGATCAGGTAGCCGCCGGCGGAAAGGGTCACGGCGGGAAACTGCCACTTGTTTTTCACGGTGACATTGTCGGTGAGAAACCACCCCGCGAGGTTGACCGGGGTCGGGTCCGGATTGTGCACCTCGATCCAGTCGGAAAATTTGCCATCGTCGTCGGCAATGGTCCGCGTATTAGCGGCCATGAACTCGGAGATGACGGGGTCGGCGCGCAGCGCGATGGCGGACACGAGCAGGAGGGCGGCCCGCGTGATTCGGGAGGGGTGGCACATCGTGCGGCGATCCGAACAGCCGCCGGGCCGCAAGGCAATGCCGGGCTAAAAAGAAACGAAACTTTGGAGGGAAGTTCGGGGTCGCGTCGCGAGCATGCCCCTGCCGCTTCCGCAAACGGTCTTGAAGCTTGCGTCACTGTCGGTGACGAACACGTTACGCCCGGTGAATTTTCCCCTCACAACCCGCTTCATTTGCACCTGGGGCTTCGTGCTTTCTGCCGGCTGGATATCGCTTTGCGGCCAGACGGCTTCGCCATTTCTGAGCGGCGTCTGGTCCGGCAATGTCACGCCGACCAGTGCCACGGTTTCGGTCCGGCTCAACGCCCCGGGCCTCCAGGTGCGGCTTGCCGTGGGCACCAACGCGCAGCTCTCGCCCGCGGTTTTTTCGACGAGGGTTACGACGGCGGCGAACTCGGGC
>JANNEY010000292.1:0-13726 GCA_031379235.1 Opitutaceae bacterium | reverse complement strand
GCATGAGATTCGGGCCGAAGCAGAAACTACCGGCCACCACAAGGAGACTGGAGAGGAGTGTTTTCATAGCTTTTCTTTGTGTTTGAGATATTCGGCATTGGCCGGATTGGCGGTCAGCGCCTGCAACCTTGTCTGCATTTCTTTCACCCGCTCGGGCTGCGCGGCAGCGAGGTCGTGTTTTTCTTCCGGGTCAGTGGCGAGATTGTAGAGTTCCACCGCGCTGGACTTGACCGCACGCCGGAACTCATGCGGATTCACCAGCAGCTTCCAATCGCCGACGCGGATGGCCCGCTGTCCGGGGCGCGAACCCATCAGCAAAATTTCCGCGTGCGGCGTCTTCGCGCCCTGCGTCAGCACGGGCCAGATATCCTTGCCGTCCAGCGGCAGCTTTTGTTCCCCCACTGCGCCCGCAAGGTTGGCCAGCGTGGGAAACCAATCCACGACGTGCAGCGGCTCTTTGATCCGAATGCCAGCGGGAATTTTTCCCGGCCAGACGGCGAAGGCTCCGATGCGAAACCCGCCTTCGTAAATGTCGGACTTGCCGCCACGCAGAGAGCCATTGCTTGCAACGTCGTTCCAGCTCGGCCCCCCGTTGTCAGTGGAGTAAATAATGAGCGTATTGTTTATAATCCCCTTTTCCGTCAGCGCGGTGATAATTTTTCCGATACCTTCGTCCAGGGCGGAGGTCATGCCGGCCACTTCCCTTCGGCCTTTGGAAAGATGGCCGTATGCTTGTTTGAATTCTTCCGGCGAGAGCCACGGCGTGTGGACCGCATTGGGGGCCACGTAGAGAAAAAGCGGCTTGTCGGCGGGTTGCTCGCGGATGAGGCGACAAGCCTCCTGGGTGATGAGGTGGGTGGAGTAACCCGTGTCTTCCGACGCAATGTCGTCACGATACCAGTCCGTCGGCTTGGAAGGGTCGCTACCGGCCCCTCCTGCGTGGGTAAAGGAGTTGATGGTCCCGCCCATAAAGCCGAACTGGTGGTCAAAACCGCGCCGAGTGGGCATGAACTCAGGCTTAGCCTCGCCGAGATGCCACTTCCCGCAAATGGCCGTGGTATAGCCGACTTCGTGGAGCGCCTGAGCCAGAGTGCGTTCGGCCAGCGGCAGTGGCCAGGCCTTGGGATCCCGGGCGCTCACCACGTTATAGACGCCCGTGTGGGTCGGATACCGTCCAGTTAGCAGCGCGGCACGCGTCGGCGAGCAAACCGGCTGGCCATACAGGCACTCCAGGATCGCTCCCTGCTTCGCGAGCCGATCTAGATTTGGGGTCCGGATGTCTTTGCAGCCGTTAAACCCAACGTCGCCGTAGCCCATGTCGTCGGAAAGCAGATAGACGATGTTGGGCCGTGGAGCAGACACTCCTGTCTGCTGCACGCCGGGTTTCGTCTGCGCGATGAGCGAAGTGCAATACGTGGTGAGAACAAAAGTTAAGAAGAGGGTGCGCTTCATCGGATGAGGAGATTTCACAGGTCGGAATCCTTATCCTTTTTCTCAGCTTTTTTCGCCTTGTTCCCATTGAAAACGGTTTCCTTCGGAGCCGGCTTACCGTCCAGATAGAAGTCATAATATTGCTCCCATGTTTTTGCCATGCCCTTGGTCGTGAGTCCGGGAGGCTGGAGTTCCTGTGACCACGCTTGCAGCTTGGAGCGAAGCTGGCGGGCCAGCTCGGGTTGTTGAGCTAGCAGGCTATGTTTTTCGGAGGGATCGGCATCAAGGTCGTAGAGATAACTGCGCTCGCCGCCGATGAGCAGTTTCCATTTTCCTTCACGAATGGCCGCCTGTGCGACCCATCGCCAACAAATGGTGCTGTGGGGTGCGGCTTTGTTTTCCCCACTGAAAAATGGAATCAAATTCACCCCGTCGAGCTTGTCATCATGGGGAAGACCCGCGAGAGCCACCGCAGTGGAAGCAATATCGTAGGAGACGACCGGTTGCTGATAGACCTGACCGGCCGGGATGCGGCCTTTCCAGTAGGCTAGCCAAGGTTCGCGGATGCCGCCTTCGCTCAACATGCCTTTTTCACCGTTCATCGGTTCGTTGATCGAGCCATCCCAGCCGGCACCGCCACCGGGAGCGTCTTCTTTGGTGATCTTCAGTGGCGCGCCGTTGTCGCCCATGAAGAAGATGAGCGTATTTTCTTCGAGCTGGTTGGCGCGGAGACTGGCCATCACTTGGCCCACGCCATCATCTACGGCGGACATCATGGCAAGGCACTGGCGACGGCGCTCCGGCATTTTTCCGGGAAAACGGTCGAGGTATTTCTGGGTCGCGTCGAGGGGCACGTGAGGAGCGCGGTAGGAAAGGTAGAAGAAAAATGGGCCATCCTTGTGGCGTTTGATGAACGCGCAGGCGGCGGCGCTGTTGGCGTCCAGATGATATTCCGGGCTGGCAATGGTCGCGCCCTTGATCGTCTTGCCGGCAAGGTCGAAGTTGGCCCAAGCGGTGTCACCCTTGCCTTGGTTGCAATACACATCGTCGAAACCGTGGGTGATGATTTTATTGACCGGGCCGAGATGCCACTTGCCCGTCATGCCCGTGGCGTAACCGGCCTTTTTCAAACGTGCGGCAATCGTTTCCTGAGCATCGAATCCTTCGAGCGTGTCACCGTTGCTCTCTACCGCGAACCGTGATTGGGAACGTCCGGTCAGCAGGCCCGCGCGCGAAGGGACGCACTGGGGAGCGGTGACGTAGCCGTTGGTGGCACGCAGCCCGCCATGGGCAAGAGCATCAAGATTCGGCGTGCGGATGTCCTTCCTGATTCCCTGCGCACCGAGGTCCGCCCAGCCAAGGTCATCGCAGAAGATTATGATGATGTTGGGCTTTTTCCCGGCAGTGGCGGCAGTGACGGCAGGGGCGCCGAGGAGGACGGCGCAGAGAACGGCGAGGAGGTGACGAGACGGTTTCATATTCGAGGGGGTTGATCGGACGAAATTTTGTGGGAAACACCGGCGGAGACGGCGACAGCGGGGGCGAATTCCTAGCCCGGATATTTCACACTCAAGTTTGTCATCGCGAGCCCGAGGAACGAGGGCGTGGCGATCCAGCTAGATGGATTGCTTCGTCGCTGCGCTCCTCGCAATGACAAGACTTGGAGTGGGTGGGTAACAGGGTGTAGCGGTTTCACGCGTGAGTGTGAAATTTCCGGGCTAGCGGAGCGTGGCGGAGAACTGTTGATGCTGTTGGCGCAGTTGCCGCAGCCGATCTTGGTATGCGGGAACGGTCGCGAGATTGTTCATTTCCAGCGCGTCGTGGAGTAAATCGTAGAGTTCCTCGCGCTGGGGTCCGGTCTGGTCCAAGTAGAGGACGTATTTCCAGTCGCGGGTGCGGACTCCCTCGGAGCGCTCGATGTGCCGAGGTGGGTTGGGATCGTGGGCGTAGAGATGCTCGTAGAAAAAACTTTCGCGGACGGATCGGGTCGGATCGCGGAGCAGCGGGAGAAGACTTTGGCCCTGCATGGCGGAAGGCGGCGCCACCCCGGCGAGGTCGAGGATGGTGGGGGCGACGTCCAGATTGAGCGTAAGGGCGTCGCTGGTTTGTCCGCCGCGTGCAGCGGGAGTCCGCGGATCGAAGATGATCAAGGGTGTGCGAATGGACTCTTCGTGCATGAGCCATTTTCCGGAGAGGCCGTGCTCCCCGGTCAGTTGGCCGTTGTCGGAGGTGAAGATGATGACGGTATTTTCGGCGAGCCCGCGTCGGTCGAGTTCGCGGAGCAGTTCGCCGACGCAGAAGTCCATGCCCTCGATGAGGCGGTAGTATTTGCGCAAGTCCTGGTTTCTGGGGCCATCGAGGTCGGCGTCCTCGGCGTAGCGCAGACCTTTTTCGCTGCCCAGCGAGGCGCGGAGAAATGCGGGCTGGCGCCGCGCTTCCTCCGGGGAAACGCTGGCAGCGCGGGGGATCGCGACGCCTTCGAAATTCTTCGCGTAGCGGGGGGAGAAACCGCCCCACGGCCCGTGGGGCGCTTTGAAGCTCACCGACAAGCAGAAGGGTTTTCCGGCGGTGCGCTGATCGAGAAAGGAGCGGATTTTTTCCGGCACAAACTCCGTTTCGGCATGAACCGGATCAGTGAGCGCAGGGTGGGGGCCGTTGCCTTGGACGCCTTCGCGCTGGCGAGCGGCCGGCGGACACGAGCAAAAAAACTCGGTGCGATCTTCGGTGCCGCGGTTGACGAGGTAGTTGCAGGTGCGCGAGTGCCAGTAGGCGGACTGCCCCATGTCGCCAGCCCAGAAGTCGAACTCCGCGGCGCAAGCTTGGAAATACGCGCGGTTGGCTGCGGCCACGCCCCACTTCCCGATGAAACCGGTGTAGTAGTCCGCCGCCCGTAGCCGCGCCGGGTAAGTCTCCGCAAAGGAGCGGAGGGGAGTGCTGAAATCGTTCACGCCATGCCGGCGCGCGTATTGCCCGGTGAGGATGGACGCGCGGCTGACGCAGCAGATCGCGGTGGTGAGAAAAGCGTTGGTGAAGCGCGTGCCGCGGGCCGCGAGGCGGTCGACGTGGGGCGTCTGGAGCACCGGGTTGCCCGCGCAACTCAGCGCGTCCCAGCGGAGATCGTCGGCGAGGAGAAAAATAATATTGGGTTTCGTCGGGGCGGTGGGCGTGGCCGCAAACAAAGGGGACGCGGCGAGCAAGGCGGCGGTAGCGAGGGTGAGAATTTGGCGAATCATCGGGGCGGGAATTGCTGGCCGCGGGCGGCAGCCAGTGGGATGTGCTTGGGCTGGGCAGGACCGGCGAGCAGTTGATCGAACGACTTCGCGGCGGGGCGGCGATACGCGGTGACGAGGGCGGGCTCTTTCATTTGGTGCCGTCAGTTTTCTTCCGACTTTGAGGCGGCTCTCTTTTTGGTCGCAGCGGGTGGTGCGTCGCTGGCCTGCGGGGAGCCGGGGCGGGTGTATTGTTTTTTGTAATCGAGGCTGCGCTGGCGGAGCTGGGCGAGGGTGGCGGCGTAGGCGGGATCGGTGACGACGTTGGTGAGTTCGGTCGGATCGCGCTCGCGGTCGTAGAGGAGCTCGGCGCCGTTCTGGTAATAGTTGGCGTAGGTGTAGCGGTTGTCGCGCACGCCGAACCAAGTGGCGATGTTCGCGGGATTGCTGTGATGCTCGACGTAGAAATCCGTGCGCCATTTTTTCGGATGAGCGCCGGCAAGCAGTGGCGTAAGGCTGGCGCCCTGGTATTTCGCGGGGACGGGGATCGCGGCGACGTCGAGAATCGTGGCGGGAATGTCGAGGTTGAGCGCGGTCTGCTGGAGCACACGGCCGCGCAGCTCGGTCTTCATGCGGGGATCGTAGACGATCAATGGCACGTGGATCGACTGGTCGTAGTGCGACCATTTGCCCTGAAAACCGCGGTCGCCCATGTAGTAGCCGTTGTCGGCGGAGTAGATGACGACGGTGTTTTCATCGAAGCCCTTTTCCTTCAGAGCGGTCATGACGCGGCCGACGATGCGATCCATGCCGGCGAGCATGCGGTAGATGGCGCGGAGGTTGGTGCGGTATTTTTCCGGCGTGTCGTAGCCCCAGAAATAGCGCGCACGATTGATCGTGGTCTTCAGGAAATCCGGTGTGGCGTCATAGTATTTCGGGTCGTCGAGCGCCGGGCGGAGCGGTTCGATGTCCTCGAAGAGTCCGTCTTCGGCGGCAGGCCATTGGTAGTGAAAACCCGGGCGACGGTCGTTGTCCTCGGCGTGTGAGATGTTGAAACTCATGTAGAGAAAAAACGGTTTCTCGGCCGACTGCGCCTTGACGAAGGACACCGATTTGTCGCCGATGATTTCGTCGACGTGACGCATCGTGCCGTCGGGCATTTTCTTCAGGTAGGGATTGCGATGCAGGACCTCGTGGTCGTCGAACATCGTGGTCATCCCGTTGACGCCCTTCTCCCAGTTGACGTGTTGCTTCCCGTAGAAACCGGTTTGGTAGCCGGCGCGGCGGAGGAGCGTGGGGAAACTGGTGTCCAAATCCGCCTTGGTCACCGGAGTGCTGGGATTCGCGTGATAGCCGTTGGTGGTGGTGGTCAGGCCGGTGAAAATATTCGCGCGACTTGCCATGCAGATGGGGGTTTGCGTGAAGGCGTTTGCGAAGCGCACGCCGCGAGCCGCGAGGCGGTCGATTACGGGGGTCTTGATCTGCGGGTGGCCGGCGCAACCGAGTGAGGTGTTGCGCTGATCGTCGACGAGGACGAAGACGATGTTGGGCTTCTTGTCGGCGGCGAACAGCGCGGTGACGTGCGCGCCGAGGATGAGCGCGAGGAGCGCAGGTAGCGGTCTGTTCATAGGTGAGACGGTGCTTTCAGATGTAGCACGACGGGCGCTTCGCCCCAGCCGGCGGGCGGTGAGAGGCGGGCGGTGCCGTTGCCGAAGGTGCCGGCGTCGGAGAATTGGCCGGTGAACGGGTTGAACCACCGCGCGGCGAGCGGGGCGGCGGCGCCGGTGATTTCAACAGTGAAGGCGGCGGGCTTGTTTCGGTAGACAACATATTCGCGGCCCGGATCGGCGAGACAGCGGCCGGAACTGGTGAGCGTGTTGGACGGTTGCAGTTTCCAGTAGGCCGTCGCGCGCCAGAAAACGCCGAAGTTCTTCATGTAGCCGTAGCCCTTGGGCACATCGAGCGGGCGGATCACATCCCAAGCCGTGTAGGTGTAGTAGTAACCGGTGTAGCCGCCCGCCATCGCGATGTCCCAGAGCGTGCGGTGCGTGGCCTCGGCGGTCATCGCCGCGCCAAAGGTCTTGTCGGTCACGCCGCCGGGGCCGCATTCGTAGTCGGACTCGAAGTTAGCCACGGGCCAGGCGCGGCGGCGGCGCTGGGCGAGAATTTTCTCATGTTTGCCGCCGGTATGATTGGCGTTTTTGCCGTTCACGTTCTCGACGCCGTGGTGCTGGTCGGAGCGGAAGTCGGTCATGCCGTCGTAGGCGCCGCCGTCGTTGGCGAGATCGTCGTCGTGGACGGTCGTCAGGTGGCGGTAGGGATCGCGCTCGCGGAGGAAGCGCAGCCAGCCTTGCTTGTAGGCGAGGTCTTTTTCGTTGTGCGCCTCCTTGGAGAAATCCCAGACCACATTCGGATACGCGGCGTAGCGGGCGAGGAGGGTGGTGAAGAAAAGTTTTTCGGCGTCGGAGCCTTTGGCGGGCCACTTCACCTGTTTGTTGTAGACCTTGAGGTAGAGGTGCGCCTGCAGGCCGCGTTCGCGGAGGGCGGCCATCATGCGGTCGAAGTGTTGCCAGTAGGTGACGTTGAGGCGGGTGTGGTCGGGAGCTTCGTTGGTGCCGGCCCACGGAAACAGGGCGGGCGGGCCGTAGTCGTCGGCGCCGGTTTTGCCGTTCCGCCAGTTGGTGTCGTGGGCGTAGGTATTGACGAGGACGTAGTTGAAGCCGTGGGCCGCGATCAGATCGAGGGTGCGCTTGATCGTGGGCACGGCGGGATCGCCCGCGTCGAGCGCCCAGAGCCAATTGTATTCGTAGGCTTGCAGGAAGAAACGCGTGCCGTCGGCGAAGACGAAGTGATGCGGATGCGCGGGATCGACGCGGAGCACGCCGTGCGCGTGTGGCCCGAAATTTTTCACGCCGGTGAACGCGGCGATCTTTCCCTGCAGCTCCGGCAGGCTTGATTGCGTGACGAGTGACCACGCGCCCTCGGCGGTGGGCGAGACGCGGATTTTCCAGGTGCCGTCGCCGTCGAAGAATCCCGGGAGGACAAAGGTCTTGCCGTCGGGCGCCGACACCGTGGCGGAGAACGGCACGGTGAACGGATTCTCCGGCTGCGCTTGGGCGGTGAACGCGAAGTCGTGCGGTTGCCAGACCGGCACGGCGGGGGGTGCGGCTGCGGCGCGTCCGCCGACGGCGGCGGCGAATGCGAGAGCGAAGAACAAAAGCGCTACAGGGCGGGCGTGGAGGGAAGTCATGGGACGGAGTGAGCGGAGCGTTTAGGGTTTCGCGGCGGCGGTGATGTAGCGGTAGTTGAAACGCCCGCCGGGGGCGCGTCGCCGCTCAGGTAAACGTCCATGATGTCGATGGGTTTTTCGGGTTGTCCCACCACTTGAAATCGAGCGTGACGGCGTCGCCGGCAGGCGGGCCGAGGAGGAGACTGAGGAGGCGGTGCATCATGGGGCGGAAGGATTCAGTGCGCGGGCAGCGGCCTGTTGGATGTGCTTGGGTTGCGAGGGTGAAGAGAGGAGTTGGTAGAGCGACTGCGCGGCGGGGCGCTGATAGGCGGCGACGAGGCGTTCGGCGCAGACGAGGCAGGCGTCGGCGAGCGCGGGTTGCAGGGCGGCAGGGGCGTTGGACTGGAAAGCACCGAGGGCCTGCGCGGCGGCGGGCGTGCCGATTTCGCCGAGGGCGGCAGCGGCGGCGCCGGCTACGGATGAATTTTCGTGCGGGAGCAAAAGGGCGAGCGCGGGAACGCTGGCGTGATCGCGACGAATGCCGAGCGATTGAATCACGCCGACGAGAGGCATGTCGGCGAGGCGGGGTAGTTGTGCGCGCAGGGCGGCGGTGGCCTCGGGATGGGGCGAGGCTTCGAGGGCGTTGCGCGCGGCGGTGGTCAGCGCGGGTTGATCGAGGAGAGCGGCGAGGGCGGGCACGGCGAGAGCGGAGCCGATCAAAGTGAGTTTGGCGCAGAGGTATTCGAGGGCGGCGGCGGAGCCGCCGGCGGAGAGGGCGGCGAGCAAGCGCGCCTCAAGGGCGAGCCGAGCGGCGGGGGCGGGCAGGGCGGCGACCACGGCCTCGTCGATCGGCAGGAGCGCGCCCCGCGACGACCCCTGGTCGTAGGAGCGCAACGCGGAAAAGGCGGTGTCGAGAGTGGCGGGCATGGTAGGTGGCGGTTTAGCGCGCGAGTTCGAGGGTGGTTGTGTTGAACAACTGGATGCACTCGGCGACCTTGGGCATCGATTCGAACCAATCGTAGGAATACTCGAGTCCGATCATGGCGGGTTTGATGCCGAGACGATGAAGTTCGCGAAAGAACTCGGTGGATTTTCCGACGCCGGTGCCCCACGGGACGTCGTGGCCATCGGCTGCGACGGAGTTGAGGTCGTGCATTTGCACGATGAGCAGGCGGGAGCCGAGGAGGCGGGCTCCGGCGATGGGATCGATGCCGGAGCGGAGCCAGTAGCCGATGTCGGCACAGGCGCCGATGCGCGTGCTGCGCCCCTCGCAGGCTTGGAGCACGCCCTCGGGGTTCCAGTAGTTCGGCGAGGCTTTTTGGGCGTGGTTGTGGAGCGCGACATTGATGCCGTATTCTTGGCAGAAACGGTCAATGAGCGGGAGGGCTTCGAGCTTCGGCTCGGAGAGAAACGTCTCGACGCCCATCTTCCGACCGAACTCGAAAATGCGACGGCAACCGGCTTCGTCGTTGGGGATATTCTGAATGAAGAAGGTGAGGAGGCGCAGGCCGTGGGCTTCGAGTTTCAGGCGGATCGCGAGAAGTTCATCGTCGTTGAGAGCGGGATCGAAATTCTTCGGAATCTCTTTGCTGACCTTCTGGAAATTCAGACCGCCGATGAAGGGCAGGCCGAGCTGCGCGGTCTTCTCGATGGTCTCGAAGAAGGTGTATTTGTGAAACGTGTAGGCTTCGATGCCGAGCTTCCAACCGAGCTTCTCCTGCGCACGGATGGCGGGCGTGAGCTTCGCACTCGGCGTGGTCGGCGCGGGGAGATCGCCGAGGGCGAACTGCACGGCGGCGAGGTCGAATTGGAGCATCTTCGCGTCCCAGAAGACACTCGGGCTGTGTCCGATCGTGGAGTAGAAGACGCGACCGAGGCCGTAGTGGCGGACCCACGCGAGGGCGTAGTCGTTGTCGGCGCGGATGAGGCCGGGGCGTTCGGAGCCGGTGGTGATGTCGGTCTTGGCGGTGTCGATGCTGAGCAGGACGCGGACGCGGTCGCGGGAGTAGGGCTCCTTGAAGCGGAAGAATTCGTTGGCGTAGGGAAATCCGCTGCCGGCGAAAACGCGGTTCAAGGGGTGACCCGGTTCGTCGAGCTTGATGGTGATGGGTTCGTCGGCGGCTTTGTGAATGACGCCGCGCGCGCCGAGCATGCTGGCGAATTCCGGCCAGTCCTCGAGGGCGCCGGGCCAGCGGGAGAACGCGGCGGAGGTGCCGTGCACGCCGAGGAGACCGCCGCCGCCGGTGACGAATTCGAGGAGGTTGCGGCGCAGCGTGGGATCGGTGAATGGATTGCCGACGGTGTTGTTGAAGAAGACGGCGTCGAAGCGGCGGAGGGATTCGCGTTCGAAAATGGCGGGATCGTCGCTGACGACGGTTTCATAGGCACCGGTCTTTTGGCCCATGAGAGTGAACGCGGCGCTCGCGTGCGCGATGGAAGCGTGGCCGGGGTAGCCGACGTTGAGCGTGAAGATGAGGAGGCGGCGCGGCTTGGCGGGAGTGGCGGGCGCGGAGGCCGGGAGGGCGGCCGTGATGCGCGCGAGTTCTTCGGCGGTGGGCGGGACGCGGGTGGCGGCCGAGGAGGGAAGTGCGATGCCGAGGAGGAGGGCGAAGGAAAGGAGAGCGGGTTTCATCGAGGTGAGAGTGGGAGCGTTGGTTTTCAGACGCGCCACGGGGCGCGCATGGCGCGGGCGCGGAGGCGATTGGCGGCGGGGTTTTCGGGGAAGAGTTCGCGGGCCGGGTCCCAGCGAAGCGTTTGGCCGGTCCAACACGCGATGTTGACGAGATGCGCGAGGCTGGCGGTGCGGTGGCCGGTCTCGGCGTCGGTGCTGGGCGTTTGGCGCGTGCGAATGCAGTCGAGCCAGTTGGCGTGGTGGTTGTTGGAGCCGACGCTGAATTGGCGGCGGTTCTTGAAATTCATTTCCTCGAAGAGTGAGTCCGGACCGCCCTCGATGCGGCCGCCGGCGGACATCGACGTGAGCCAGCCGCGCTCACCGACGAAAACTGCGCCGAATGCACCGTCGATGCGGGCGTCGGCGGGCACGGCGCGATAGACGGTTTTGATCTGCTCCCAATTATCCAGGAGGTGGAGCAGCGTGCCGTCGGCGTAGCGGCACGTGAGCGTGGGGTAGTGGCGGGTGCTCGGATGGAAAATTTCCACCGGACCGGTGTGCTCGAAACCGAGGGCCCATTGCAGGACGTCGGCCGAGTGGGAAAAATGCTGCGTGGACGAGGTCATGCCGAAGGCGTCGGCGAAACTCCACGGCACGACGCCGGGCTTCGGGTTGGTGTGGTAGATCGGATGGTAGTCGCGCCACGGGGCGGGGCCGACCCAAAGATCCCAGTCGAGACCCTCGGGCACGGGCACCGCGGGGAACGCGAAGTCCATCGGCGGGAAAGCGGCGCCGCAGCGCTCGGCGTTGACGATGTCGGCGACGGATTTGAAGCGCGGACCGGAGATGAGGGGGCGGATGTTTTTGTAGAGCGCGTAGACGGATTTCACTTTGCCCAGGCGGCCGTCGCGGACGAATTGGCAGACGCGGCGCACGTCGGGGATCGAGCGATACTGGGTGCCGGTTTGAAAAACGCGGCCGTAGCGGTGCACCGTTTCGGCGATGCGCCGGCCCTCCTGAATCGTCATCGAAACGGGCTTTTCGCAGTAGATGTCCTTGCCGGCTTTGGCGGCGTCGATGGCCATGAGCGCGTGCCAATGGTCGGGCGTGACGATGACGACGGCGTCGATGTCCGGGCGCGCGAGGATTTCGCGGTAGTCATTGTAGGCGGTGCAGCCCTGATAGCTGCCGACGGGTTTCCTGTCGGCGCTGATATCGGCGATTTCGGCGCGGCCTTCTTCGCGGCGGAGTCGGTCGACATCGCAGACGGCGACGAGTTCAACGTCGTCGCGGTGGGCGAGGAACTTGAGGTGGCCGTTGGCCATGACGCCCTTGCCGATAAGACCAATCGTGATGCGCTCGCTCGGGGCTACAGTGCCCTCGGCCCCGCGCGCCGACGAGGGAATGATCGTCGGAAACGCGAGGCCGCCGGCGACGACCGCGCTGTGTTGCAGAAAGGTGCGGCGGGTGAGCGCGCGCGCGGGCCGCGTGATGGGCGATGTGCGGTTCATGGCGCGGTGGGGCGGTTTTTCTGTTTGGTGTCGTTCTTCTGTTTGCCCTCGTCGGCGAGACGGTAGTTGGCGGCGTTGAACGCAGGGTTGCGGACCGGGGTGACGGCCTGGGTGTCGGTGAGGAATTTTTCAATGAGGGCGTCGAGGGCCTTCACGCGGGCGAGGTCTTTGGCGGCGAGGTTGTTCTTTTCCCCGAGATCGTCGCGGAGGTTGTAGAGCTGGTAGCGGTGCGCGCCGTTTTCTCCGGCGAAGAAGAGGCGGATGAGTTTCCAGTCCCCTTGGTGAACCGTGACGGCGGGTGGAAGCCAGTCGGGCACACCGGGAGCGTGAGGGAAATAGGTGAACACGGCGTCGCGCGTGAACGGCTGGCCCTGCAACGCGGGGAGAATGCTGGTGCCGTCAAATATTTGGCCGGGCGCGGTGGGCAGGCCGAGGCCGGCGAGGAGGGTGGGATAGTAATCTTCGCTCTGCACGAGAGCGTCGCTGCGCGTGCCGGGTTTGGTGAGGCCGGGCCAGGCGATGACGAGGGGAGTGCGCACGCCGCCTTCAAAGACGGTGGCCTTGCCGCCGCGCAACGGGGCGTTGCTGGTGGGGGAGGTGCCGTCGACGACGTTATACATGTTTCCGCCGTTGTCGGAGGCGAAGATGATGATGGTGCGGTCAGCGATTTTTAGGCGATCAAGGGTGTCGAGGAGCGTGCCGACGGCGTCATCCATGCTCTCGATCATGGCGGCGTAGGTGGGGCTGCGCTGCGGGTCGGCGGGGTTGACGCGGGCGCGGTGTTTTTCGATGAGGGCTTTCTTCGCGTCGAACGGCGCGTGCACGCTGAACATCCAGTAGTTCAGGTAGAACGGGCCGGCCCTATTTTTTTCCATAAAGGCGACGGCTTCCTTGGCCATGCGGTCTTCGATGTGTTGGTCGGGCTGGCCGGGATCGGCGTCGAAGTCCTTGAACTTCCACGGAGCGACGTAGCTGCCGGCGGGACCGGGGCCGGGCCAGTGAGGGAGATCGACGTCGAAGCCGTGTTGCAACGGCGAATACGGCTCGGTGCCGAGATGCCATTTGCCGAAATGGCCGGTGGCGTAGCCGGCGGCCTTGAGGGATTTCGGGATAGTGTGATAGGTCGTGGCGAGGCGCGTGACGGTCGACGGCATGACGGCGGGAAGCGCGGCGGAGCCCTTGGGGCCGACGGTGGCTTGGAGGACGACGGTGGGCGAGTGGCCGTTGGGCGTGGTGATGCCCGTGCGCGCGGGGCTGAGGCCGGTGAGGACGGCCGAGCGGGTGGGGGAACAAAGCGGGCTGGCGGAGTAGGCGCGGGTAAACGTCATGCCGCGTTTGGCGAGACGATCGAGATTCGGGGTCTGGTGAAATTTCGTGTGACCGTAGAGTGTCGTGTCGGCCCAGCCGAGGTCGTCGGCGAGGATGAAGATGATGTTGGGGCGTGACGCGGGCGGGGCGGCCGGCGTGGCGGCGGAGGCGGAGACGACCAGCACGCCGAGAACGGAGAGGGCGACGAGGAAGGGGCGAAACGTGAGGACTGTTTTCATGGAGATTGTTTCTTGGCGTTGCCGGGGGCGATGAGCGTGACGCGTTCGCCGAGGAGGAGTGGTTGGCCGAAGACGGTCTGGGTGTCGCCTTGTTGTTTCATCCACGCGTCGCGATCCGCGCGGAGTCCGGCGAGGCGCGGGGCGGGGCGGGGCGCCGATCGGGCGGGCTCGTGACCTCCTCGGAGACC
>JANNEY010000286.1:0-23546 GCA_031379235.1 Opitutaceae bacterium | reverse complement strand
GTTTCCACGTCGCACTCGTCGTAGTAGCGCCACACGACGATGGCACGGTGGCGCCCCGGCAATTTCTTCAGGCAAAGGCGCAACAGCTCCGCCCGCCGATCGAGTTCATCGGAGCGGCTGTCGATCTCGGCGGCGACCGCCTCAATAAACTCGCGTTCATGCGGCGACTCGGGGCGGCGCTTAGCCGCGCGGCGGTAGTTCAGGATTTGGTGGAGCGCGACCGTCCGCGCCCAAGCCAGGAAGTTCGTTCCCGGGACGAACCGGTCAAACATCCGCCAAAGGGCGAGCTTGCACTCCTGCAAAATGTCGGCCGCGTCGGCCGCACTGTTGACCAGGCTGAAGACGTAGGCGCTCAACGCCCGCTCATGCTCGGCGAGGAGGCGGAGGTAGGCCTCGTCGCGGGCGGGGAATGCTGAGGGCGGCACGGGGTTCATGGGGCGGCTCAAAGGTAGGTCCTCGGGCGGTCTTTTTGGACAACAAAAACATGCAGTGAGAGGAGGAGTGACCGGAGTCAACGGAACGCCGGCGGAGACGAAAGTCCCGGAGCCAACAACGAATCGGCTCCGCTGCCAGCAAATCGGCCGTCTTACACACCCTCGCAGACATCGGGGGTCTGCGTCCGGGCAGCGGAGCGGCGACACCCTGCACGCGCCACACCGACTTTCGAGGAAAACGACGTCCTTCCCCAGGGGTTCACGTTTACTCCACGATTAGGATGCCGCGCATGATGCGCCAGTGGCCGGGGAAGGTGCAGAGATAAGGATAGCGGCCCGGTTGCGCCGGGGCCGTAAACGTGAGCTCGGCGCGACCGTTCGGATTTACGAGGGGGGTCGCGTGGAGGACTTTGGGCGAGGCGGGCACGAAATGTTTCGCGATACTAGCCGGATCGCTCGCCATTTGATCGGCGAGTAGGCCGACCTCTTCGTCCGCGCCCGGAGTCACGATCACGAGGTTGTGCGGCATGGAGTCGGGATTTTCGAAGACGAGACGCACGGGCTGGCCGGCTTTGGCGCGGAGTTCGCGCGGGGCAAACTGCATCTGATTCGGCACGGCTTGCACGCGCAGAGCATCGGCATCGGCGGCGTGGGCTTTTGCCCAGGCGGCGGCGAAATCCTTCAGAGCGGTAGCGTCGGATGCGAAGCGCGCACCGGCGAGCGGTTGCCCAAGGGAATCGTAGACGAACACCGGGGGCGGCGCGTTTCGCAGCCGGCGATAGGTGATTTCGATAGCGTTGAGGCCGGGCTGAAGCTCGACCACCACCTGCTGCTCCGTGCTGTAGGTGCTGTCGGCGGAGGCGAGTTGGACTCCGTTGGCGGAGATATCGATGAAACCGTGTTTCACGCTGAGGACGGCGGTCTGGGGCGTCGTGACGTCGACGAACGTGCGGTAGGTGCCGTCCGAGCTGACGGCGGTTTTGCCTTTCTGTTTGGCAGCGTTCTTCGTGCCAGGCGGCGGCTCGGCGCCGGACGTGGTGCTGAGGGTCAGCCAGTGGTTGACGCGCGTCGCCGGAGAAACTTCCAGCACGGGAACGGAGCGCCCCTTGCGCGGCTGGGTGCCCGCGCGAAGATCCGTGAGCATCTGCTGCACGGCGGGTTCGGTGGGATGCAAGTGCGCGACGACCGCGTCGAATGCCGGGCGCGTCGGGCGCAAGTGCGCGACCGCATTGATCGCGGCCATACGCACGCGCGGATGCGGATCCGCGGCGGCTTGGGTGAGACGCGCCACGGCGTCGGGCAAGCGATCAACCGTCAAGCGCACGAGCTGCGCGGCGGCCGCCCGCATCAGGGGGTCGTCCGAGCGGGCGAGATTCGAAATCCAGGCGGGCTGCACTTTGCCGGCGGCGGCGAGAACCCACGACGCCTCGAGCTGGGCCTGATCGAACTGAGGCTGCGTGCGGGGCTGCGCCGCGACCCACGCCTCGAGGGCGGGCACGGCGGCAGCGCCGAGTTTGCGGAGCTGAATGCGCGCGTGGTGCCGCACGATGTTCTGCGGGTGCGCGAGGAGCGTGAGCAACTCGATGGTGCTCGCGCCTTCGATCGCCGGCCAATCTTTCACGACCGGTTTGCCCGTGTGCACGACGCGCCAGATGCGGCCGCGCACGTGATTCCACTGCGGATCGCGCATCGCGTGTTGGGCGTGGCCAATGATCAGACTGGAGAAATCCGAAACGTAGAGCGCACCGTCGAAACCGAACTCCACGTCGACGGGGCGAAACGTGCTGTTCTTCGAGCTGAGCACGTCGAGGCGGTTCGTCGCGACGAGGGGACCGGCCTCTGCGTTCACCGCGGAGAGCGACACGATGTAGCTGCCGAGGAGCGAGGCGGAGGCGATGCCCTGTTGCAATGCATCGGGGAAATTTGGACTCGAGATCACGCTGAGGGCCGAGCCCTTCGCGTAGTTGAGCACGGTGGCGTGGCCGTAGGGGTGATAGACGCCGAGGGGCGTCCACGTGAGCGGAACGCCTTCGAGCACGTGGCCGCCGCCGTAACGCTGGAAAATATTTCCGTAGCGGTCGAACGACACCTTCCACGGATTTGGCGTCATGCTCTGCCACTCGGTGGTGATGCGGCCGGTCGCGGGGTTGAGACGATAGGTCGAGGCGTCGATGCCCCGCACCACGCCGAAGGGCGTCTCAAACTGCGAACGGTGAAACACGCCGTCAGAAAAGAGGAGGTGGCCGAGCGGATCGCTGGTCACCATGCCGCCGTGGTGCGAATCGGTGACGTCGATGCCGCGCAACAATTCGGTGCGGGTGTCGGCGCGGCCGTCGCCATCGGTGTCGTTCAACACGAGCAGCCGCGGCTGCGCGGAAACGATCACGCCGCGCTCGTGGAAAGCGACGCCGTCGAGCGCGTCGAAGCCGTCGGCGAAGACCGTCGACTTGTCCGCCTTGCCGTCGTGGTCGGTGTCTTCGAGCACGACGATCTTGTCGAGCGGCTGCTCGCCGGGAATCGTGTGCGGGAACGACGGCATCGTGACGACCCAGAGGCGACCACGCGCGTCGAAGCTCAGTTGCACCGGATTGCGCAGCTCGGGAAACTGCTCCTCGGAAGCGAAGAGATTCACGGCGTAGCCGTCGGCCACGATCAACTCCTGCTGCATCTCGGCGGGCGCGCGGACGGTCCCGCCGGGGAAGCGATAGGTGGTCGTCTTGCCCTCGGGCAGCGCCGGAAGCGAAGGCGCGGGATAGTCGGCGAAGCGCTTCGCCGGGTGGGCCGCAAGGTCATGCAGGATCGCATCGGCCTGCGCGACGAGCTGGTGATAACGCGGCAACTCGGCGGCGTTTTCCTCGGGGCGTTTGCGGACACCGTAGTAGAGCGCGGCGTTCTTGGGCCGCACCAACTCGGCGACATAGCTATGCTTCAACGCGGCGGCTTGGGCGACGTCGGCGAGCCGGGGAGATTCGATGACGCCGGGCGCAGCATCGCCGAGGAGCGGGCGGGCGACGGCCTCACCGATGGCGCGGGATCCGGCGGCGTTGAGATGGATGCCTTGGACGGTGAGTGGCTGCGCGCTGCGCGCGTAGGCGGCGCGGCTGGCGGCGAACAGGTCGATGAAGTCGGCCCCGCTCGCGCGCGCGAGTTCGGCAACCGCTTGGGCGTAGAGGGCGACATCGCGGTTTCGTTCAGCGGCATTCGCCGCGCTGCGCTCCTCAACGGCAATCGGTGAGAGGAGCACGAGTTTGACGCCGGGATGAAGCCGGGCGATTTCGCGCAGATAGACCTGATATTGCGAGCGGAACGCCGGCAGGCCGGCGGCACCGGCGAACGACTCGTTCATTCCGTAACCGAGCACGACGATCTGCGCGGGCCACGCAGCGAGCAGGGTCTTGAGGTGTTCGACGTAGCCCTCGGGGCGGAGACGGTAGCCGACCTCGTCACCCGTCCACGCGAGACTGCGAAGGCGGAGTTTCTTGTCGGGGTGAGACAATTGCAGGCGAGCCTCGAAGTCACCGGATTCGAGCAGACGTTCCACCATGCTGCCGCCGTAGAAGAGAATTCCGTCGCCCGTGCGCAGGGATTCGCCCGCGGCG
Source organism: Opitutaceae bacterium (assembly GCA_031379235.1). Lineage (GTDB taxonomy): Bacteria > Verrucomicrobiota > Verrucomicrobiia > Opitutales > Opitutaceae > ER46. The sequence goes on along the minus strand of JANNEY010000286.1, from coordinate 19,513 downwards.
GAAAACGCCGAGGCCGGGAACAGGGCGAGGCAAAGAAGGAAGGACAGGGTTTTCATCGATCAGTTGAGCAGGAGATGGAAGACGCGCAGCGCGGTGCCAGTGGACTTGGCGTCGTGATCGCGGGCAATCCGCACTTTCGCGACGTGGCGCCCGGGTTTCAAATTGTCGTCGAGCATCACCGCCCACGGCAGGTGGAGCGAATTGCTCCAACGCGTGTAGGTTTCGATCGAGCGATACGGCGCGCCGTCGATGCTGAACTCCACGCGACCCGCATCCGGCCCGGCAGCGATGAAGAGCCCGCAGCCCGTGCCCTCAAAACTGAATTCAAATTCTGCGCCCGGCTCGGTGCCGACGAGCGCGGGCACGTCGACAAACCCCGCGCGCGTGCCCTTTTTGTCGGCGGGCCTCCACGTTTTCTCCAGGGCAAAGCCCCGGATGATGCGCGCGGCGCGGATGTCGCCAAAACGTCCGCGAGAATAACTCGCGGGATCAACCGGCGGCGGCAGCGGGTGTGGTTTCTCGGCCGCGGCCAGCGGCGGTGCAAACGCCGCGTTCAGCAGGCGTGCGACGCTGTTTGCGTAAAGTTGATGACCAAAGGGCGACGGATGGAGATTCTTGAAATCCCGTTCCCACGAAAACTCGCGGGCGTTGATGCGGTCGGTGACTTCGCGCGAGAGGTTCAGCGACGGGTTGCCGTAGGCGACCGCAACCTTCTCGTGCTCCGTGATCGATGCGGGCACCTTGCCGCCGTTGTAGTCCGCCATGTGCTCGGGCATGACAAAGTGAAGTTGCACGATGTCGGTCCGCGGACTCACCGTGCGCACGTGGCGCACGACGCCTTCGATGCCGCGGAGCATGTGCGCGGGGTCGGCGGTATTGGAGGTGTCGTTCACCGCCGCTTCGAGGAAAAGCAGATCGACCGGCCCGTGCGCCAACACATCGCGCTCCAAGCGAAACGCATGCGGCACGGAACCGAGCGAGCCGATGCCTGCGTTGATGAACTCGAACTTCGTCCCGGGAAATTTCTTCGTGAGGTAGTCGCAGGTGTGCTGCCGCCAGGCCCCACCCGCCGTGATCGAACCGCCGAGGAAGACGACACGCCCGGTGTGAGTGCGCTCGAACGTGTGCCGGCTGTTCGCCAAGCCGTCGCGCAGTTCGAAATAGTCATGACCCTTGGGCAGCACGTTGTTGTCGTAGGCTGCGGGCGCCGCGATGGCAGGCGCGAAGGCCCAAAGGACGGCGAGGAGTGCGAGTCGGTATTTCATTCCGAAGAGGGTATGATCGTCGCGCGGGGCATGAGCGGTGGGTCTACTTCCGCGCCCGAGCAACTTGGGCGGCCTGCTCGGCGTTGCGCTGGAGAGCGGCCCAGTCCTTGCGCTGGATGACATCACGCGGGGCCAGCCAGGAGCCGCCGACGCAGAGAACGGACGGCGAGGCGAGCCACTGCGGGAGCGACGCGAGGTTGATGCCGCCCAGTGGAATGAAACGCACGCTGAGGTGCGCGAAGGGCGCCGCCATCGTCTCCAGCGCGGACGGACCCGCGAGATTCGTGGCGGGGAAATATTTCAGCACGCGGCAGCCGTGCTCGAGCGCGATCTCCATGTCGGTCGGCGTCATGACGCCCGGGGCGAACGGCAGTCCGCATTCGCGGGCGGCCACGATGGTCGCGGGATTGCAGCCCGGGGCCACGCCGAATAAGGCGCCGGCCTCGATCGCCGCTTCCACGTGCGCCCGATTCAGCAGGGTCCCGGCGCCGGCGAGGATTTCCGGGACCTCGGCGCGGATGCGCCGGATCGCCTCGGCGGCGCGGGCGGTGCGAAACGTCAGCTCGATCGCGCCGACGCCGCCGGCGAGCAACGCACGCGCGATCGGACCGGCGTCGTCGGGATTCTCCACCGTTACGACGGCCACCACGCCCGAGCGCGCCATCCGTTCGGTAATCGAATCGGGCAACATCGATTTCATGGTCATGGCGTCAAAGGAGTCCGAGCCGCGTCGCGATCATCAGCTGCCCCGCGATCAGGCAGTCGTCGGCGTCGAGCACCGCCAGCGATGAGTGGGTGCCCAACCCGCGAAACGCCCGCTGGTAGGCGGCCCGCAGCGGATCGGCCCCGACAAGCGTGACGGCCGCGTCCTGCGCCGCGAGTTCGCGCAGCTCTGCACCGATCAGCAGTCCACTGAGATAGTGGTAGTTTTCCGTGGGGGCTGAATTATCGAGCAGAGCGCGTGTGCGCACGCGGAAGGCCGCGTGCAGCAGGTTGTCCGCGGCACCGGCGCGCACCCCTTGGTCAAAGCTGGCGAGATGCTCGGGCCCACTGAGGTTTGAGCCGGACGCCACCGAGTTCGCCAAAACGCTTTGGCTCGAGAGCAGCGCGAAGAATTCACCCGTCATGTAGGTCCGAAAGGCGACCGCGTGGGCGCCGCGCATCTCGACGTGTTTGGAATGCGTGCCGGGAAAGACAAACACGCGGGGGCGCGCGGGCGCGGCGTGTTCGGCGGCGCCCAGGGCGCATGCGCCGATGAGCTGGGTCTCCTCACCGCGCATGACGTCGTCATGGCTGCGCACGCCGGAGACGAGGACGAGCGCATGAGGAAAATCATCGCGCGCGGCGACACGCTCCGCGGACAGGCCCGAGCCGTCGGTGGCCAGCGGCAGCGCGGCGTAGGCCAGCTCGCGCATGCCGAGCGACGACGAGGCCATGCCGGAAATCACCAGCGGGATGCCCGCCAGCGAGGAGGCGATTTCCTTGGTCAGCGTGGCGAGATGGTGCGCGATGACGCGCGAGAAATGACTCCACCGATGCTCGGCCTGGCCGCCGGCGGCCTTCCAAGCGGCGAAGGTGGCCGCGATACCTTGGTCGCCGCGGCGCTCGGCCAGCACGCGACGCGTGGCGACCTCGACCAAGCGCAGGCGAAACGCCGAGGTGCCCCAGTCGCAGCTGAGGAATCGCGGAGCGGAGGCGGAGGCCGGTGCGCTCATGCGAAGTTCGCGTTGAAGCGCGCGTTCCACTCGATGCCGAGGCCGGGCGCCTGGGAAACGTGATACGCGCCGCCTTTCCGGGTGAGCGGGGTTTGCAGGAAAGCGTTCGCGGAGTCGAAGACGTGCGGGTTGAATTCGCAGAGCGAGCAGTTCTGCGCGGCGGCGGCGAAGTGCAGCGCGGCGGCGATCTGCGGGCCCATCGCAATGCTGAGGTGAGGGACGATTTCTCCGGAAAACGCGGCGGCGATGCGCAGCGAGCCGGTGATGCCGCAGCGACCGAGATCGGGCTGGAGCACACCGACGCTGGGCAAAAACGGCTGCAGCTCGCGCAGGCTGCGGTAGCTCTCGCCGAGCGCGAGCGGCGTGCGAATCGCGGCGGCGAGGGCAGCGTGGGCTTCGACTTCCTCGGGATAAAGCGGGCACTCGAGCCAGCGGGCGTTGCGCGCGTCGAGGTCGCGGCCCATCGCGACGGCGCGATCGGGCGGAAGATGCCAGAGCCCGTCGACGGCGAACCGCATTCCGGCCGGCAGCCGATCGGCGATGGCCAGCAAGTCCTGCCACTCGCTTTCGTAGTAAAGCTTCACGATCGAGATACCCTCATCGGCATAGCGCGCGGCAAAGGCGGCGCGTTCCTGCGGGGCGCCGCCCGAGGTGCCGCTGAGGTAGACGGGAATGCGGAACTTCGGCTGAGCGCTCAGCAGCGCGCAGACGGGTTTCACGGCGATCTTGCCCGCGAGATCCCACAGCGCGAGGTCCACGCCGCTCATCGCATCGAGCATAAAGCCGCCGTTCTGGCCGCGCACGCGCATCGTGGCATACATGCGGTCCCACAGCGCCGAGATCCGTTCCGTGGTGCCGTCGAACTCCTCGCCCTCGAGCGCCGGACGCAGCAGGTGGGTGACAATGCTGCACGCGACCTCCGGCGCGAGCGGGGCCTGCGCCTCGCCCCAGCCCACGAGGCCGTTGGCCAGCTCGACGCGCACGAGCGCGGTCTCGAAATTTTCCGAGTAGAGCACCGGATAGGCGGTGGACCAACGGTAGGCCCCATCGCCGGTGAGCGACGTGGGGGAACCCGCGGTGCCGCGCGAACGCGCGATGTCACGCGGCAGACGAACCGGGATGGCTTGGACGGATTTGATGCGCATGGCGCTAAACAGCGATGGGCTGGCGGACGAATCGGCGGGTGATGAGATATGAAACAGGATGCAGCAGCCCCATGATGACGAAGATGGCCCCGTAGCCAAACCCCTGCACCACGTGGCCGGTCATCCAGACGAAGAGCGTGCCGCCGAGCCCCGTGCCGAAGGCGAGCAGCCCCGATGTGGCGCCGATGAGGTGCTTGGGGAAGAGATCGTTCGTGAGCGTGTTCTGATTCGTTTTCCAGGCCATGTGCGCGAACGTCACCACGCAGATTAACGCGACGGTCGCAGCGCGTGACGGGGCGTGGTGGATCGCCAGCGACACCGGCATCAGCAGCGCGCACGGCAACATCACGGTCAGGCGCGCCGACAAGACCGGCTTTCCTCGCGCGACCAACCGGCCGCTGAGCCACCCGCCGAACAGCGCGCCGAGATCGGCGGCCAGATACGGGATCCACGCGAGCATGCCCATCTCGATCATCGTGAAGCCGCGCTGCTCCACGAGATACTTGGGCAGCCAGAAAAGATAAAACCACCACACCGGATCCGAGAGAAAGCGCGCCGCCATCAAGCCCCACATTTGCGGATACTGGGCGAGCTGACGCCACGACACGGCGCTGGCTTTGGCCGCCGGCACCGTCTCCGCGAGCACGAGCGCCCGCTCGGCGTCGGTGATGCGCGGATGTTTGTCCGGCGGGTGATACAGCAGGAGCCAAAGCAGCAGCCACACGAACCCGAGCGCCCCCGTGATCGCAAACGCCGGCCGCCAGCCATAGTGGGAATAAATCCAGGTGACGACCGGCGGCGTGATGATCGCGCCGATGGCCGCGCCGCCCTGGATGAGGCCGTGCACCAGTGCGCGCTCCTTGGCCGGATACCATTCGCTCACCACGCGAAATGCCGCCATGAAGTTTCCCGACTCCCCCAGCCCGAGCAGGAACCGCAGCGCACCCAGTGACCACACGCCCACCGCGAGCGCGTGCGACATGTTCGCCAGCGACCACCACACGATAAATACGCTCAGTGCCAGACGCGCGCCCCAACGGTCCACGAGAAAACCGGAGCCGACATACATCACCGTGTAGGCCGCGAGAAAGGCCGTGAGGATGTTCGAATACTCCACATTCGAGATCCCCAGCTCTTTCGTGATCACCGGCGCCAGCACCGAGAGCGTCTGCCGGTCAACGTAGTTGATGACCGTGGAAAAAAACAGGAGCCCGGCGATCCCCCAGCGCAGATGCGGAATCTTCGTCTTCATTTCTTTGCCGGAAACTCCGCCAGCAAGTCGGCGAGCATCGTGTCCACATCGCGCTGCGCAAACGAATCCATCTCCGGCAGGGGTGCGCGCACATGGCGCGCATCGGCGATGCCGCGCTGTGCGAGCACATGCTTGGTCAGCCGCATGCGATAAATCGCCTGCGCCACCAAGAGCGGCAGGCTCAGGCGATAGAGCCGCCGCGCCTGCGCCCGATCGCCGGTGGCATACGCGTTCCACAGCGCCACGTGCAGGTCGGTCAGCTCGACCGCCGGCATCGCGCCGCAGGCGCCGCGATCCAGCTCGTCGATGATGTAACGCGCGCCGCCGCCGCCAAACACCCCGCGCACATTCGGAATCCCGGCCGCCCGCAGCGCCGTGATGGCCGGCCCCGAGGGCAGCGTCTCTTCCTTGATGTAGGTGATGGCCGGAATGCTGGCCGCGATTTCGATGATGGCCTTGGCGCCCAAGCCGGCACCGGTCGGCGCGGGCGCGTTCTGGAGGATAATCTCCGCGCCGGGGAGTCCGGCGGCGACTTGCTGGAAGAAAGTCCGATGCGCCGCCACTTCGGATCCAAGTCCCACCGGCGCCATGATCATGAGGTGCCGAATCCCGTGCTGCATGGCGATGGTGCCCGCGGCGATCACCTCATTCGCCGTTGGCGCGCTCGCCCCACCGACGAGCGGCACCTTTCCGGCCGTCTCCGCGGCCACGAGCGCCAGCAGTTGCTCGCGCTCCGGGAGCGAGAGGTGGCTGTATTCGCTCGCCACGCCCGGGAACACGAGCCCATGCGCGCCCGCATCCAGGGCGAAGCGGACCACGCGGCGCTGCCCCGCGAGATCGAGTTCGTTGCGAGCGGTGAAGAGGGTCGGGATGACCGGGAAGATTCCTTGAAGCACGGTGAGAACGGATTGGGCGGCGCGTGATGGCGGGTGGATGGACTCAAAACGTCACGTTGGTCGTGAGGGCGGTTTTGCGCGGGGAGTATTGGTATTGGAAATAGCGAATCACTCCCGTGGTGCTGCGTGGGAGGGCGAGGACGCGCTGGCGGTCGAAGACGTTGTCGATATTCAATTGGACGGACATTTGGGATTTCGCGAAGCCCTTGAAGCGATAGACCACGAAGACGTTGTTTTGGAGTTTGTCGGGGTAGTAAAAGAGTTTCCGCTTATTGGCGTCAGCGGCGTCGGTATACATGTAGCCGCGGAAGCTGCGTGCGTAAGTCGTGGCCAGGCCGCCGACGAGGCCGCGGAAGCGGCCTTCGCTCACCTGAAAACGGTTGATCATGCTGAACGAATTTTCCGCGTAGCCGGAAGTGGCTTCGCCGGATTTACGCACGATGAGCTCGGGCACGGGCGGGACGAAACCGAGTTGGTGCGCACTGATCGGGAGCGCGGTTTTCGTGGTGCCGACCCCCGTCGTGCGGAGGCCGAGCGCCTGCGAGTTGAGAATCGCCCCGGAATCGGGATCGAGGTTGGCGAAATACGGGCTCGCACGGTCTTTCATCATCGCGAGCGAAAGGGCGATGGTGGCTCCGTTGGGCTGAGTCGGATCGACGGGGACCAGGAGGGGCGTGAGCGAGTTGTTGGCCGCATTCCGGATCGCGACGACCTGCTGGCCGCCGGCGGTCGTGGTGTTGAACTCGTCGTTGTAGAAAATCGGCAGGACGACGTCGCTGCGCTCAGAGCCGTTGGCCTGCGCCCAGCTGAAGGTGATTTGCCACGGCTTGAGGGGACGGGCGCTGAGGCTCGCGCTCAGGCCGTCGGAGGTGCGGCTGAAGACGTAGCCGGCGCCGCCGTTGCGGCCGTTGATGCCGTTGGGATCCACGTCGTCGCGGATCGAGCCGAGGGTGGCGGCAAAGTTCGAACCCGTCGTCTGGTAGTAGGTGATGTTGCCCGACAGGCGATGATCCCAGAGCGAGAGCTTGAGGCCGCCTTCCTTGGTTTCGCCTTTGCCGATCGGGAGCAGGTTGTTGAACACGTCGCGGTCGGTGGCGAAATTGATTTTCGCGTTGCGGGAGAGATTGGCGTAGCCGCGGAGGCCGCGGAATGGCGTGTCGAATACAACGCCATAGGTGCGGCTCGCGTAGTCGATCGGGCCGCGGGCGACGGTCGTCGTCGTGCGCACGGTCTCGGCGTTCTCGAAGCGCAGGCCGATGAGCGTGTCGATGCGGCCTTTCCAAAATGAACTCGTGAAGCCCGTGCCCCAGCCTTTTTCAGTGGTGTCGTCGTCGGAGAACGCCGTGCTCGTGGGCTGGCCGAGCGCGTTGAGCGGGCCGCCGAGGCCCTCGGGATTCATCGGCGTCGCGGGCACGGTGCCGGGCGAGACCTGCGTATCCCACGCGTAGCGTTTGCCGTTGGGGTGCGTGATGATGTCCTGCGGCCACTTGAGATTGCCGGGCATTGCGGTGGAGAAAATCGGCCGCCACAGCGCCGGCATGAGTGTGCGGCCGGAATCGGCGTTGGTAAGCGCGGCGCGGTTTTGCACCCACGAGCCGTCCGCGTTGATTTCATAAAAACGCGCGGTGCGGCTGATGGTCCACGAATCGAGACGCGAGTAGAAGACGCTCAGCCGGTGATCGCCCCAGCGCCCGAGATCGCGGTGGCCGACGGCGGTGATCTTGTAGCCGTGGGCGCCGGTGGAGAACGGCGAACCGCCGAGCGAAGTGAACGCGGCCCACTGGCGGAGCGGCGCGCCGTTGGCGTCGGTCGCGAGATTGGTCGGGAGGTCGGGATGGAGGAACTGGGTGCTCAGCGGCGAGAGCGCGCGGTTGATGCGGTCGTCGTGGCTGTAGCGGAGCTGGAACGCGAGATCGCGGTGCGGCGTGAGATCGACGGTGACGCTCTTGGCCTTGTTGATCCAGTGCTGGCGTGGCACCACACCGGAGAGCGAGTCCTGGTTGCGCAACGTGATCAGGTTGTTCAACAGCGCGGAGCCGCCGAGGCCGGTGATGTAGGCGGGCGACTGGTTGTCCATCGTGACGCCGTTGTTCAACACGAAGCCGGCGGGCGTGCGAATCGTGGCGCCGGCGGCGATGATCGCGGCGCGCTCGTAACGGCGGTAGTCGGAAAAGATGCTAATCCAACGGTAGGGCCGGAGCGTGAGCGAAGCCTGCACTCCGTTTTGATCGAGCCCGAGGATCGGGCGATAGTAGCGGTCGGCGTTTTGGAGGAGGTTCAGGCGGAAGGCGAGTTGGCGCGTGCCGACGTTGAAATCGCCGGTGTAGGTGTGCGAACCTTCGGAATCGAACTTGGTGCTGAGCGTGACGGAGCGCTGGTTGACGCGGGCGCGCTTGGTATTGATGACGACGATGCCGCCGGGATCGCCGGAGCCGTAGAGGAGGTTGTTGGAGCCGTTGACGGCCTCGGCGCTCTCGACGTCAAAGCCGTTGAAGCCGGCGGTGGAGGAGCGGAGAAACCGTCGCGCCGCGGCTCGCCGATGGAGAAACCGCGGGCGTTGTAGGCGCCGGGCTGGGCGGCGTCGCCTTCCTGCATGCCGCGCTGGTCCTCGTTGCCGCCGCCGAAGAGCATCGCGCCGAGACCGCCGTAGTCGGAGAGGAGGCGGAACACATCGCCGCCGCCGAGCTCATCCATCATGGTGCGCGTGAGCACGCGGGCGTCGAGCGGAGCCTTGTTGAGCGGCGTGCTGATGCCGGTGAGGGAATTGGTGTTCGTGGCCTCGTAGGAGTCGTTCGGGTTGCCAGATACTTCGAAGGGCGAAAGCACCACGGCGTCGGTTGGGGCCGATGATGGCGCGGGCTTGGCGGGCGCCGACTGCGCGATGAGCGAGAGCGGTGCAAGGAGCGCGGCGGAAAACACGAAATACAGGGGAGTTTTCATTTCTTGACGGCAGACGACGGGGTTGGGCTTCGAATGGGGCGGTGACCAAAACGCACGGGGAAGGGGCGCTGGCAGCTACACCACGAAGTTGAGCGTTGCCTGGCAAATACCTTGGCGGTGAAATCGTTCACCGTGCCAGCCACGCCCAAACCGGTCGTCACCCTCAAGGAGGTCGCCAATCGGGCGGGGCTCTCCCTCGCCACCGTTTCATATGCGTTGCGCCAGCATCCCAAGATTCCGATCGCAACGCGGGAGCTCGTCGCCACCGCCGCGCGTGAGCTCGGCTACCGCCCCAATCCACGCGTGGCGGGTCTCATGGCGCACATCCGCGGCGCGCGTGTGCGGCCTCAAGCCGAGTGCATTGCGTTTGTGTGGGTGCATACCAGCCGGCGCACCACGGCAGAAAATCCCTACCTCCGCCTGGTGTTCAAGGGTGCCCAGTCCCGCGCCGAGCGCCTGGGGTTCGCGCTCGAGGAATTCTGGACCGACGATCCCGGCATGACCGACCGGCGGCTGCAGGAGATTATCTTCGCGCGCGGCATCACGGGCGTGCTGCTTTCCCCGGTGCTCACGCCGGAGTCGACGCTCGCACTCGACTGGGACTGGAGCCGCTTCGCCGCCGTGGTGATTGGCAACGTGACCTGGACGCCCGAGCTGCATCACGTCGGTCACCATCATTTCCTCGCCATGCGGACGGCGATGACGGAACTGACGAAACTCGGCTACACGCGCCCCGCCGCGGTCGTCGATGCGGTGATCGACGAACGGGCGAAGCACGCCTGGACGGCGGCGTTCCTCGCGAACCACCCGGAGCCGGCGCGTGCCCGGCAACTACTCCATGTGCACGACGCGCAACGGCCGCGGGGCCTGGCCGCCTGGCTGCGCGGGAGCGGCGCGGACGCCCTGATCGTGAGTGCGGTCGCGCAGTTGTCGGCCCCGGGCGTGCGCGCGGTTTGCCGGAAGAAACAGCTGCAAATCGTCACGCTTCGCTGGCCGGCCGACGTGCCGCCCGCGATCGCCGGAATCGATCAGTGTGACGACCTGCTCGGTGGCCAGGCGGTCGAACTCCTGATTGCGCAGCTCCACCACAACGAGCGCGGGCCGCCCGGCCACCCCGGCATGATGCTATTTCCGGGGAAGTGGGTGGCGCCAGCGCCCGCCGCGCTCGCCGCCCGGAGAAAAACCCATCCAATCCCTCGTCCATGATCACACCGCGCGGCAGTGGAAGAGGCCACTCGGCAGGGGGGATCTTCGGCAGTAAAATTGAGGCTGCGGTCCGACGTGCGTTTGCCGGGAGGAGTAGAACGAGCCGAGAACGAAAGTGCGCGGGCTGATGGCGCCGCTGTGATGGACCCGTTTACTTTTCTCGCAACAATTAACGCGCAACGGTCACGCGGTGAATCGTGCCAGTGATCACGCGCTCGACATCAGTGCCATTCGCGTCCTGCACGCGGCAAGTGAGCTCGATGATCGTGGCAGGGGCGAGGGTCGGGATTGTGAGGCGGAGTTTTCTCGGGTCGGCGAGGACTTCGGCGCGGGTGACGGCGAGCGCGTGTTGGTTCACGCGCGGGCTGCCGTAGTTGGCGCTGCGTTTGAGTTCCCAGACTTTCACGACGTAGCGGGCGACGTCCGTGGCGGTGGCGGCGGTCAACGGTTCGCTGAAGGTGAGTTCGATGCCGTCGCTGACGATGTGCCACGCGGTGGGCAGCGCGGCGGGCTTTCCCGTGGGGAGCAGGCGGTAGAAGCCGCCTTCTTGTTCGGTCTGCGACGTGGCCCATGCGGAGAGGCCAGCCAGATAGAGCTGGCCGTTGGTCGGATGCACGCGGCCGCGCATGATGCCGGTGGGGAAATCCGGAATCGGCAGGCGGCAGAGCGCGCCTTGCGCGGTGTCGCCGGTGCCGTCGGTGACGACGATTTCGATGCGGCCCTGGCCGTAGGAGAGATTGAGGAGCGCGCCGTTCAGGGTGCCCCATTTTTCACTGTTAATCCAAAGGAGCTCGGCGGGCGAGCGGTCGATCGCTTTGTCCACCCAGAGGAGCGGCGGGGCCATGGCGGTGTCGGCCGTGTCGGCGGGGGCTCCCCCACTCCACATGTTGCCGAAGAATTTTCCGGGCGTGACGCGGTTGATGCGGTTCATCGGCATCCAGTGGCCTTCCTGATCGGTGACGAAGAAGGAGCCGTCGGGGTTGAGGCACACGCCGTTGGCGGCGCGGAAACCGTTGGCGAGGATTTCGGTCTTCGCGCCGTCGGCCGAGATTTTCAACAAGGTGCCGTGCTGCGGGACGAGGGCGGTGCGGGCGTGGCGCGCGCTCTTCGCGTAGTAGAAATTTCCGGCGGCGTCGGTCTGCAGGCCCATCGCGAATTCGTGGAAGTGATCGGTGACCTGGTGGTCGCTGTTCACATTTTCATAGAAATCGGTTTCGCCGTCGCCGTTGAGGTCGCGCAACACGACGAGCTGATCGCGGCAGGTGACGAAGATATCGGAGCCGCGGAGCTTGAGGCCGAGCGGTTGAAAGAGACCGGAGGCGATGCGCTTCCACGAAACGGTCGCGGAATTTCCGTCGATGCCATCGACGCGCCACACGTCGCCATCCCAGGTGCAGACGAAGGCGGCTTTGCCGTCGGCTGAAAAGTCGAAGCCGCCGGGCCGCACGCGGGCGCGCCACGGATTGGTTTGCGGCAGCGTGAAGCGCTCCCAAGCGAAGGCGCCCTTCGCGTCGCTGCGCACGACGGGCGTCTCGATTTTTTCGGTCCAGCGCGCAAGGCTGCCGCGCGTGAACGGCGCGAGGTCGCGCGGCGCGCCCGTCGCGAGGGCGAGATCGGCGAGCGCGGAAGTGTCGGTGCCGGCTTTCGCGAGGCGCACGACGAGGCGCGCGGGGGTCGCCGACGCCGGGATTTTCAGTGTGGCGAAGCGCCCGTCGCTCGCGCTGACGAGTGCGCGCGACCCGGTGACAGCGACGGCGGTGCCGGCGTCGGCCACGCGCATCACAAGATCGCGGGAGGATTTGGCGATGTTGAGTGTGCGGACGAAAACCGGTTGGCCCGCGAGCGATTCGAGGTCGTGGGTCTCGAGGATGGCGGTGTCGCCGACGGTGTAGGAAATCACGGCGCGCTCGCCGGAGCGGTAGAGGCCGCGGTAGCGTTGCCACGCGCGCGGGAGCGGACCGAAGCGACGGCCGTCGGGGCCAACGAAGCGCGGGTCGTCGAAGGTGCCGGTGGCGGGATTGGCCCAACCGGGGCCGTCGGCAGTTTCGAACTGGAGATCGCCGATGGTGCGCGGATGGACGACATGGCGGCTGTTGAAGTTGATGCCCTCCCAATCGATGAAGCCCTCGCCCGTCCACGCGCCGGCGAGGCGCAGGGTGTCGTGCTCGAAGACGACCCACGCCTTGCCGGCGGAGATGCCGCCCTCCCCTGCCCGCGCGCCGGCGTCGAGGCGAACGGCGATGCCCTTGTAGGCGAGGTTTGCGTCGGGCGTGATCGTGTCGAGGGCGTTGCCGGGCAGCTTGATGGCGGAGGCGCGCGCCGTGGCGTCAGCGAGCTCAAACGTGCCGATGAGAAACGGCCCGTAGTCCATCTCGCGCCACGGCTCGCGCTTCACCGGCGCGGGGCCGATGGAGTCACCCTTCGGCAACGTCGCGAGATAGGCGTCGGTAACGGTGATGAATTGCGAGGGATTATTTTTCGCGAGGAAGGTTTCGCGGACGTAGTGAATCACGTCGTATTTCTCGCGCGGCACGAGTTGCACCTGCGGAGCCATGAGGCGCCAGCCGCGGGTGAGCGTCGCATACAGCGTGAGCGGATCAGCGCCGTGGGCGAACTTGCCCTCGGCGAAACGCAGGGCGTTGGGGATGGAGCCCGCGAGGTTGAGATCGCCGTGGCACGAGTGGCAGACGAGCTGGTAGATTTTTTCGCCGCGATCGAAAGCGGCCTTGTTCCAGCCGCGGATCAGGCGCGCGTGGTCGATGTTCTTTTCGTAGTCGGGCAACGCGGACTCAGGCAGGAGCGGCGCGCCGGGCGGCAAGGCGGAGTCTTGCGCCACCGAGGAAATCGTGGTCGCGAGGACGACCAACGCCAACGCGACGTGGCGGGGAATGCTGAGGCGGTGATTCATGCGGTGGGGGTGGGCTCGCCCCAACCGAGCCGGGCCCGGCGGAGGCGAACGGGCCCCTGATGCGCTCTAATCGCGCGCGGCTCAATTCAGAACGAAAAGGAGTTCGTCAGATAGATGCGCTGTTCGGGCGCGAGGCGGTAGGACGCGACCTGCCCCGTCGGCTGCACCGTGACGGGGATCAACTCGCCGCCCGACGCGAACGCATTGCGCACCTGCAGCGACGCCTTCCAGTCGATCTTGTTGGCCCAGACCTTGCGGCCATAGCCGATCGTGAGATCGACGTTGGTCTCGGCGGGAGCGTAATAGGGATTGCCGATGCCGAGATCGACGGAGCCGTCGGGCTTGTATTTCGCGGGGTAGCCGATGCCGAGCTTGCTCTGCCAGCGGACGCCGGTCGTCACGCTCCAGCCGCGCAGAAAGCTCTCCTTGGAGAACGAGTAGTTGCTCACGAAGTTAACGCGATACTTGCGTTGCTCGGCGGCGGCGGAGCCCTCGGTGGCGAGCATCGTGGCGAACGGGATGTAAACGGTGTTGTTCACGAACGAGCCGACCGTCTCGACGCTGCCGGGCAGCGGAGTGCCGAGGACGAAGCCGGTCGGGTAGTTTGTGCGCGGCTTGTCCTTCAATTCGTCCCACACCGGCCGCAGCGCGGCGATCACGGCCTTGGCGGTCGGGGCGATGTTGGTCTGCACCGTCTCCCCCGAGGCGAAGTTGGCGAGGATGCGCCACTGTCTCGTGGGATTGAAGACGACGTCGAGCTCGTGGCCCTTGGCCTTGAAGTCCGTGGTGTCCGACACGCCGCTGAGGCCGGTGACGGTCTGGCCCTGGTTGCTCTCGGCGGCGGAGCCGGAGTAGGTGAAGCCGTAGAGCGAGCGGAAGTTCGACGGGAGCGAGGCGAAGATTTTCTCGATCTCGGGCTTGCGGTCGATGGTGGGGTTCCGGTTCGCGTTGTTTTCGGAGATCCAGAAACCGGTCATCTGCACAATGGCGTTGGTGTAGTTGAACGGCGGATTGAAACTCTGGCCCACGACGGAGGTGTCGTAGCGGTTGTAGCGCAGGCTGAGGCGATCGTTGAGGAAGGAGAGGTTCAGGCCGTATTCGCGCGTCTTGCCCGAGGGCGATTTGACGAAGTCGCCGAGGTAATTGATGCGCGAGCCGAGCGGCGTGAAGTTCGACGAGACGTTGAGGAACGCGCTGCCGTCCAGGCCCCACGGCAGGCGGGCGATCTTCTGCGGCCAGCGCAGAACGGCGCTGTAGCTCTTGACCTCCTTGCCGACCTCGACGCGCGGGAAGGAGTAAACGTTGTAGTCGTCGAAGCCCTTCACGATGGAGTCGGGCAGGAGCGGATCGTAGGCGAAATTAGTGCGGGGCGAGAGGCGGACCGACTCGTCGCGGCGGAGACCGCCGGTGGTGACGAGGAGATTGTCGAGCCAGTAGCTCTGCAAGATGGCCGCCTTCGAGGTGATGGTCTCGCGGAAGCGCGAGCCGCCGTTGAAGATTTCCTTCAGGCTCATCGGCACGGTCACGCCCGTGGCCTGCACGGTGGCTGGCACGCTGGCGGGCGCGTCCCAAAACGAGGTCGGGCTCGAGAGACCGTTCTGAATCGCGGTGGTCTTGATCGCGTTTAGCTTCAGGTCGCCGCCACCGATGACGGACGGCCCGAGGTAAACGAGCAGGTTGGGCAGTCGGTTGAAGCTCGCGATGTTCGTGCTGATCTGGTCCGCGGCCGCGCCGGTCGTCGTGAGCTTGGTGGTGTAGGAGAGACCATCGACGGCGGCCTTTTCGTAGAGGCCAGTGAACGTGTGGCGGCCGAGCCACTTGCCGAGACCCGGGGACACATCCTTGAAATCGTAGCGCGCGAACGGCGTCAGGCGCAGCGTGTGGCGATCGGTGTGGCTGTTGCCGTATTGCTGCTGGCTCATGACGGCGTAGGGCCGGCCGAAGTTGGCGTTGACGCGGCCGTCGGGCAGGTAGGCGTTCACGTCGATGCGGACGTGGTTGGCGTTGCCCTGCGTGCCGAAGAAGGAGTTGCGGTTGCGGTTGTCGTAGCGCTGCACGTAGTAGGCGGCCTCGACGCCGAGCCGGTCTTCCCAGGCGCGCTGCTCGAAGGAAAACGTCGCGGTGTGAAAGCTGTCCCGCTGGCGGCCAGTCTCGTCGATCTGGCGGTTTTTGAAATCGAAGGCGTTGAAATTCGTGAAGCCCTGAAACTTGATGCCGGCGGGCCGGCGGTTGTCGGCGTAAAAGCCGGCGGGAATCTCGCCGACGTTGAAGGTCTCGTAGAAGGCGATGCTGTCGAAGGTGGCGTCGCGGTTGACGGCCGCCTGGAAGATCCCGTTGCGCACCGCATTCAAGCCGGCGCCGGTGGTCAGCGTGCTGCGAAAACTTTGATCAGGTGCGGTCGCGCTGACGGACGAAAACGGCGTGACGATCGCGCCAAAAATCTGCGCCTGCCCGACGAGCCGGCTGGTGGGGCTCGCGGCGAAGAGGGTGCCGGCGTCCTGCGTCGCCGCGTTGGGATTGCGCGCGGGGTCGTCGTAGAAATTCCAGTCCCACGTCGGCCGGCCGGCGGCATACCACTGATCGGAGATGCTGTTGAAAGGGAGGACCGCGAAAGGCCGGTTGGCCTTGGTGTTGCCCGACTCGAAGTTCGCCCGGAAGGCTGTCGTGCGGAACGGCTCGTAGCTGAGCGTGCCATAGACGCGCTTCTTGCTCTCGAAGGCGGGGCGCTGGTTGTAGCGCTCCTCATCGCTCAGTGCGGCGAAGCGGAGGGCGAGTTTCTTCGGGATGAGCACGCGATTGAAATCGACGGAAAAGCGCATCGAGTCGTTGTCGCCATAGCGGAACTCGACGCGGTTTTTGTTACGGATGAGATCGGCGCGCGAGGGCGTCGAGTCCACCACGCCGGCGGGGCTGCCGACGCCGAAGAGGATGGCGTTGGCGCCGCGGATGACGGTCACGCCGTCGGTGTTGTAGCTGTCGAAGCCGTAGTCGGACGTGAAATAGCCGCGGCTGGAATTCGGCCCGGTGAGCCCGCGCGTGCGGTTCTGGGTCTGCGGGGAATTGCGCGAACCGTCGCCGACGATCTGGTCGTTGTTGATGTTGCCGCCGGTGCCGTTGGAGAAATTGCCGCCGGGTCCGGCCGCCTCCATGCCCGTCGCGTAGATGAGGAGATCGTTGACGTTCGTCGCGCCGATGTCGGTGAGAAAATCCTTCGTGTAGATCGAGACGGAGGCGCCGATGTCCTTCACCGGAGTGTTAAGGCGCGTGCCGGCAAGCGTGGAGGCGGCGGCGTAGCCGGTGTCCCTTTCCGTCGAGACGACGAAAGGATTGAGGACCACGGCGACCGCGTCGTCCGCTGCGGCCGGCTTGGCCGGAGGCGGAGCGATCGATTGCGCGCGCGCGGCCAGGCCGCAGACGGCGATCAAGAGAATCGGGCCGAGCAAAGCCGGAAAATTCGATCCGCGAGGCGCGGGTTGAGTTGGGGCGGAAGGTGGAGTCTTAGGACACATCAGGGGTCGGATGAAGCCGTCAGGTGGAGCCAATGCGAGGTCGATCGAGCGGAGCAAGTCGTGGACGAGCGTCTCGCCTCGTTTGAAAGCGGTGGGTTTCGGCGAGCCAACGAGGCGGGACGCCTCGTGCACGATTGCGCGACGCTCAGAACGAGAACCGCGAGGAGAAAGTGAATTTCCGCCCCTCGGCGATCGAGTAGACGGCGACCTTGCCGTCGGGGTTGATCACGACGGGGACGAGTTCGTTGTGCGTGAACATATTTCGCACGTTGAGCTGGAGCCTCATGCCGACTTTGCCGTTCAGGATTTTCCGCTGATAGGAAACCCAGCCGTCGTAGCGCATCTCGGTCGGGCCGTAGAAGGGATTGCGCACATCAGAAACGCGGATGTCGCTCGGCAGCGCCGCGGCACCGGTGGGGACGCGCGTGAGATCAGCGCGGAACGAGGCGACGGGGTAGCCGATGGCGGCCTTGTCGAGCCAGCGCAGGCCCGTGCCGACGCCGAAGCCCTTGAGGCGCTCGGCCTGGAACTCGTAGTTCGCGACGACGTTCGCGCGCCACTTGCGCAGCTCCTGCACGAGCGCGCCGTCCCCGGCGGCGGCGGTGTTGAAGCGGTTAAGCGCGAGCGACTGGAAATTGTTCGCGAGGATGTTTACGTCGCTGCGGCTGCCGATGGCGGGGATGGCGCCGACGTTGAGCGGGACTTGGTAGGCCCACTCGCCTTTCCACTCGGTGGCAAGCGGCTTGCCGTTGGCGGTCGGCGTGTCGAAGAGCAGCTTGCGCACGGTCGCGCCGGTGT
This sequence comes from Opitutaceae bacterium, assembly GCA_031379235.1. Classification (GTDB taxonomy): domain Bacteria; phylum Verrucomicrobiota; class Verrucomicrobiia; order Opitutales; family Opitutaceae; genus ER46. The sequence continues at coordinate 1,879 of JANNEY010000286.1, read as the reverse complement.
TGCTGCGGACGGATTTTTGCTCGGAGACATTGAAGGTGAAGGACAGGCCGCGCGTGGGGCGGAACATCACCTCGACCTCGGTGCCCTTGCTGACGAAGTCGCTCGTGTCGCGCACGCCGGGGTCGGTGAATTGGACAGCGCCGTTGACGATCTGCGCGCGAAACGTGTCGAGCAGCGCCTTCGGCGGCGCGACGAAGCCGACAGGGACGCCACCGCCGCCGTCCGGGATGAAGCCGCCCCGCACCATCGAGACCGCTTGGCTATATATGCCCATGATCGCGGCGGGGATCCCGCCGACCGTGCCGTTGAAGCTGCCGGTCTGCGTCGTCTCGAAGAAGTTGAGGCGCGCGGTCACGCGGCCATTGAACACCTCAAGGTAGATGCCCTTTTCCTTCGTGATGCCGCGCGGCGGCGCGAGTTCCTTGCCGAAGGCGTCGACGGTCTTGGTGGCGGGCGGGCTGAAGTTTTCCGAGCTGCCGTAGAACAGGTTCAGCGCGGTGATGAAGCGCGTTGGGCGCAGCCATTTTTCCGGGGCCTTCGCGACGCCGCTCCAGGCGAAGAGCGTCTTCTGAAACGCCTGCGGCACGATCGCGGGATTGGCCAAGGTGTAGAGCGGACTGTCGACGCGCACGTAGCCTTCGCCGGTGGGGTCGAAGGGCGCGCTCACGCTGCGGATGGACGACTTCTCCTTGCGCCAGCCAACCGTGGAAACCACGCGATCCCAGAGCCAGTTGCTCTGGAGCGCGAGTGCGCGCGAATCGAGCGTGCGCTCGTTGAGCGAGGCGAAGCCGGCGGAGTTGGTGACCTCGCGGTTCTCGCGGAGCACGGTGATGGGCGTGGTGTAGGGATTGTATTGGGCGTCGCGGGCGACGGCGACGCTCGGGGCCTGCACGCGCGAGACGACGACGCCCTTGCCGTTAATCTCGTTGGGCATGTTCATCAGATTCTGCTGGAGACCCTGGAGATTGGCGCCGCTCGGCGAGGTGGCGTTGAGGAGCGAGGACCCGAGGTAAACCATCGTCACGATCTGCTTCGACTGGGCGGCGGTGCGCGCCTGGTTGTTGCCGTTGGTCCAGTTGTCGGGCGTGTAGAACATCGAGCCGCCGCCGCGCGAGTCGGTGAAGAATTTTTCCTTCTGCCCGAGCAGGGAGACGACGTGCTTGCCGAGGATGCCACCGAGCGTGGGGCTCAGTTTTTCCTGAAGATTGAGTTCGTAGAATAGCTTCGCGCGCGTGGTGTCCACTTGCTCGTTGCGGTAGCTCGCGGCGCCCGCGGTGGAGATGAAGGGCCGGCCGAAGTTGGGATTCACCTCTCCCGTCCACATGCGGGTGTTCACGTCGATCGTGATGTAGGGGGCTAGCTGGTTCATCAGCGACTGATAACCCTCCTGCCATTTCTGCTGGTTGAACGAGACCTCGAAGCCGGCCTTGCGGTTGAAGAGCAACTGCTGCACGGACGCCTCGAAATTTTGCAGGTTGGATTTCGCCTCGGAATTCGGGCCAGCGAGGAGGTTGTCGAAAAAGTTGAAGACCGTCGGGTCGGTCAGGTTCTCCGACGTGTAGAAGGCCTGATCGGCGAGGCCGTAGTCGGCGCGCACGCGGCTGAGCTCGCGGCTGTAAGCCGTCACAGCCGTGCCGGTGAGGCCGGTGTTGGGATAGAAGACATTGTTCGAGACCATGCCGCGGCCGAGCTGGACCTGACCGGTGGCGGAGGTGGGCACGTTGTCGCGCGGCGCGGTGGCGTTCACGTTTTGAAACACAAACGTCGGCGAGCGATTGATGTTCTCCGGCACGCCGAGCGTCGCGTTGCGCAGCGCCGCGGTGAAGGTGTTGAACGGCCCCGCGGTGGGATCGTAGCTCACTTTGCCGCGGGCGCCGGC
>JANNEY010000277.1:0-3343 GCA_031379235.1 Opitutaceae bacterium | reverse complement strand
CCACCAGGCGTTCCAGCAGTTTCGTGACGTTAGTATTAGCATTCATTCGGCGGACAAGTTGGGCGTTCTTCGCCCGCTTGTCCGCCTCATGGCATCTACAGCCAGAAGCACGTCTGGCGTTCGCCATTTCCCGCGCCCTACCCGTTTGACTCTTCCTCGCGCACCGCTTCCCTCCAGCGCACCTGATGGCCGATTTCCTCACCGACAAACCCACCCAGCTCAATCGCGCTTTCCTCGTCGGCGTCCAGACCTCGGACATGAAGGACGGCGAGGCGGCCGAGCTGCTCACGGAACTCAAGGAGCTGGTCGAAAATCTCCGCATCGTCGTCGCGCAAAGCGAACTCGTGAATCTCCGCCGCGCCACGCCGGCGCTGCTGCTCGGCAGCGGCAAGGCGCAGGAGATCGTCGACCTCGCGAAAGGCGTGGGCGCAGACGTGATCGTCTTCGATGAGGCGCTCTCACCCGCGCAGCAGCGCAACTGGGAGGAACTCTCGGGCATGGCCGTCATCGACCGGCAGGAAGTGATTCTCGAAATTTTCTCCGACCGCGCCCACACGCGTGAGGCCGTGCTGCAGGTCGCGCTCGCGCGCATGGAGTATTCGCTGCCGCGGCTCACGCGCGCGTGGACGCATCTTTCCCGCCAGCGCGGCAAGGGCGGCATGGGCGGCGAAGGCGAAACTCAGCTTGAAAACGATCGCCGCACCGTGCGCGACCGCATCACGCACCTGAAGGCCGAGCTGAAGAAGGTCGTCTCGCAGCGCACCGTGCAGCGCACCAAGCGCCAGCGCGTGCCGATCCCCACCTGCGCCATCGTCGGCTACACCAATGCCGGCAAGTCCACGCTTCTCAACTCCCTCACTGGCGCCGAGGTCCTCGCCGCCAACAAGCTCTTCGCCACGCTCGATCCGACCACGCGTCAGCTCGTGCTGCGCGGCAACCAGAAGCTGCTCGTGACCGACACCGTGGGCTTCATTCGACGGTTGCCGCACGGCCTCGTCGAGGCGTTCAAGGCCACGCTGGAGGAAGTGGTCGTCGCCGATTTCCTCGTGCACGTCGTCGACGTCACGAATCCCAATTTCGAGGAGCACCACGCCACCACCCTCGCCGTGCTGGGCGAACTCGGCGCCGCCGACCAGACCATCGTCACGGTGTTCAACAAAGTTGACGCCGCCACCGCTCCGATGCGCCAGCGCGCCCGCCGGCTCGTGCCCGAAGCGCTCTTCGTCAGCGCGCAAACCCGCGTCGGACTTGATACACTGGAGGCGCGCTGTCTCGAACTCATTGCCGAAGCCCACGCCTCGACCGAACTCCTCGTGCCCCATCGACGCTACGATGTGATCGCGCGACTCCACGCGACCGGCCACGTGCAAAGCGAGGAGCAGCTCGACGACGGCGTGCGGCTCATCGGCCGCTACCCGCCCACGCAGGCCGCCTTCTTCGCGCCGTTTGTCGTCAAAACCTAACGGGTTTCGGGGTGGTATCGTTTGTAATTGCGAGGAGTCCGCGGAGCGGGCGACGAAGCAATCCAGCTCACTGGATCGCCAGGCACGAGTTCTCCGGGCGCGCGGCGACGCGGCCACCTTTTGCCACTACCCGCGCTCCAGGCGCGCCCGACGCACGCTCACTCCGCGTCGTAGATCTGCACCTTGTTCCAAAACGTCTTGAAGCCGTTCACGAACGCCAGGTGGATCGGGTCGATCTGGTAGGCGTCGTGGGCCGCGATGTCTTTGCAGACCACGGTCAGACCGATGGAATAAGTATCCTCGATGATCGGGCGCTTGGGGGTCTTGGCCGGCGCGCCGACGTAGAGTTTGTCGACGGCCTTGATGCCGCCGAGCGACTCGACGCCCTTACGGAAATCGGCGCGCTGTTGCGCGGTCAGTTCGGGTTTCAGCCAGAAGTAAACGGTGTGGACGAGCATGGGAAAGAATGACGAATTGCCGCGTCCGACGGCCGGCGGCAATGACAACTTTTGGGCGCGCGTGAAGATCGCGGCACCGTCCGCGCGCTTCTGGCGCTGGGGACGCGACGCCCTCGTCGCGGTGGTCGCGCAACTTTCGTTGCCCAAGAATGGACTGTAGCTCCGAGGTGCAACGACCGCTCACGTTTGCAACGGACCGGCGGTTTTCAACCGCCGCCGCGTCACGCCCAAACGGGCGCTTGAAAAGCGCCCCTCCGCCGAGCCAGCGCTTCGCGCTTCCCAACGACGCCGCCACCCGTTCGACTCCGCCCCTCCCCGCATGGATCTCACTGCCCTGCCCCAGACCGACCCGCTCGAAATCTACCGCTATCGCGACGGCCTCTACGCCGTCGATTTGATCACGGCGGCGCTCACGGAGTTCGATTTCTTCACGTGGCTCGCCGCGCACCCGTCGGACCTCGCGGGCATCTGCCGCGGCCTCGGCATCCACGCGCGCCCGGCCGATGTGATGCTCACGCTGTTTGCGGCCAACGGCTTTGTGCGCGCCGAACGCGGCGTGTTTCATGTCACCGACCTCGCGCGCGAACACCTCGTGCGCACGTCGCCGTTTTTCATCGGGCCCTACTACGCCTCGCTCAAGGACCGGCCGGTCGTGCACGACTACATCAAAATCCTCCGCACCGACAAACCCGCTAACTGGGGCAGCAGCAAAACCGAAAAGACGTGGACCGCCGCGATGCTCACCGACGAGTTCGCCACCAACTTCACCGCCGCGATGGATTGCCGCGGCCTCTATCTCGGCGCCGCGATGGCGCGTGTCCTCGACACGCGCGGGCGCTCGCGCCTCCTCGATATCGCCGGCGGCTCCGGCATATACGCCAGCGCCGGCGTCGCGCAACACCCGCACCACACCGCGACTGTCTTCGAGCGCCCGCCCGTCGATGCCATCGCCCAAAAAATGATCGCCAAGCGCGGCCACGCGGCGCGCGTGAGCGTCGTCGCCGGCGACATGTTCGCGGACCCGCTCCCACGCGGCCACGACCTCCATCTTTATTCCAACGTGCTGCACGATTGGGACACCGCCAAGGTGCGTCCGCTGCTCGCCGCGTCGTTTGCCGCGCTCGAGCCCGGCGGGATGCTCATTGTCCACGACGCGCACCTCAACGCCGACAAAACCGGCCCGCTGCCCGTCGCGAAATATTCCGCGCTGCTGATGAACGTGACCGAGGGCAAATGCTACTCGACCGCCGAAATGGAAACGCTGCTCGGCGAAGCGGGTTTTCGGGATTTCAATTTCACGCCCACGGCTGTCGACCGCAGCATCATGACTGCACGGAAACCGTAAGCAGCCTCGGTCTGATGTAGGGCGGGGTCGCCGAACCCCGCCGAAAATGTTTCGCACGTCATCATGAGCCCCGCATC
>JANNEY010000262.1:0-6598 GCA_031379235.1 Opitutaceae bacterium | reverse complement strand
TGATCGACCCGCGTCCAAACACTCGGGGTCGCGGCCAGCGCGTCCGCGACCGCCAGACCGTAGTGCTTCACCAGCGGCGCATTCACGAAGGTATAGTCGCCGTAAAGGCAATCGAGCACCGACCGATTTTCGTGAATCATGGCGGCGAGAAAACGCAGCGGCTCCTCGAACAATGCACGGCGGAGCTCGTTGTCGAACGTCGGAAACCGGTCGCGATCGACGGCGTTGTGCTCCTCGAAACGCCGGAAATCCAGCCACGCCCCGGCAAATTCCGTGACGAAATTTCGCAGCCGCGGATCACCCAACATCCGGCGCGCTTGGGCCGCTATAACCGCAGGTCGGTGCAAATCGCCAGCCGCGGCCCGCGCGAGCAAAGCGGCGTCCGGCTGGCTCGACCAAAGGAAATAACTGAGGCGGCTGGCCAGCGCGTAGTCATCAAGAGCGATCCGGCCACCCGTCGAAGTGGAAGCCAGCTGATCCGGCTTGGGCGCGGCAGCTACAACCGGGACGAGATCCGCCCGAAAACAAAAATTGGGCGACAAGAGGACGCGCGCGATGCAGTCACGCATCGCCTCCTCGTGGTCACCGCCGTTGTCGTCACGGGCCGTGCGATAGAAAGCCCGCAGGCCCTCGCGCTCGGTGGCAGAGAGCGGCCGGCGATACGCGCGTCCCGCAAAATCCAGCAACGCCGCCAAATGCGCGGGCTCGGCGGCGGCACGGTCCGCATCAACGCGTCGGATGTTGGCGGCAACACTTGCGAAGTGTTCCTGAATCGCGGCCTGCACCGCCTCGCTGGCGTTTTTGCCCTTCGCCTTCGCAAGGTAGAGCTCGGCGAGTTTCGCAACTTTCTCGGGCGTGTTGACCGATTTGTCCTCCGGACGATAAGGATCAAATTCAGGGTCGCGCATGTAACTCGAGTCCGTGCGTTCGAACCAGACAAAGCTCGTGTGCATCCGATGCGGGACCAACGAGAGGAAATCGAATTCACGCCACAACCGGTCGAGTTCGCGCCGCCCGGACTCATCAAGAATGAGATCGTAGAGCGGGCCGTCGTCGCGGAAATAGCCCGTCATGCTGTGCAAACCAGCGCTGAGGAGCCGACCGGCGTTATCCTTTTCTTTGCCGGCTTCGAGATAAACGCGCGCGCGCTCCGTGATGTAAAACGCATCGGGGAAAATATCGGCGAACCGCGCAAAGGCCGCCTCGTGCCGCGCCCGTTCGGCCGCCTCGTCAGGCGCAATCAGGTCGGGATCGATTCCGTGGTCTTTGCCCGAAGCCATTTGGAAAGTAGCCGAAGAACTCGTGGTCGTAAGCGCCGGGGCAAGAAATTGCCCGCCCCTTTGGATGCGATCGGCATTGGTCGAGGGTTTGGCGGTCGCCTTGGCGGTGGCCATTTTCCTCGTCGCCGCGGCGAGCGCAGCGTCACGCTTCGCTTCGAGCTCCGCGGCCACAGCGGCAGTTTGCAGCACGTTGAGCGCGAGGCGGCGACGGTTGGCGGCCATCTGGCGGTTCTTCCACATCACCAGCGTCTGCGAACCTTCCTGGATGCCAGTGCCCGCCGCCGGCAAGTTTTTCACTTCCGGCACAATCTTTGCGCGGAGTCTAAGCACGGCGTCGCGCATCTGCTCGCTGCCCTGTCGGGCCTTCTCGACTGCGCCTGCCCCGGCCGTGGCCGGCAACCCTCGCCAACTCGCCTGCAGTGCGGCCATCGGACCAAGGGTTTCCTGTGCGTTGTTCAGCGCCGACCAAATCGTGGCGAGATAACTTTGGCTGATCTTAGCCGCGGCGGCGATGTCGGCCAAGGTTGCGGTCGGTTGCCCGAGGGCGGCACGAAGCCGGTAGCGCCATGCGGCGTGGAAATAATCGGCATAATCGGTGGGTTGCCGCGCGTAGAATTCGACGATGCGCAGCACGGCGTATTTATCGCGGTCCGTGTCGGCGACGACGGGATGGGGCGCAAAATTAAATCCGTCCGGCGTCAGCACGAGGTGCTCGGCCACGCTGCGCGCGGCGCCAAGATATTTTTTCACGAGCGCCGGTGACATCGTGAGCGACTCGCCCGAATTGTCGAAGCCGGCTTGGTTGGCGGGATCGACGGGAAAAGCCCGCGTCGGCCGCAGATCAACGCCGGTGAGATCGCGGATGGTGTAATCGTATTCAGCGTTGCTCAACCGGCGAGCGAGCACCGGACCAGGGTCGCCGGCATTTTTCTCCGCTTCGTTTTTGCGCAGCGCCCGAGCCCATGCGACCACCTCCTCCCGTTGATGATCAGTCGGATGGCGCTTCGCTTTGGCCGGCGGCATGTCCGCCGACTCCAGCCGGTCGAGCACGAGCTCCCAAACTCCAAATCCTGCCGCCACCGAGGCCGTCGTCCCATAAAGACTGAGATCAAGTTCCGCTTCAGTCTTCTCCTTGCCGTGACACGAGACGCAGTAGGATTCGACAAAGGGACGGACCGTGCCGGCAAAGTCACGGTCGAGTTTGGCGTCGGTTGCCCCAACGGCGGCAACCACAGGAGTGAGCGGCAGGAGAAACGCAGCGGCGCAAAGGACGATGACCCGCAGGAGCATGTTGATGGGGAGGGGGCGAACCAAGCAGCAACGACGGACGATTTGCGCGAAAGTTCAAGCCCGCCGACTACCGCGGCCGCAAGCCGGACGCACGAAGCCAAACCTAGCCGCCCGTAAACGCAGACTCAGCCCCGGCGTTCGTGGGGAGCGCTGTGAGTTTCAACTCAACGGAGGCCGTCATCTCGGCAAACGCCGATTCCAAATCGATCTCGTAGAGCTTCGCGAGCACGAGGACGCTCCAGAGGCAATCGGCGAGTTCGTGGCGAAGCTTTGCATCGACGCCTTCCACCTGTCGCACGCCGGACTTGGCCATCACTAGCTTCATCAAGTCGCCGACATCGACGACACATCCCTGCATGACTTCCTCACGCGTCCACGAGCGGCCGTTCCGGCCGCGCTCCAACGCGGCGTAGCGATCACGAAGGTGCAGGGCACGGTTGGACAGTTCCGAGAGATGCATGGGAAACCCAAATAGGGGGAACGCGAAGCTGGGCGAAAACGTTGGCGATTCCCAAGGTGATTCCGCATCGGCTCGGCCGAGGCGATTCGTTTCTGTCGCACGCTCCTTTTTTGAAATGAGAACCTCACTCCTGCTGCTCGCGGTCGGCTTAGCTTCGGTTTCATCAAACCAGATTCGCGCGGCGGATGCGGAAGCACTGAAGGCCGAATTGGTGCGCACCGAGACCGAGTTCTTCAAGCACGCTCTCGAACACGGCTTCGGCCCGGCGCTGCGCGACTACATGGCCGAGGATGCCCTGATCGCCAACACCCTCGTGCTCGGCCGCGATGGACAGGAGGCCAGGATCAAGGCCGAGGCCGGTAAAGCGCGACCCAACGTGCTTCGTTGGAAACCGCTCCGCGCAGACGTCGCTGCCTCCGGCGATCTGGGCTACACGTGGGGCGTGGCGGAGTCAGGACCGACCCGTGACGGTCCATTCAAACCCTACGCGATCTACGTGACCGTTTGGAAGCGGCAGGCCGGCGGGAAATGGAAATTCGTCTACGATGCCGCGACGATCACGTCCGCCGACGCCGTGGAAAAATTCCTCCGCGAGAAATTTCCCGAGGTCGCGACGCCCGTGCACGCAAAATAGTCCCGGCAAACGCGGGCGAGACTAGGGCAGATTCTGGAGAAGTCTTAGGCCGGGGATTTCACTAAAATGGGCGTCCCTGGTGAGCAGGATGGCATTGGTGGTCAGGGCGTGCGCCGCGATCATAATGTCCGGAGCCGGTAACACGCGCCCCTGCCGATCCAGCGACCAAGCCAGCTGTCCGGCTCGCTCCCAAATCTGGTTGGTCGTCGGCATGAAAATCATCACGGCGAAGCGCTCACGAAATTGCTTGAGCAGGCCCGGGTCGCGCAAACCGCGGCAGACCTCCAACATCACCATGCCGCAGGTAGCGAACTCCCAATCGTGTTCATCGATCCCGGCCGCAAAATCCTGAAACGGATCGCCCCCTGCGCGCAGGATGCTGATGTAGATGTTACTATCGGGCAGGATCAGGTTTGCCATGAATAGCTTCCTCTTCCGCAACCGCCCGCAGTCGTTGGGACTCATCCGGAAGGGAATGGGGATCAAACGCCTTCTTCAATTCGTCAGGAGTGAGGCCCAGCCCGGCGGCAAAAAGCTCCTTCATCTTATGGCGCCGTGCCATCTCGTTGAGCGCGATTTCGACCGCCGCGGTCTAGGTCATGGCCCCAGTGAGCTTCATCACACGATCCAAGACGTCCTCATCGATGTGCATCGTCATCTTCATGTTAGTCCAGAAGGTATGGCTTCACAGCCATACCGCAAGCCAAAAGGTATGGCAACCAAGCCATACCAGTCATTTTCTCCCTCTGATCGATCTCGCCAAGGAATCTAACTCGCAACCGCCTCAGACGCTTTCCAGCAGCTTGTAGAGCCGAGCAACCATCGGCGTCGCGTCGTCGAGCAAGCCGGCACTGATGAGGGCGTTGTCGAGGATTTGCTCGGCGACAAGCTTGGCGCGGTCGGGCGCGGTCGCGTGCGTTTCGAAGAGGCGCTTCATCACCGCGGAGCGCGGATTGATCTCGAGGTTCACTTTCACGGGTTCGTCGGCGCCGTCTTTCTTCATCGCCTTCATCATGCGCCGCATTTGGGGCGACATGAATTTGTCGGCATTGAGCGCGAGTGCCGGCGAGTCAACGAGGCGGTCGCTGGCTTTCACCTCGGCGACACGTTCGCCAAGGGCTTCCTTGAGAAACGCCGTGAGTTTTTTCGTGTCGTCCTCGCTGAGCGCGCCTTCGGGCTTGGGCAGGTCGGCGAGTTTGACGTCCGCGTGGTCGGCGGCAGTTAGCTTCTTGCTGTCGAACTCGCGGACGTTGCTCATCACGTATTCGTCCACGGGCTCGTAGCAGAAGATTACTTCGAGGCTGCGCGCCTTGAAGCCCTCCAGATACGGGCCGCTTTCAAGGGCGGCGCGGTTCGGGCCGACAAGGTAATAGATTTCCTTCTGCTCGCTGCCCATGCGCGTGACGTAATCGGCCAGGCTGGTCGTCTTGCCCTTCTCGGTGAGTGACGACTCGAAGCGCAGCAGCTTCACCAGCGAGTCCTTGTGCGTGTAGTCCATCGCAGCACCTTCCTTCAGGAAGATGCCAAACTCGGCGTAGAACTCGTTGTAGGCATCGGTGCGGTTCTTCGCCTCTTCTTCGAGGAATTTGAGGAAACGCTTCGTGATAACCTTGATCAGCTTATCGATGAGTGCCTAGTCCTGCATCGTCTCGCGCGAGCTGTTGAGCGGAAGGTCTTCGCTATCGACGACGCCTTTGAGAAAGCGCAGCCACTCCGGAAGCAAGTCCTTCGGCTTGGCGTCGATCAGGACCTTGCGGCAGTAGAGCGAGACGGACGCCTCAAGGCGCGAGAAGCCGAGCTTTTCGGTATTCTCTTTCGGGACAAACAGCAGCGCGTTGATCGAAAGCGGGGCGTCGGCGCTGAAGTGGAGACGCAGGCGTGGCTCGTCGTGCGCGTGCGACTGGAATTTGTAGAACTCGGTGTATTCCTCGTCCTTGATTTCGTTTTTCGAGCGCAGCCAGAGGGCCTGCACGGTGTTGACCCGCTTGCCGTTGAGGTTGATCGGGAAGGAGACGAACGCGCTGTAGCGCTCGAGAATTTCCTTAATCTTCCAGTCGGACGCGTAGTCCCCGCAGTCATCCTTCAGCTCGATCACGATTTTGCAGCCACGACTCTGGTCGGCGCTTTCCTCGACCTCGTAGCTGCCAGAGCCATCGCTCGACCACACCTGGCCCGGCTCACCTGTGCGCCAAGAGTGCGAGTAAACCTTGACGGATTTCGCGACCATGAAGGCTGAATAGAAACCCACCCCGAACTGGCCGATAAGATTGGAATTCTTCGCCCCACCCTCGCCTAACGCCTTGAGAAATTGTTTCGAACCGGAGTGCGCGATGGTGCCGAGATTCTCAACGAGTTCAGCGCGCGTCATGCCAACGCCGAAATCCTGAATCGTGATCGTCTTCGTCTTGTCGTCGGTCGTGACGTTGATCTCCAGCTCGAGTTTTTCGTCGAAAATCTCCTTCTCGGTGAGCTGCGTGTGGCGAAGCTTTTCGAGCGCATCGGAGGCATTCGAGACCAGCTCGCGCACGAAGATTTCCTTCTCAGTGTAGAGCGAGTGGATGACGATATCGAGCAGCTGTTTGATCTCGGCTTGGAACTCGAATTTTTGCGGCGTAGCGGTGGACATGTTGAGGAGTTGAACGATGAAGGTTGAGTGGTGAAAGAAGAAGGGACGGGAAATTGAGACGAGCCCGCTAGTTTAACAGACGCGGGAAAAAATCAAGCGGGCCGATGCGGGGGTGAGCCGCCCCGCCCTCCCCAAGTATCGCAAACTACGCGCCGTCGTCGCGCACTGGCTCGGGCTTCCGCTCGACCCGGATGCGCCGCAAACGCCCGGCCGCGACGTCAGTGGCGGTCACGCGGTAGTCACCGACCTCGAACGTTTCCCCTCGTTTCAACGGCCGGCCGCGGTTGCGCTCCGCCCATGCGGCCACC
>JANNEY010000254.1:0-2603 GCA_031379235.1 Opitutaceae bacterium | reverse complement strand
CCCCCCCCCCCCCCCCCCCCCCCCCCCCCCCACACCAACCCGGGCCTCCCCGCATTTTTTTCAAAAAAACTGAGAGCCGCGCCCCGCGCACCGCCTCCATCCTTGCCGCGCTGAAGTGTGCCGGCAGAGTCAGGCGATGCTCCCCCGCCCCGGCCGACTCATCGCCCTCGCCGTATCTTTCACGGCGGCGGTCTCGATCGGAACGGCCAGCGGAGCTGAACCCGCGTTGAATCGCTACGACCGCGTCGAGGTCGCCCCGACGAAGACCTCAATCTACATCGGCTGGGTAACGATGACGATGCCGGCCTTCGTTCGCGTCGGCGGCACCTTTGAAACGAGCTACACCGCGAAAGTTTTCCCGTATTTTTTCTCCAACGAGAGCGGCCGGCTCACGATCGACATGAGCGACGACATGCTGCGCGCCCTCGACCGCGGCGAAGGAATCGAATTCAAGGGCCGCGGGATCAGCGCAGCAAACGATGAGCGTCGCGTCGAAGGCAAGGTCACTCCTACCAGCACCACGGAGGGAAAAATCAAAGTCCGCGTCTTCGTCAGCAAGCGCATCGAACTTATTTTCAACACCACCTACCGGTTAAACTCCGCCGCGCCTTCGCCGACCGGCTCCGAAGCCGGCAAGTCCTCCAAATAACCAGCCCGTTTCGACCATTCGCGTGGTCACTTCCCTCATCGCGCTCGCGTAGCACAAAATGGAATCGTCCTTCTTGCCCTATGCGACGCTTGAAAAAGACGGCTTTCATCTGGCCGCAATCGATCAAGGCGTCATGTCGCACCCATTAGCGGTGCCACTGGTATCGGACGAACATCGATTCGCGGCCAAGCCGGGAGACCTCGTGAAGTTAGTTTTCGAGTATCGAGAGTCGGCGAAAGCCAGAGGCCGCGCCCAAGACTTCGGCGCAGAACAAATGTGGGTTAAGATCACTGACTAGGGTGATGGTTACCTCATCGGAGAGCTCGACAGCTCTGCTCAGTATACGGCGCTTCTGAAAACAGGCGATGCGGTGGCTTTTCACCCGAAGCACATCATCGCGTTTTGGCGCGACCAAAAAAATGACGGACCACCGCCGGAGTAATTTCTAGGGCTGCGCCGTTTTTCATTTCCCCAATAGCTCCTCGGCGTGCGCCAGCGCACTCTTCGCGCTGCGATCACCCAGCATGCGGGCGAGTTCGCTTACCCGCGCTTTCCTGCTCGCCTGAATCGGCTCAATCGTCACCACCGCGCGCGCCTTGGACTGGTCCTTGGTGACGACAAGGTGACACGTCGCCTGCGCCGCAACCTGCGGCAGATGGGTGACGCAAAGCACCTGATGATTCTTGGCGATGCCCGCCATCTGCGCGCCCACGACCCGACCGATTTCTCCGCCGACATTGGCATCGACTTCATCGAACACCAACAGCGGCACGCCATCGAGGTCAGCCAGCACCGTCTTCAGCGCCAGCATCACACGCGCGAGTTCGCCGCTCGAGGCGATGCGACTGAGCGGCAGCGGCGGCTCGCCGACGTTCGGAGAAAACAAAAACTCCGCCCCGCAGTCGCCCGTCGGCCCCGGCTCCGCGAGCGGCACCACGCGCACCTGAAAATCCGCCTTCTTGAAACCAAGCTGCGCGATGCTTTTCGCCGCGGACTTGGCGAGTTCCTTCGCTGCTTTTTCGCGCAGCGCGCGCAAACCCTGCGCCTCCTGCTTCGCCTGGCGGGCCGCGTTGGCGATTTGTTTCTCCAGCCGCAGCAGCGCCCCCTCCAAATCGCCCTGCACTTCAAGTCGCCGGCGCATTTCCTCGCGGGCAGCCGCCACCGCCACGACATCGCCACCATGGCGACGCTTCACATCGAGCCAAGTGTGCATCCGGGCGCTGAGTTCCTCCGCCTGCTCCGCATCGAACTGCAATTGCTGGCTAAGATCCGAAAACTCCGCGCCGAGATCGTTGAGTTCAATCACCGCCGAAGAGAGCCGATCGGCGAGGGGCTTGCTCGCGGCATCAATGGCTTCGAATTGCCGGGCTTGTCGCAACAATTCGCCGATCCGACCCTGCACCCCTTCCTCCCCCGTGAGTCCGGCCGACAACGCCGAGGCCAGCTCGATCAATTCCTGGGCGCGACTCATCCGTTGAAAATCTCGCTCCAATGCCTCGACCGCTTCGTCGGTCAGCACGAGGGCATCGAGTTTCGCGAGCTGGACCTTGAGAAACTCGATTTGATCCGGCGCGAGCTTGGTTTCGTGGGCAATCCGCGCCTGCTCGGTCACGAGTGCGCGCCACGCGCGATAAGCCGCTTGATACGCCGCGAGCGCCTTTCCCGTCCGACCGAAAAGATCGAGGAGGTCGAGTTGGCAGCCCTCCTTGAGGAGTCGCCGCGGTTCGCTCGGTCCGTGAAAATCGATCCAATGCTCACCAAGCCGCTGCAACGCGGCGAGCGTCGCGAGGCTGCCGTTGATGGAAATCCGCGGCGCCTTTTCGCGCGCCACACTGCGCTTCAAAATCAGGAGCCCGTCCTCACAGGCCGGCAAATCGAGCGCTGCCAGCACCTCATCGATCGCCTTGGCGTCGGGAAAAAACAAGCTGGCCTCGACCTCAGCCGCGGGCGCGCC
>JANNEY010000164.1:0-1789 GCA_031379235.1 Opitutaceae bacterium | reverse complement strand
CCGTTGGGCCGGTAGTTGGCGGGATTGGTGAAATCGTTCGCCGCGGTGAGGTTGGTCTGCGTGAAACGCGGGCGAATGTCGGACTGCGTGCGGTCGAGGATCCAGCCGACGTTGGTGATGCGGTTGGTGAGCGTGGCGCCGTCCTCGCCCTGGCCGATGTTGATGTGCGTCTGGCTGTAAACGCCGGACCAGTCCGCCGACCAGCGATTCCACTCGTGCTCGCCGCCAAGCGAGGCGCGGCGCTGGCGGTTGAAAAAGAAATTCGCGCCCGTCGTGGTGATGTCGATGATCGACGCGGCGCCGGGGCTGACCTCGGTGACGAGTTCGGTGAAGCCGGGGCGGATACCGGCGGCGTTGGAGGCGGTGACGACGGCCTGCGTGGTGAAGGCGCGCGTGTCGAATTGCCGGCGAAAAACCTCCGAGTGATCAACAGCGGTGACGGAGAAACTCAGCTTCGTCGCGGGCGACCAGCGGTAGTCGAACTTGAGCAGGCCGTTCCACTGGCGGCGGTGGTTGAAGGTGTCCTGCGTGCGGTAGTCCCAGAGGTAGGCGGGGCTCGCGGCGGTGTTCTGGTGATCGCGGACGGTGTTGAACCAGCCGCGGGCCTGCTCGCTTTGCGATAGATTGAGCGTGACGCCGAGGTTGCGTTCGCCGCCGCCGACATTGAAGACCTCTTGATAGCCGAGGTTGATGAGCTGGTGCGCGCGGTGCTCGTGCCGCATGGGAATCTGCTTCGTGGACGGATGGACGAAGCGCGCGGCGAGGTTGTAGGTGACGCGGCGTTTTTCCCGCATGCTGAGCGCGGAGCGGGTCTTGAAGTTGATCGTGCCGCCGAGGGAGTCGGCGCCGCTCTCGGGCGTGTGACCCTTGATAAGCTCGACGGACTCGAAGAGCGTGCCGGACATCGTGTTCAACGCACCGCCGCGGCCGAGCGCGCCCTGACTGGTGATCTGGCCGCCGTCGAAGGTGAACGTGTTGAGCGAGACGCCGCGGATCGAGCCGACGGTGAAACCGCCGCCGGCGTCGGCATCGGAGACGACGCCGGGCAGGCGCACGACGACTTCGCCGATCGAGTAGTTGGGTAAATTGCCGAAAGAGTCGGTGGCGGTGACGTTTTTCAGGTTGAGCGAATTCCGCTGCGCGGTGATCGCGGCGGCGTCGCCCTCGCGCTCGCCGGTGACCTTGAACGCGTCGAGCTTGTAGATCGCGGTGGTCAAATCGAAGTCGCGCTGCACGGCTTGGCCGGCGGCGACGAGGACGGTCGCGCGGCCGGGGTCGAGGCCGAGGTAGGAGGCGACGATTTCGTGCGTGCCGGCGGGCACGCCGGCGAAGACGTAGCGGCCCGTGGCGTCGGTGAGCGTGGAGCACTGGAGCGCCGGAATCTCGACCGCGGCGCCGGCGAGGGCGTTGCGGACGGCGGCGTTGCTGACGGAGCCGGAGAGCGAGCCGGTGTCGGCGCGGGTGGCGGAGGCGAGCGCGAGCAACGCGGCGCCGAGGAGCACGGAGCGACGGAGAGATGGCAGGTGCATAGTCAGATTTTTTTTGGGGGTGGGGCGTGGTCTGGAGCTTGGAGCGCGCTGGCGCGCGATGGCGGGACAGGAATTGCGGGCGGGCCGGAGGCCGGACCCGCTTCAGAAGCGGAAGCTGCTCGTGAATTGCCACGTGCGCGGCTCGCGGAGCGTTGAGACGGCGGTGCTCGGCGTGTGCTTGCCGTCGCGGGTATCAACAATGAAGAGCGGATAAATGGTATTTTTGTCGAAGACGTTGCGGACGTTGAGCTGCAGGCGCC
>JANNEY010000103.1:0-29456 GCA_031379235.1 Opitutaceae bacterium | reverse complement strand
GCTGTATTCCATGTGGCCGCCTTTGCCGAAGACCAGGGGGCGCTCGTCGTCCGTGAGTAGCGTGACCGCGCGGCCGTCATGTTTCTGCACGGTCGATTCGTCGAAGCGGAAATGCCGCAGCACCCCACCGAAGGCACGCAGCAGATTCTCCTCGGTGAACACCTCCGCGGTCGGGCCCGCCGCGAGCACGGTGCGGTTGATCAGCACGACTTGATCGCAAAATTCCGGCACCGAGCCGAGGTTGTGGGTCGAGACGAGCATGATGTGACCCTCGTCACGCAGCTCGCGCAGCAGCGCGATAATCGCCGACTCCGTGGTGACATCCACGCCCGTGAACGGCTCATCGAGCAAAATCACGCGGCCGCGTTGCGCGAGCGCACGCGCGAGAAACACGCGTTTTCGCTGCCCGCCCGAGAGCTCCCCAATCTGGCGCTCGCGAAATTCCAACATCCCCACGCGCACCAGACTTTCCTCCGCGATCCGCCGATCCTCGGCGCGCGGGATGCGCATGAAGTTCATGTAGCCGTAGCGGCCCATCAGGACGACGTCCCACACGCTCACCGGAAAACTCCAGTCCACCTCCTCCGCCTGCGGCACATAGGCGACGAGGTTTTGTTTCAGCGCGGCGCGCACCGGCAGGCTCGCAATCCTCACCGCGCCCGCCGCCGGCGTGAGGATGCCCATCATGGCCTTGAACAACGTGGACTTCCCGCTGCCGTTCACGCCCACGAGGGCGCAAATCGATCCGCCCACCAGCGAAAACGTCGCGTCGCGCAACGCGACGTTGCCATTGGCATAGCTCACGGTCACGCCGGTGACCTCGACGCTGAGCGATGGGAGAACTTGAGTGCTGCGTGTCATCGTTTGAAGGTGGAGCGCGTTGCCCCTAACGCGCTTTCAGGAGTTACGCCATGGCCGAAGCGCGTTGCGGGCAACGCGCTCTCGCGCGGATGCAGGTGGCGTTTCATTGGCCGAGAAATCCCTTCACGATCGCCTTCGCGTTGTAGTCCATCAGGCGGAGATAAGTGGGCGCCGGACCCTTCGCGTCCGTCAGGGAATCGACGTAGAGCACGCCACCGTAGCGCGCGCCCGTCTCATTTGCGACCTGCCGCGCGGGTTTGTCGCTCACGGTGCTTTCGCTGAACACCACCGGAATTTTATTCTTCCGCACGCCATCGATCACTTTTTGCACTTGCTGCGGCGTGCCCTGCTGGTCGGCGTTCACGGCCCAGAGGAAAAGTTCGTTCATCCCGAAATTCCGCGCGAGGTAGGGAAACGCGCCCTCGCTCGTCACGAGCCAGCGCCGGCCGGCGGGAATTTTCTCCAGCTCGGTGCGCACCTCCGTCTCGAGCGCGGCGAATTTGGCGCTGTAGGCCGCGGCGTTGCGGTCATAGGTCGCCGCGTTAGCCGGATCGAGTTTCACGAGGGCCTGCCGGATGTTCTCGACGTAGATGACGGCGTTGCGCGGCGACATCCACGCGTGGGGATTCGGTTTCCCGGTGTAAGGCCCCTCCTCGATCCCGAGCGGTTCGATCCCAGCCGTGAGGACCGCACTCGGGACATTTTTCAGATTGCCGAAGAACCGCTCGAACCAGCGCTCGAGGTTGAGCCCGTTCCAAAGCACGAGGTCCGCTTTCTGCGCCTTCACGATGTCCTGCGGCGTCGGCTCATAGCCATGGATCTCCGCGCCGGGCTTCGTGATCGACTCAACGATCGCGGCGTCGCCCGCGACGTTTTGCGCCATGTCCTGGATGATCGTGAAGGTAGTCACGACGCGTTTCTTGGCAGTGGCGGCGGTGCACGGCAGCGTGGCCGCCGAGATCGCGGCCACGAGGAGGCAGAGGATGCGTTTCATAAAGTAAAGTGACAGGCGCGCCTCAGAACTTCCGCGACACCCCGGCGAAAAGCGTGAGATCGGGCGCGGTGCGCGAGATGCCGATGTAGGCACCCACGTCGAGTTGGGTGCCCGGGCCGAGCGCCCGCGTCAGGCCGCAATTAAACGTCGCGACGTGCTGGCCATCACCGGCCGACGACGTGAGCTCGACGAATCCCCCGAGGTCAGGCGCCAGGTCGCGGGCAAACGTAATCGTATTGAGCCACACTGGCCGGTAGCCGCGCGGGCCGAGATGGTTGATTCCCACCGAGGTCATCGCCGCGCCCTGCCACCCTGCCCCGACTTCGAAGGCCACCGGGAAAGTAAGCGCGCCCTCGACCTCATCGTTGCCGAGGCCTTTCGCGGCCGTGGGCACCTTTAAATCGGCAATCAGGCCGAGCGCGGTGGCGCCGCCTTCGTTGCCGCTGAAATTGAATTTGGCGCGCAGCGTCGTGTCCCCCACTCCGCGCAGGGTCGTCTTCGGCCCGTTGCGCAGCCGCTCGGTCGCATCGACGCTCGGCGTCAGAAAGACACTGATCTCAAATTCGTGTGTGACGCCGAAGCGGACGTTGCAAGGCGCCAGCACCCACTCGGTCGTGCGCACACCATCGAGGCGGTTGCGGGTGAAACTCGCGGCATCCAACTCCAGTTGCACGCGCCCCGCATCGACGGTGAACGGACTTTCCGTCGCATCCGGCCGGTCGGTGCTCAGTTCGCGCAACGCGACCGGTTTCGCGGTAGCCGGCGGCGGCGCCGCCCCCACTGAGCTCGTCAGGACACCAGCCGCGGCCGTGCAAAAAAGAAGGCGGACCATGTTCATCGCCGCGCATCTGAACATCCCATTTTGACTAGTCAAAATAAATCTTTAGTTGCTTCAAATATCTCGTCCACTATCTCCCCGCCATGGCCACCATCGCCGTCGAGAACTACCTCAAGCACGTGCTCCTGCTTTCCGCCGGCTCGGACGATCTCGTGTCGATGGGCGCGCTCGCCAGCGCCGTGGCGGTGGTGCCCGGCACGGCGACCACGATGGTGAAGGCCCTCGCCGACGAAGGCCTCGTCGAGCACCAGCCGCGCCACGGTGTGCGCCTCACGCCCGAGGGCCGGCGGCTTGCCCTCAACGTCCTGCGCAAGCACCGCCTCGTGGAGACCTTTCTCGTCCATGTGCTGAAAATGGACTGGGCCAAGGTTCACGCCGAGGCCGAGCAGCTCGAGCACGCGATCTCCGACGAGGTGCTCGACCGGCTCGACGCCCTGCTCGGCCATCCCCAGACCGATCCGCACGGCGATCCGATTCCGAGTCCGCAGGGAAAATTGAGTTCACAGGTCTATGCCACTCTCGCGACCTGTGTCGCCGATCGCGGCGTGCGGATCGTGCGCATCACCGAGCAGTCGCCCGAATTTCTCCAATTCGCGGAGCAAAATGGTTTACAGCCGGGCACGACGCTGCGCGTCACCGAGCGCAATCTCACCGCCGGGCTCGTGACGTTGAAGAAAAAGGCCGGCCGCCCGCTCGCACTGAGCGTCGTGGCCGCGGGAAAAATTCTCGTCGAGCCGGCAAAATAGGCGCGCGCCGACGCCATCGCATCTTTCCGCACCATAGCCACCACTCCGCCCCAACGGGGCGGCATTCGATAGCCCAGGGCAACGCCCTGGGAATTGAATTCGACAAGGACTGAGCCCTGAAGGGGCGTGATTCCGGTTTCGCCCTTTCAGGGCTAACGATTTTTTGCCGCGATAAATCCCCGGGGCGTTGCCCCGGGCTATCGAAGTGTGCCCCATCAGGGCACGACGCCCCAGCAGTCGATGCATAAACCTGAGATGACCCTCGCGCCCGCCGCGCCAAAACCGGCTGGCTTTCTGCGTCCGCTCGCTTTGCCTTGCGCGCCATGCTTTCCCCTTCGCGCTCCGGTGCCGTGCTGCTCCTCGCCCCCTTCGCTCTCTTCACGCTCGTGCCGCTCACCGCCCGCGCGCAGACCGTCGCCAAGGCCCCCACGGTCGAGAATTCCGTCGTGAAGATTTTCTCCACGATGCGCTATCCCGATCCCTACAAACCATGGACGAAGCAGGGCCCGCGCGAGTCCACCGGTTCCGGCGTGATCATTGAGGGCAAACGCATCCTCACCAACGCCCACGTCGTGCTCTACGCGACCCAGGTGCAGGTGCAGGCCAACCAGTCGGGCGACAAGATTTCCGCCACGGTCGAATCGATCTCGCAGGGCATCGACCTCGCGGTGCTCAAGCTCGACGATGAGTCGTTCTTCGATACCCGCCCGCCCTTGCCCCGCGCCGTGAAACTCCCCGCGGTGAAAGATTCCGTGCTCGTCTACGGCTTCCCCGCCGGCGGCACCACGCTCTCGATCACCAAGGGCATCGTCTCCCGCATTGATTTCACGCTCTACAATTTCCCCACCTCCGGCCTGCGCATCCAAATCGACGCCGCAATCAATCCCGGCAACAGCGGCGGCCCCGCCGTCGACGGCGAAAAAATGATCGGGCTCGCGTTCAGCCGGCTCGGCGGCGGCGACAACATCGGCTACATCATCCCGTGCGAAGAGATTGAGCTGTTCCTCGCCGACGTCGCGGACGGCCGGTTCGACGGCAAGCCCGCCATGTTCGACACCTTGCAAACCTTCGAGAACCCCGCCCTGCGCCCCTTCCTAAAAGTTCAGAAAGGCGTCGAGGGCATGATCGTGACGCAAGCGGACACCAACGATCCCAACTACCCTCTGAAGCCGTGGGACATCATCACCGCGATCGGCGACACCAAGATCGACAACGAAGGCATGGTCAAAGTCGGCGACATCCGCGTGCGTTTCCAATACCTGCTCCAGAAGACCGCGCGCGCCGGCCGCGTGCCCTTCACGATCATACGCGCCGGGGCCGAGCAGAAAATTGATCTGCCGCTGTCCGCGAAGCGACCGCTCCTCATCCCCGATCTCGATGGCGCTTATCCTTCCTACTTCGTCTACGGCCCGATGGTTTTCTCCACGGCCACGCAACTCTTCCTCGGCGGGCTCAACAACGCCGCGGTCGCGCTCTCCGGTGCCAACAGCCCGCTGGCCCAGCGTCGCGCCGACAAGCCGGCGTTTCCCGGCGAAGAACTCGTCGTGGTTTCATCGCCTTTCTTCCCGCACAAACTCGCCATCGGCTACTCGCAGACGCAGAGCAGCGTCGTCGAAAAAATAAACGGCATCGCGATCAAAAACCTCGCGCATCTCGTGGCCGTGCTGCGCGACGCCAAGGAGGAGTTCATCGTCTTCGAGTTCGCCGGTCGGAAATTCGAGACCCCGGTTTTCCCGCGCGCTGCGATGGTCGCCGCCACCGAGGAAATCCTGAGCGACAACGGCGTCCGCGCCCAAGGCTCGCCCGACACGCTCGCCGTCTGGAACGCGAAAGGGAAGTGAGGGCGGAGCCGTTCAGTCTCGGAAAGTCTCCGCCAGACCGTGAACCTCAAAGTCTCTCCCTGAAATTTTGGCGATGCGATGCCGAAGCCCCAACGGGGCGCAAGTCGATCGCCCAGGGTGCAACCCTGGGAAACGGTTCCACCCCACCTCGCGAGCCCTGAAAGGGCGCAACGCACCAAGAGTGTCGCCCTTTCAGGGCTCAGATATTTCCATTCATATTTCCCAGGGCGTTGCCCTGGGCTCTCGAATTTCGCCCCTTTGGGGCGCTAAATCGAATCGGACAAATTCCACCCCGTGCCGATCATTCACAGTGCGGTCTGCGCCCGTGAGCAAATGTCCGGCCTGCCAACCGCCCACCACAAACTTGCCAAACGTCACACGCCCCGCATCGTTCGCCGCCTATGCATTTCGCCAATCTCCAGCCCGCGCTCTCCGCCCCACTCCCGCGTCTCGACGACGAAGATGACGACGACGAGGGCACCCCGGGAGCCGCGCCCGCGAAGAAAGGCGGCGGCCCGGTCGCGATGATGATCGCGCGCAAATTTCTCGATCAGCGGAAGATTTTCCTCTGGGGTGCCGTCACCGACGAGACCGCCAAGGATCTCACCGAGAAACTGCTTTACCTCGAGGGCGTCGCCCCCGGCAAAGAGATTACCTTCTACCTGAATTCACCCGGCGGTTCGATCACGGCCGGCATGGCGGTCTTCGACACGATGCGGCTTATCACCTCGCCGATCACGGTCGTCGTCACGGGCATGGCCGCTTCGATGGGCTCGATTCTCCTCTGCGGTGCCGCCAAGGGCCAGCGCCTGCTCTACCCGCACTCGCGCGTGCTCATCCACCAGCCCCTCATCTCCGGCCGCATGATCGGCCCCGCGAGCGACATCAACATTCAGGCAAAGGAAATGGAAAAACTCCGCGCCGAGCTGAACCAAATCCTCGCCACCACCTCCGGCCAGCCCATCGAGCAGATCAACAAGGACACGGATCGCGACTTCTACCTCAACGCCACCGAAGCCATCGCCTACGGCCTGGCGGATCGGATCGTGGACAAAGTCTGAAGGCGGTAGCGATCGAGCCAATGAGCACGATCACGTGCAAAGAGTGCGGAATTGAGCTGACGAATTTAAATACGGCTGTCCCATGCCCGAAATGCGGAAGCCAAAGGCGAGTCATTGACATGGTCGCTCGTCTCACCGGCAGCTCACGTATGTTCGCAGGCTACAAATTGAAGAAAGAAGGGGTGAAAAAACCCATCGTTGAGACGGTCCATCGGCTTGAAACGCAGAAATCGACCGGCCGATGTGTCGAAAAAATTCGTGTGATCGATCGCCAGGCGAATCAATATCGGGAGGAGGTCATAGACGATCTAACCCGAAGCAGAATCCATCACTGCGAGGAGCCACTGGATCAGCATCGAGAACATGGAAGCGCGAAACCAAAGACTCGCTCTGACCGTCCTGTTTCGCACTAGTGACATCCGCGACGCGGGTTACTTCCCGGTCCGGTTCAGGTTCGCCGTCCATGTCGCGTAGGCTTCGTGACTCGCAAACCGAAACACGCCTCTGGGCTGGTCAACGGCCCTGCGCAAGCCGGGCGGTGGTCCGCTGGAGCGGCACGAAACGCTCCCACGGCGTCTTCTGCAACTGGCCCGAACTTTGATTGCCGGTCTTTCCACCGGGCAAAATTCGCGCGGCGGCCGCGGCGCGTCAAATGCAGCATGGGGCCCAGTTGCCCATCCTCCGTCCCACGCCAGAAGTGCGCTCGCCCTCGCCTACTCGCCCCCTCTCCACTTAAACACGAACACGCTCAGCGGCGGCAGGGTGAGCTTGATCGACTGGCTGAGGCCGTCCCACGGCAGATCGTCCGCCATGCGGCCGCCGTCGTTGCCGAGGCCGGTGCCGCCGTAGAATTCGCTGTTGGTGTTCAGCACCTCGCGCCAGAAGCCGCGGCGCGGCACGCCGAGGCGGTGTTCGCGTAGCCCGCCACCGAGATGACACACGACCGCGTAGAGAACCTGCTCGGCCGGATCGCTGCGAAGATAGGCCACGAGATTCGCGTCCGTATCGTGGCAGCTCAGCCAGCGAAAACCCGGCGCGTAGAAATCGTTTTGGCTCAGCACGGGTTCGCCCGTGTAGAGCTTGTTGAGATCGCGCACGAGCAGGCGCACGCCCTCGTGATCCGGATATTGGCAGAGGTGCCAGTCGAGGCTCGTGTCGTGCGCCCATTCGCGGGACTGCGCAAACTCGCCGCCCATGAAAAGCAGTTTCTTGCCGGGCCACATCCACATGTGCGCGTAGAGGGCGCGGAGGTTGGCGGCTTTTTCCGCGATGTGCCAGGCGCCCATCTTGAAGAGCATTGATGCCTTACCATGCACGACCTCGTCGTGGGAAAACACGGTCACGAAATTTTCCGCATACTGGTAAAGCATCCCAAACGTGAGATCGTTTTGATGATGGCGGCGGACGATCGGCTCCTTCGAAAAATAGCGGAGCGTGTCGTGCATCCAGCCCATGTTCCACTTGTAGTCAAAACCAAGACCGCCTTCCGCAGTCGGCTTGCTCACCCCACCAAACGAAGTGCTCTCCTCCGCGATCATCGCGACCCCCGGATGATAGTGATGCACGAGATCGTTGACCTGACGCAGGAACGCGATCGCTTCGAGATTTTCGCGACCGCCGTAGCGATTGGGAACCCACTGCCCCTCCTTGCGCGAATAATCCAGGTAGAGCATCGAGGCCACGGCATCGACGCGCAGGCCGTCGAGATGGTAACGGTCGAGCCACGCGAGGGCGTTCGCGATCAGGAAGCAGCGGACTTCGTTCCGCCCGTAGTTGAAGATGAGCGTGCCCCAGTCCATGTGCGCACCTTGCCGCGGATCGGCGTGTTCGTAGAGATGCGTGCCGTCGAACTCGGCCAGCGCAAAGCTGTCGCGCGGAAAGTGCGCCGGGACCCAGTCGAGGATTACGCCAAGGCCACGCGAGTGGAGATAATCGACGAACCACGCGAAATCCTCGGGCGAGCCGAAGCGATGCGTCGGCGCGAAAAATCCGGTGACTTGGTAACCCCACGACCCGTCGAAGGGATGCTCGGCCAGCGGCATTACTTCGATGTGCGTGAAGCCCATCTCGACTGCGTAGTCGCCGAGCTGCACCGCCAGTTCACGATACGTGAGGAGGCGGTTGCCATCCGCGGGCATGCGTTTCCACGAGCCAAGATGCACTTCATAGACGGACATCGGGCGGTCGGGTTTCCCGGCCGCGGCGCGGCGCCCTTCCATCCAAGGCCCATCCGTCCACTGCAATTTCTTCGGATCAAAAACGATCGCCGCATTGTTCGGCGGGCCTTCGAAATACGCGCCGTAGGGATCCGTTTTGAGCCGGACGGTGCCACGCTGATCGCGCAGTTCGAATTTGTAGAGCTCGCCCGCGCCGAGGCCGGGCACAAAGAGTTCCCACACGCCCGACGCGCCCAGCGAACGCATGGGATGATACCGACCATCCCACTGGTTGAAGTTTCCGACCACGGAAACGCGCGCGGCTCCCGGCGCCCACACGGCAAACGATACGCCGGCCACGCCACCGAGGTTGCGCAGGTGCGCCCCGAGTTTTTCGTAGATGCGGTGCTCGTTGCCTTCGTTGAAAAGATAGAGGTCCTGCTCGCCGAGCGTCGGCAGAAAGCAATACGGGTCGAAAAACTGCCGGCTCTCCCCGTTGGCGTAGGTCGCGCGGAGCTGGTAACGAAACACCGTCGGACGCTTGGCGATGAACACCTCGAACGCGCCCTCGGGCGCGAGGCACGTCATCGGATGGACCTTGGGCGGTTGCGCGTCCAATTCGATCACGTCGCACGCGGTCGCGCCGCGCACCAGCGCCCGCACCACGACCCCCAGACTGCGTTTGTAGGTCAGCGGGTGCATGCCGAGCACCGAGTGAGGCGTGGCGTGCTTCGCGCCGAGTAACGCGGCGAGTTCGGTCTTGGGAAGAATCAAAGTGGGAAGGGTTAGATCGAGCGTGGGCGAGGAGCCGCGCGGCGTCTAGCACCGATCCGCACGCGGCGCGCGCAACGCATTCCGTAGGTCGTGGGGCCGTTTGATTTGTCGTTGTCATTGCGAGGAACGCCGCGACGAAGCAATCCATCTGAACTTTCAGATGGATTGCCGCGCCCGCCGAGCCGGGCTCGCAATGACAAATCAAACGGACCCACTGACTGCCGCACCGGAGCTTGCCTGCCTTCCGTGCGCCGCCTTTGCTGCGCGCGTGATTGGTCGAATTATCATTCTTATTGTCGCACTCTGCTCCACCGCCGCGCGTGCCGCGGAGGCCCAGCCGACGATCTCCGCCGACGCGCTGACCGGAACCTTTGGCAATGACGGTGAAGGGATCATGAAGGGTAACGCCATCGTCCGCGGGGAAAACTATGTGCTCACCGCCGATCTCATCCGGCGGGAAAATAAGTCCGAGACGTTCTTCGCCGAGGGCCACGTCGTCTTCACCCGGGGCGAAATCCGGCTCCTCGCGGAGCGCCTCACCTACAAGCGCGCCGACGGCAGCTTCACCGCGGAAAATATTCGGGTCGGCAGTTTCCCCTATTTGGCCGAAGCCGCCTCCGCCGAGGGCACGGCCAAGGAAATCATCTTGCGCCGCGCGCGGGTGAGTTATGGCGAACCGGGCCCATGGCAACCCACGTTCACCGCCGACACCACCACGCTCACACCGGGCCAGAAGATCCGCACGGAAAATGCCAGCGCTGGCATCGGCCACATGCAGCCGGTGCCGTTCCCAAAATTTCAGCACAACTTCAAGCAGCCACTCGATGCCAGTGTCACGTTGAACGGCGGCTACCGCCGTTCGCTCGGCGTGTTTGCCGAGGCCGGCGTGTTGGTGCCCGTCAACGCCGGCCTGCGCGCCGGGGCCGACCTCGGGATCTACACCAGTCGCGGTCTCATGGCGGGCCCCGCCGCGCGCTACGCCGACGCCACGGATCCCGACCGGATGCGCGGCAGCATCCACAGCGGTTTCATCAACGATCACGGCGATAAGAAAACGGATCTCCTCGGGCGGCCCGTGCCGGAAGAGCGGGCCTTTGCCGAGTGGCAGCACCAGCAGCTGCTCGCGCCAAACCTCACGCTCAACGCCCAGCTCAACTGGTGGCGCGACTCCGAGGTGCTGCGCGATTTCAAACCGCGGGCCTTTTTTCCGGTGCAAGAGCCCGACTCGTTCGTCGAAGCGGTCTACGCGGGCGAAAATTATTTCGTCTCGGCCTTCGCACGGGTGCAGCCAAATCATTTTCACCGGGTGCAGGAGCGGCTGCCAGAGATTCGCTTCGACTTGCTGCCGCTCGCCGTGGGCAACGGCTTCTACGAGCGCTTCAGCGCCAGCGCCGCCGCCCTGCGCGAAGATCCCGTGGGTGGTGTCGGTCGCGCGCTGCGCAGCGACCGCCTCGACGCCTACTATTCACTCTCCCGGCCCCTCGCCGCCACCAAGTGGCTCGCGTTCACGCCGGTCGCCGGCGGGCGCATCACGCACTACACCGCTACCACGGGCACGACCACACGCAGCGGCAGCTACACGCGCACGCTCGGCGAGGTCGGGCTCGACGCGGCACTGCGGATGAGCGGGACGTTCGACTACAAAAATCCCGCGTGGAAAATCGATGGCCTGCGCCACCTCTTCACGCCGCGCCTCAGCTATCGCAATATCCCCTCCGCCGAGCGGGGGCGCGCCCGCATCCCGCAAATCGATCGCGAGGCCTTCTCCACTTATCTCCCGCCGCTCGGCCTCGGCGAAGTGCGCAATATCGACGACCTGCACGCGACCAACACGCTCCGCCTCGGCCTCGACAACATCCTCCAGACCCGCGACGCCACCCTCGGCACGCGCGATTTGCTGATGCTGAATGTGGCCACGGATTTTCGCTTCCGCCGTCCGGCCGGGGTGCGCGATCTCTCCGAGGTTCACACAGAACTCGCCCTCACACCGGCGCGCTGGCTGCAGGTGGATGTTTATCAGAGCTTCGCCCCGCGCACGCTTACGCTGCGGGAGTTCAACTCCGGCATCACGCTGCGTGACGGCAACGTGTGGTCGGTGCGGTTCAGCAATAATTTTCTCCGCCGCCAGCTCGAGGACTACGCGGTTGACGGGCGGGCGCGGCTCAACGAGCGGTTCGAAGCGATCATGCGCCTGCACTACGATGCCCGCAAGCGCCGCTTTAACGAGCAGGCTTACGGCGTTGCGCAGAACCTCGGCAACACCTGGCTCATTTCCTACACCGTGAGTCTCTACTCCGGTCGCCGCCGCGAGAGCAGTTTCGGCTTCAACGTGCAAATCGACACGCTGCGGTTTTGAGGCGGGCAGCAAGTTGAGAGCTGAGGGTTGAGAGTTGAGAGAAAAACCAACGGTGAACTTCGCCTCTTCTTTCCAAACACCTGCACGCGGATTGTCGACTCGGGCTCTCAACCCTCAGCCCTCAACTCTCAACTTCCCAAGCCCCCCATGAGCGTCGCAGCAAATCAGGCGCGGACATTTCTCGGGTTGCTCCGCGGGCTGCGCGGCCGCTGGCAAACCGACCACGCCCTGCCCGCCGCCATCCAGGCCATGCTCGCGCGCGAGCGTAGCTTCGGCTCGCGCGATCGCCGGCTCTACCGCGAACTGATCTACACGACGCTGCGCCACCTCCCCTGGATCGAGCCGCTCCTCGAGGCAAATCCTGACGAGGCCGTGCGTCGCGTCGCGTGGCTCGCCGCGGAGATGCCGGCGACAGCGCCCTTTCGCGCCGAATTCGCCAAAGGCGAACCGCCCGCGGGTGATCGCACCGAGCTGCTGCCCGTGTGGTTTCGCGCGCACTGCCCGGAGATTTTTTCCGGCGCAGAACTCGACGCCCAACTCCGCCGGGCGCCGCTCTGGCTGCGGGTCCAATCCGACGCCCCGGAAAAAATATTCGCCGAGTTCGATGCCCTCGGCTGGTCGTGGCGCGCGGCCGCCGTGCTCCCGAATGCCGTCGAATTGGCCGGCGATGTCGACGTCACGAAAACCACCGCGTGGAAGACCGGTCAGATCGAAGTGCAAGACCTCGGCTCGCAGTTCCTCCTCGAAACCATCGGCGTTGGCCCCGCGGGACGCTGGCTCGACGCGTGCGCCGGAGCGGGCGGCAAAGCGCTGCAACTCGCCCGCCTGCTCCGCTCCGCCGGCACAGTCGAAGCGCACGATATTCGGCTCGCCGCGCTCGATGAACTCGGGGCCCGCGCGGCCCGCGCGCGGCTCGGCAATGTCCGCAGTAACTTGCACCCGGGCGCCAGCGCCTACGACGGCGTGCTCGTCGATGCGCCGTGCAGCGGCTCGGGCACGTGGCGCCGTTCGCCGCATCTGAAGTGGACGACCACGCCCGCGCTCATCGCCGAGCGCGCGGTTTTGCAGGTGACACTGCTCGCGCAATTCGCCGTCTGCGTGAAGTCCGGCGGGCGGCTCATCTACGCGACCTGCTCACTGAGCCCTGAGGAAAACGCGCGTGTGGTGGCCGCCTTCCTCGCCACTCACGCGGAGTTCCAACCCGAGCCTTTCGCTCGCACGTTCGGCTTCACGCCTCACGCCGACGGCGTCGGCCTCACCATTTTCCCCGCCCGCCACGACACCGACGGTTTCTTCGTTGCCTCGTTGCGCCGGCGATAAATTCCCTTGCCGCGCTCTCCCTCCGCCCAACGCTCGACTCACCGTGGTTCCCGACGCCGACTACCGCATCAAGCTCCAGATTTTTGAAGGTCCCCTCGACCTGCTGCTGTTTCTTATCCGGAAGAACGAGCTCGATATCTACGACATCCCGATCGAGTCGGTCACGCGGCAATACATCGACGCACTGCACGCCATGCAGCAGCTCGATCTCGAGGTGGCGGGCGAGTTTTTCGTGATGGCCGCCTCGCTCATGGAAATCAAAAGCCGGCTCCTGCTCCCCAAGGGCCAGCACGCGATCGATCCCAATGCCGACGACGAGGAGGTCGATCCGCGCTGGGAGCTCGTCCACCAGCTCCTCCAATACAAAAAATTCAAGGAGGCCGCCGCCACGCTCGCCGATCTCGCGGCGACCAAACAAAACCTGATGGCGCGCCACGTCTCCGCGCTTTCCAGCAGCGACACCGACCGTCCGCTCCGCGCGGTCGATCGGATCGAACTCTGGAATACCTTCAACATCGTGCTCCGCCGGCTCGCGGAGAAACTCGTCGTCGGCGAAATCCACGACGAGCAGGTGACCGTCGCCGACCAGATGGAATGGTTGCTGGAGCTCACGCGCACGCGGCGGTCGTTCGTATTTTCCGAGTTGTTTTCGCATGGGATCACGCTGCGCCGGCTCGTGGCGACCTTCTTCGCGATGCTGGAGCTCACCCGCCTGCGCAAACTCCGCCTGCGCCAGCACGAGGCGTTTGCCGACATCGTCGCCGAGGCGGTGGACGAGGCGGTCATTCTGGAAAACCCGCTTGAAACCGCGGCCAACGCACCCACGGTGACGGCGTGAGCAAAGACTCCCGCAAACCCGCGCGCAAGAAACGCCAGCCCAAGCTCGGCGGCATCATCGGCGTCGGCCTCGACAATGAGGACGGCCACAAGCGCATCACGACTGGAGAAAAATTTGTGCTCCTCGGCGGCTCACAAGAGACGCACGAGCGCATGACCGAGACGATGATGAAGACCTTCGAGGAGCTGAAGCGCCGCGCCAAGCAACTCGAGAGCGTCGACCCGCGCGAGCTCGGCGAGATCATCCACAAGGCGCAGCCGCGCTGACGCCATGCCGAAGCGCCCGCCCGCCGAGTCCGAGCCGCCGCCCGAGGCTGTGCCATCCTGGGTGGTGGGGATCTGTGGGGTCGCCGCAGTTGCTTCCGCGCTCTTTTCCCTTCTGTTGTTTTTAAACCGATAATTCCATGTCCGATAAAATCGCCAATCTCACCACCGACTCTTTTGACAGCACGATCGCCGCCGCGACGACCCCGGTCCTCGTGGACTTCTGGGCTCCGTGGTGCGGCCCCTGCAAGGCCATCGCGCCGATCCTCGAGGAACTCGCCACCGAGCTCGACGGCAAACTCAAGATCGCGAAGGTGAACATCGACGACAACGACACCGTCGCCGCCAAATACGGCGTGCGTGCGATCCCGACGATGATCATTTTCAAAGGCGGCAAGGCCGTCGAGACGCTCGTCGGCATGATGCCGAAGGCCGCGATCAAGGCGAAGCTCGCAGCACACGTCGGTTGAGGTGCGCTACGTTTGCAACGTAGGCCAGCGCGCTTGCGCGTGCGGCCCGGCTCACGTGTCTGGCTGGCAGGGCGGGGGGTCCGCACCCCGCCGGCGGTGGGGAATGAGACATCCCTTCGGATGCAAACCCGGCGGGGTTCGGCGACCCCGCCCTACAACGAACACTTCTCTCGGTCTTTCGTTTTTGTCGGCCCAGACGTTGGCCGGACGGTTCGTCCTCTTCCGCGCTGCGTGCCGTTCGTGTGTTTCGTGATGCCGATTCGGAATCGTCTACGATTTCGGTGGCGGGGCCGCCGCCACGGCGGGGCGGTCGGGCTGGGGGCGTTTCACGAAGAGGGCGGGCGGGGCTTTCTTGCGCTGGGCGGCTTTCCACTCTTGCGCGAGGAGACGTTGCAACTCGATGGGCGTGTTGGCGGGGAGGAGCGCGCCGCGGGCCTGGCGTTCGAAGGCGTCGTCGATGCCGTTGGCGTTGGCGTCTTCGTAGAGGGGGTTTTCGTCGGCGAAGACGAGACCGGTGAGCCACGCGCCTTCGTTGCCGGCGCGGAGCACGAAGCGGCGGTCGGGGTTTTTCGCGACGATGAGCGGCAGGTGGTCGACGAGCAGGCGGCTGCCGGAGTAGAGGTCCCAGGTGCCGGTGCCCGGGTCGAGGCGCACGGTAAGCGTGGTGAGCGCGGCCATGGTCTTGCCGTCATAGCGGCCGGAGCCGAGGTGGAGGTTGAACGATTTCCACTGGAGCGTGCCCAACGTGGAGTCGTCGAACATGAGCTGGAGGCTGCGGTCCACCGCGCTGGCCGTGATGCCGAGGCGCGCGCCGGCAATATCAACGATGGTGCCGGCGGAGGCGTGGAGCTGGAACGAGACAAACGTCACGTCGCGCGGCGAGCCGCGGAGGTTGCGCGACCATTCTTTGCCCGCGTCGAGGGCGAGGACCTCGAGGTCGTCCTTCTTGATCTTGGCCGCGCCCGCCGCGGCGTTGGCGGCAAGGTTATCGACGGTGAATTTCGTAACGGCGAGCGGCGCGGCCTCGTTCGCCTTCGTGGAGCTCTTGAGTCGCAACAAGCCGAGCACTGGGGGCGTCGCGCTCGACTGCGCGTGCAGCGATGCGGCGAACGCGAGCGCGATGGGAACGAGCAGGGCACGGCGGGAGAGAGGAAGTATTTTCATCAGGGTCATGGTTGTGGTGCGATCACTTTCGCGGGATCGAACTCAAGATTTCGGCTGCCGGGCTTTGGATTCAGCCACCACGTCAGACCAAAAAAACTTCCGCGCTCGGGATTGGTGTCAGATGTGAGATCCATTTTCATACGAGCGTAACGCCCTTCAGATGTCTTCAAATAAAAACTCTTCGCCACTTGCTTCTCTTGCACACGCTCATCGCCTTTTTCGCCGTAGTTCAGCACGGGCGCGTAGCCGCTTTCCGGCGCGAGATACATTAATTTGTCGGTGGTTTCCAAGAGCCCGGAGGCAGTGATTTTTGCTGTCCACGCATAATGCGCCAAGCGTTCGCCAGGTGGTGCTATCGGCTGCTCGATGACCACAATCACGTCCCCGCCCGAGGAGACTTTCTTGCCGGTCGCCAAATCGATCCGCACCGGAGAACCATCAGGCGGGAGCTTGAAGGATTTCCGGTCAAAATAGATCATCGGCTCCGCGCCTTGCAGCTTCCACATCCTGAGGGTGACTGGATTCTTCGGGTCGGGGTGATGCCGTTTCGCCTCCGGCACGAGTTCGGTGTAATCAAACGCGTCTCCTTCGGGCATGAACTGGTAACCCTCTTTGATGAGGTTGAAGTCGAGAGTGCGCCCTTGGACACCTTTGATTTCAAAATAACCGTTAGCGTCCGTATATGCTTTTGGTTTGAGAACACCACTGCTGACACCGGAGTTGAAGATCACCTGACCGATTACCTGCACGTCTGGCAAGCGTGTGCCGTAGTGGTCTATCACTCTCCCATAAAACTCGATATCCTTGTGATTGTATTTTTGCAGGACAAACTGCATCTGCTCGCCCATGCTCTGAGGCTGGTGAGGAAGCGGTGCCTTCGCGGAGACAGCCCCCGGTTGCACCGGCGGGCTGTCATTTCTTTCCTGACCAGCACTGGACTGGACTGTCGTCACGGGCTGCTTCGCTGCGTCGGGATTAGAAGACGCAGTCTTGGCACGAAACGACCACAGGAGCATGCCAAGCAAGATCACGACGACTGCAATTAGACCCCAACGCTCGGTTTTCATGGTGTTGTCCCGAGATTAAAGCCGCGTTCATCAAGCAGCGCCTTCCAATAGCCTTTTTGCCGCATGATAGTAGAGCGAAACTCTGCGCTATGCCACTTATGAGAAGAGTGGGGCCGAAGCGGGTTTTCAAAATCTACCGGCCAAACCGCAGAGCCCTGTAAATCGACCGATCGTTCAAGGCGCGCATTGCCCGGCGTGCCGCCGAGTGCCTTGGAACGCGATTCGGCCGCAAAGGACATGATTTCGTAGCGATCACCAATAGACGCTTGAGTGCCTAGCTGCATTTCTTGAATCCCAACGGGGTTCCCAAGATCGTCAAAGCGCTCAAACCGGATGAAGCTATCGTGGAGGTTAGGCGGTGCGCCAAGTCCATCCTCGAACTGATAATTCCACAGTTGGTCGGGAGCGTCCTTGAGATTCGGCTTTAGGTATTGGTTGAGCTGCCAAGCATCGCGCCAGAGCGCAAAATCATTGACGTTGTAAAAATTGATCCGGGTGCCCGCAGCCGCGCCGTTGCCGGCCAGCCAATCTGGATAGACCGTGTTCGGCGTTTGTGGGAACTGACCGATGGTCGATGCACTAATGCCAAGCGGGCCGGTCGCATCTAGCAGGTTGGTGCTGCTACCATCATAAACATGGACGGGAATGGCTGCCTGGCTGGCGACGTAGGTATTCACGAGCTGCCCGGAGCCATGCTGACTCCCGAGCCGAAGCGCCTCTCCGACCACAACATTGCCCATGCTGTGCGCGACCACGTAGACTTGATTGCCGTAGGCTCCGGGGCCGTGCAGTGTTTGCAGCAGGGTTCGCAAGGGAGCGGCAGATTTCCAAGCGGCCCATTCGCCACGATTGTAATTGGTCCGATCAAATAGTGCATTTGCCAAATTGCCTTCAAATCTGTTGGTCGTCGGCCAAGAGAACAGGCCAAAGCGACCTTTGTAGCCCTGCCAATAAAGCCGTTTGTAGGCGGTCTCGGCAAAGCGCTCCTTCTCCCAGCGCTCCATGTTCCACCCGTGGACGTAGAGGAGGTATTTGCGCTCCTCAGGGCTTGGCGTGCCGGCGTCGTATTGAAACGCGGTTCCGCTGCCAGACAGTGCGGCAATGCGCGCTGCGACGGCATCGGGATTGCCTCCCCCTCTGGGATCTGGGCCCTGACCGACAGACCAATGCTCATACATGTCGCCAATCTTCTTAAGGTCCATCCACACGCCGGGCCCCACACCAACTTCGGAGTAATTGGTGCCGTTGCGTGTCAGGAGAACGAGTTGAAGCTGGCCTTGGCCGGGTTTGCAGCCCTCGAACAGCAAGAATATTTTCGGCTGCGCCTCCGACAGCCCACTAAAAAGGGAAGTGGGCAACACGAACACATCAGCGCCTTCGACCAAGACGCGCGTGGCGTTCTGGGGCTGCGTCGCCGTGTCACGGATGTCGGCGATGCAGAAGGCGGTATTGATCTGCTGCCCGGCCGTAGCATCGTCAGCCAGATAGTTCAGTCCGCCATCGGCCTCGACGTGTTTGTAGAGCTTGATCGCTGGCGTGCCGGTCGCACTGCTCCATTTCAGGCCGAGATACAGGTTGCCGTTCTTAAGCGCTTCACTGAGACCGCCCGCGGACACCACGATTCGCGCAAAGTCCTCCAGATCACGCTTGGACTGGATGTAATTCGACTGCCAATCCGGTTGCCTCCCGCTGGCCTCCGCGCCGCCGATATCGTCTTCCTCGGAATCCGTGTTGTCGACGGTGTGCCTGCGGTCGATGTCATCATTGAGCCAGAACCGAAATGGCGCGCTGGCAGAGGTTGCGTCGGTGGCGTTGAAGTTGATCACCCCGTCGCGGTTCGCATCGACCGCGAGCTGCGGCATGGCGAAGGTATAGACATCGAACCAGAACCACGAGTCGTTGCCGAGCTTGACGCCGACTTCGAAGCGGCCCTTGGAGGTGATCGCAACGTCGAGCGCGCCGAGGAGGCCGGAGGTGGGCAGCGGGATGACGTTGCCGAGGAGGTCGCGGACCGAGATCGAGGCGCCGTTGGCGACCGAGAGGACCTTGGTCGCGATGTCGATGATCTGGACGAGCGTCTGGTTGGTGCCGGGCGGCAGGGTGATGCCCAGCTTGCCGGTGTTCGACACGCTGACGCCCACGCCATTGGGGAAGGCGATGCTGCCGCCACCGCCCGCCGTTCCGGTGATCACGGCACCGCCCAGCACCGGCACGCCGCTGCCCACAG
Source organism: Opitutaceae bacterium (assembly GCA_031379235.1). Taxonomy (GTDB): domain Bacteria; phylum Verrucomicrobiota; class Verrucomicrobiia; order Opitutales; family Opitutaceae; genus ER46. The sequence continues at coordinate 10,480 of JANNEY010000103.1, read as the reverse complement.
TGATGGTGGCCGTGCCCGCTGAGCTGACCTGAATCGAGCCGAGCCCGCCGAGACTGATGTTGCCCGTGACGGGGCCGCTGGGGACTCCGGGGAAGCCCGACACGGAAACGGTCCCGCCGCTGCCGACTGTAATCGTCCCGCCGCCGGGGAGCACTATGGTGCCGCCCGCCAAGCCGATATCAATGGTCGCACCCCCGATCGAGATTGGCCCGGTCGACGGGACGCTGCCGGTCGTGCGAATGCCGACCGTCGCGGGGCCGATGCCGGGAATCGTGAGCAAAGTTGAGGCGACGGGTTTGGCATAACGGACGAGGTAGAGGCTCCCGCGGTTGAGGGCAGCGACGGTGAATTCATGGAAGAGCGCGAAAATCTGACGGTTGGCGTTCTCGGCGGTCATCCGGCCGCCGCCATTCACGACACCGAGCGACGAGGGGTTGATGATGTCGTTCGTCGAGTAGCAAATCTCGTAGTCGTAGCCCAGCTCGGGATCAAATTCCACACCGATGCGCTGGTAGATTTCGCCTGTGTAGGAGAACGTGATACCCGATTGCCAGAAGGGCGTGAAGGCGGGGCGCTCGAAGTCCGAAGTCCCGTCGCCGTTGAAATCGAAGCCTACGTTCCGCGGATACCACCAGTCGTTGGTCGGAAAATCGTTGTCGTAAAACGTGATCGTGCCGCCGGTATAGCGGTAATCGAGCACGTAGTAGGTCAGCCCGTGCGATCCGCCGGCGGGAATAATCTCGTCTTTCAGCCCGTCGTAAACCTTGGTCCAGTCGCCAGTCACCGGGTCGCGAACATCTAGCGGTTTGTCGAACCAGATTGAGGCCGCGTCCACCGTCGCGACGGCGGTGCGAACCGAGATGACGGAGGAATTGGCACTCGTGCCGGCTCCCGTGACGGCACGCACGCGATACCAGTAGTCGGTATTGGGGGCCAAGCCTGTGACCGTCTGCGAAGTAGCAATCGAAGTCTGGCCGTTGAAAACATAAACGGGCGAATAGTTGCTCAGGATCAGGCTCGTGAACGCGGCGTTGGCCGAAACGTCGAGACGGTAGCCGGTGGCGCCGGTAACGGCGGACCAACTGGCGAGGAAACGCGAGGCGGTGATTTGCTCGGCGGCGTAGGCGTGGGGGGCGGGGGGCAAAACGGTAATCGTGATGAATTTTCCGTTGGAGCCCGCAGCGTTGGCGGCCTCGACCCAGATCAGTGGGAAGGTGCCGGCGGCCGTCAACGTGCCGGTGATCTTACCCGTAGCGGCGGCCACAGTGAGGCCGGCCGGGAGGTTGCCGGCGGAATAGGCGATCACGCCTTCACCGGTGGCGGTGATGGTGTAGAGCGGATTGGCGGCGGTGTAGGCGACGCCCGCCGAGGCGGTCGCCGTGGTGCCGCTCGTCACGACCGGCGGCGCGATCAAGGGCGTAACGTGGCCGCTGATCTGATACGTGCCGGCCGAGCCGCCCGCCACGCGGACAACGTAGCTGCCGGGAGTCACCGGCGTGGTCAGGGTGAAGCCTCCGGTGGCGACGGTGTTGCCGTTGCCATCGCGCAGCTCCGTCATGATGTCGAACAGCGCACTCACGGCCACGTGTAGCGTGCCGGCCAACGTCACATCGATGGTGTGCTCTCCGGTGGAGAGATAAAAGACCGGGTTGTTGCCGTCCTCGTCGCGCTCGTCCAGCCAGGTGATCTCGCCGCCGGTGGTGAGCACGTCGATCGCACCGGAGGTGATCGTCGTCGTGACGGGGAGCGTAAGGACCGGGCCGGTCTCAAGGACGGCGCCGGAGCCGTCGTATTTTTTCCAATAAAGGCTGACCTGATAGGTGCCGGCAGGGGGCACAGCGGTCAGCGGGGTCAGGTTGTTGCCGTTGGCGCTGGTCGTCTCCCACGTGCCGGACGCGTTTTGAAACGTGGCGAAGAGCCGGTAGGGACCGGTGAAGCCCTGGCCGGTGTAGATCAGCGGGGGTTGCGTGACGTGAAAGTGGTAGGAAGTTAGCCGGACGTTGCCGAGCACAGTGATGGCGACGCGGCGCTCGGGGCCGATGCCGTCGGGCGGGGGCAGCAGTTGCCCGAGGTAGCTGTCATATTTGAGCCAGTAGAGCGCGGTGACAGCATAGTCGCCGGCCGGAGGGGCCACGTTTAACGGCTGGCCACCGTTATACCAGGCGGTCGCCGCATGGAAACCGTAGGGCGAACCGTCGATGACCTTGGCGCGGAGTTTGTAGTGCGGAGGCATCGCATCGTCGGTCGCAATCGTCGGGAGGGCCTGCGGATTGAGCGTCGTGCTCGAAAGAGTGACACCTGTGTAGACAGGTGCAGGCGAGACCACGATGGAGCGCGTCTGGGTCGCCCCGAAATACTCGACGTTGTGCTCCATCCCCGTGAAGCCGTAGGCGAAGGTGCCGCCGCTGGCCGGGAGGTCGAGGTAGAACGTGACGGTGCGGGTATCACCGGGGTCTAGGCCGTCGACCGAGGGATAGTTGAGATGCGCGCCGTCAGCCATGGCTTTCAGCTCAAGGTAATGGTTCCAGCCCCACGTCTCGTCGCCGGTATTGCGCACGGTGGCGGTGAAACCGATGGTGCGGCCGCCAATCGCCGTGGCGGGCGTGTTGAGGGCGAGCCACTCGATGCTGTTGGCGGCGCGCATTGCGCCGGTGCAAAGCGCGAGGCCGAACACGAGAAACCGGAGCACGGAGCGGGAGGCGTCGGCCATGGGGCGCGGGGCGGGCACGGCGATCATGGCGCGAGGGTGCGGTTGGTGCTTTTCAGCATCCACGGCAGCTCGTCGATGCGGCCGTAGCTGGAGAGGCGCTTCTGCTCGTCGAGCACGAAGGCGCAAGGGAGCTGGTTGAGGCGGAGCTTGGCGACGAGCGGGCTTTTAAGGCCAAGCGCCTCGATGCAGGCGGTGCCCGGCGGGGCGGAGCTGGGCTTTTTGCCCTTGGCCAGCGGCGGCGGAGTGCCGAGCGCGACGTAAATCCAAGTCGTGTTGGATGTGGGATTTTTTTTGTAGTCATTCAGACCGGGCGGGCCGGCGGGCGAGCGCGCACCCTCGTAGAAAACCACCACGGTCAGTTTGCCCGCCTCGTTGGCGAGCGTCGTCGCTTTGCCCTGCTGCGTCGTGAGCGGAAAATCGAGCGGTTTTCGGATGAGCGCGTAGCGGTCGAGGAGCCGTTTCGCCGCAGCCTTGGTGCCGGCGGGCGCGGGCGACTGCGCAAGCATGATCGCGATGTCGCGGGCGTTGTCGCAGTTCGTGTGCTCGGCCAGTGCGAGATAGCCGCCGTAAACCTCGGGTGTTCGGCCAAACTCTTTCTGGAGCTTGTCGAGCATCTGCTCCGCGAGCGGCGTGTGTGTATACCACGGCTGCCAGAGGATTTTCTTGCTGAGGTCGCGCCGGTCCATCGCGTGCGCGACCTCGAAGCGCGCGGGCGCGGGGTTGGACTTGTCGGACCGGAACGCGGCGGCGACGGCGACGGCCGCGCGCTCGTGGGTCTTGTCGCCGCTGAGGGTGCCCTCAAGATCGGCGAGCACCGCGACCTTGCGCGCCTCGCCTGCCTTGCCGTGCTCGGGATATTGCGCGGCGAAATCCTTCGCGCCCTGCGCGACCGCGCGGAATTTTTTTGCGCGCTGAGTGTTTTCGGTTTTGACGACGGCGGGGGCGACGGGCCCGGCCGACTTCGCCGAGTTGCCCGCGGTCTTCGTAAGCGTGGTCACCGCGCTCCACGCCGCGTCGGCCGCGAGCTGCCGCGGCCCAGTGCTGGAGTTGACCACGGGAGCCGTCGGAGCAGTAAGCGGTCCCTGCGCGAAAAGCGGCACCGCCGCAGAACCCACCGACCCGAGAAAGAGCAGCATGACCTGGGAAGAGAGCGAAACGGCGGAATAGGTTTTCACGGACATGGCAAGGGGAGTTAAGGGAAAATCTTGGCGCGCCAGGAACGGACCCGCGCGCTGTGGGCGATTGCACGGATTTGTTGCGCGCTTCCACGAGCTAGGGAAAGCCCGTCGTCTACACCTTTTGATGTAGCTCCATCGGAGTGCAGCTCGCGGGGTGAAGGTCCGATACCTCCTGCCGCGATCTATCCACTCGTAACGCTAAAATAACAGTGACGCCGTCGCTCGAAGCCCATCGTCGCCCACGATTCACTGCGTCGGGTCCGAAGCACTTCCCCAATTCTCAACCACGCCGCCGCATGAAAGTCGTCATTGTCGAGAATCAGGCGATGTATCGCGAGGTGCTCCGCAAAATCTGCGAACAGGAGTGCGGATTCATGGTCGTCGGCACCGCGGGTGATGCCACCGCTGGCATCGCGCTCGTGTATGAGCATAAGCCGGAGATTCTCATTCTCGACATCGGATTACTCGGAGAGAAAGACGGTTTCGCAGTCGTCGAGGCCACGGCAGCCCAGCGGCCTGCACCACGCGTGCTCGTGCTCTCCTCACACGTCCGCGAATATGTCGTCGCGCGCTGCGAGCAGCTGCACGTAGCGGGGTTCCTCGACAAGAGCTGTGATAACCTCGCAACCGTGCCGCTCGCGCTGGCAGCGCTCGCGCAGGGCCGAACATCCTACTCGGCCGCCTACAAGGAAGCTAAACTGGCGTGGCTGCGCGATCCATGCGCCGTGGCCAAGCGGCTCACCGACATGGAGCAAAAAATCCTCCCCCTGATCGCGCACGGCCTCACGAACGACGAAATTTCGGCGCACGCCGGGTGCGCCGCCACGACGGTCAAGCGGCACCGCAGCGAGATTTTGCGCCGCCTCAACCTGCCGAGCACTCCGAAACTAATGGCATTCGCACTTGCGCGAGGCTTCGGCATGCTCCGGTAGATCACGCAGGGAATGCGTTTGTCGGTTCCGCCCGTTTCCACCCCACACGCGGCAAATTACCGCCCCGCGATGAGTCCCGTGGCAAACAGCACCGCGAACAGCGCCAGCAGTTTCCCCGTGTCACCCAACAATGCGATGAGTTCGCCCGCGCTGCGGTCGGCGCGCAATCGCCGCGTGTGGGACCAAGCCAGGGGCAGCAGAGCCAACGGCAACAGCACCCACGCACGGTGGCCGCGCGCGAAAAACACCAGCGGCACCGCAAACGCGCCGACGAGCGAAAAAATGAACTGCGCCCGTGCGGCCCCGCGGCCCCAGCGCACGACGAGCGTGCGTTTGTTCGCCACCGCATCCGTCTCGGCATCGCGATAATTGTTCACGACGAGGATATTTGCCGCGAGCAGGCCCATCGGCACGCCCGCGAGCACGGTTTCGATCGTGAGCCGGCCCGCTTGCACAAAATAAGTGCCGCCCACGGCCACGAGCCCGAAGAACAAAAACACGAATACATCGCCGAGCCCGAGGTAGGCCAGCGGCCACGGCCCGCCGGTGTAGGCGATGCCGCACACGATGCTCGCCACACCCACCGCCAGCAGCCACGGCCCGCCCCACGCGACCAGCCCAAGCCCGGTGAGAAACGCCGCGGTGAACACGCCGATCATCGCGCGCTTCATCGTGGCCGGGGCCACGAGTCCGGCGGCCACGGCCCGACGCGGTCCGACGCGCGCGGCCGTGTCGGCCCCGCGGATGAAGTCGTAGTAGTCGTTCGCGAAATTCGTCCCGATCTGCACGAGCAGCGCGAAGCCGAGACACAGCGCTGCCGCCGCAGGATCGAAGGCTCCATCGTGCCACGCGAGCGCCGTGCCCGTGAGCACCGGGGCGACGGCGGCGGGCAACGTGCGCGGCCGCATCGCGCCGAGCCAGATTTTCCCGGGATGCTCGCTCACGGGTGCGCGCCCGTCCGATGCGTCTTGCGGGAAAAGACGGTGAGCGGCCGGTTCGCCAGTAAGCTGAGCAGCACGGGGAGAAACGTCAGGCCCGCCGCCAGCAGCAGTGACTGCATTCCGGCTCCGCCAAAAAACCGGCCAAACACGATCATGAACAGTGCGTAGATCGACAGGAACGCCCGGGCGTTGGGCAGCGAGGGATTGACCGCCCAAATCAAGGCGAAGGCAAAGACCGCGCCCTGAATGTCGCACAGCGCGATCGAGAGTCCGGCGAGATAGAAAATCGGCGGGAAGAACGAGAGCCGGTGTTTCTCCGGGCGAACTGTCTGCACCAAAAGTCCCGTGAGCAGCACCAGTCCACGCGCCGCCAGCGCCAAGCCCGCCATCAGAGGCGAAGCATTCTCGTCCGTCCTCAGAGCCGCCGGCAGCCCCCAGCCGCCCCACAGCAGCCAGCCGCCAAAACCCGCCCGAAAGAGATCCACGTAGTTGACGACCTTCGTGAACTCCGCGCGAAAATTAATCTGCGGATCACCCGGCTCGCGTTCGCGCCAGGGTTCCGTGATGAGCGGATTCTTCGCCGACTTGCGCCGCCGCGGGGCCAGGCGCGCGAGGCCGCGGCGCAACCACAACCGGGGAAACCAGAGGAGCAGCAACGACCCGAGGAGAAACGAAAGGGAAACAAGCATCATCGGCAAAACCGGCGCAACTCAGGCCGCCGGGAGGCATCGGCGATCAAACGTTTCGCGCTCCGGCGCGCAATCTTCATCGCACCGGCTGGTAGGTCCGCTCCGGCGCAACACCCAACTCGCGCTCCAGATCCCGGATGCGCTGGAGCACGACATCCTCGCGCCCGCCCTCGGGATCGGGCGGTTGCAGCGGGTGAACTTGGACCAGCCAGGCCAGCGCCTCGGCTTTCCGGCCCTGCCGGCGCAAAAGCTCCGCGTGCAATCGCGCCGCATAGAACGGAGCCCGCGGCTGCTCCCACGCCCGGCGAAAACTCTCCGCCGCCGCCGCGAGATCGTGGAGTTTACTCAGCTCGATGCTGGCTCGCTCCGTCCACAGATCGGCACTGGCGGGATGAAACGCCATCGCCGCGTCGAGATGCCTGAGCGCGAGCTGGGCCTGTTCGCGGCCGATGCGCTGCTGCGTCGGCCCCGCGACGCGCTCAAAGCCGCCCGCCGCCTCGATCCGCCACACCGGCAGATCGTAGGCGAGAATGCGGGCACCGTTGATCCAGAAATACACCGGCCGCGGATCGATCGCCGAGACCACCCGGATCAGCGTTTCCACCGCGGGCAAATCGCGCACTTCCCAGCGCGCATACATCCGCATCCACGCCGCGTCCGCGACGAGCGCACGAAAGCCACCGAGCAGTGCGAGCGTCACGCCCTGCCCCGCTGCCGTCACCGACGAATCCAAGGTGAGTGCCGGCTGCTTTTCGCGCGTGGCCGACCACGCGGGCGCAGCGAGGCGGTTGAGCAGCGTGCCCGTCACGGCGAGAACCACGATGACGAACGTGGCGGTAAGGGCGCTAGATTTCACGTTTGCGAAAACAATAAACCGCCAGCGCCCCCGCCGCTACGATGTAACCCGCCGCGTAAAGCACCACGCGGACAACGTGCAGGGCGGGCGGCGCATCGGCGGCGTTGAGCGAGTCGGCGAGCGCGAAGAGCTGGAAATTAGGAAACACCGCGGCGAGCGCGCCCCCGATATTTTGCGCGAACCACGAGCCCGCCCGCGCGTAGGCATCCTGCGCGAGATATTGCAGGTGACAGATCACGAGGATGAAAAAGCCCGTCACGACCGTGAAGAGCTGCGTCTGCGCAAAACTCGCGACCAACAGCGCGAGCGCGACGAGCACGGCGAGTTTCAGCCATTGCAGCAGCCCACCGAGCGCGACCATCGCATAGCTCACCGCCCCGCCCGAGGCAAAGGTCTCGGGAAACTCCCGCATCAGCTCGCCCTCGCGCCACCGCAGCACCGCCATGAGCAGCAGCGTCAGCATTGCGCAAAAAATCGCCGTCACCGCCGCGAGGCCGAGAAACTTGCCGAGGATAAACTCCGCGCGCCACACCGGCTTGGCCAGGAGCGTGAGCGCCGTGCGGTTCTCAATTTCGCTGAAGAACAATTGCGCCGTGGCCGTGATCGCGAGCGCCGCACCGAAAAACGCCATCGCGCCAAACCCGCAGTCCGCGAGAAATTTCAGCTCCGGCGCGCCAAAGCTGAAATCACGCAGCCAGCGCGCCCCGACCACGAGGGCGAGCGCCAACAGCAGAAAAAACAGAAACAACTTCTGGCGCGCGGCCTCCCGCAGCGTGTTCTGCGCAATCAAGAGGGCGCGCCAAAAGGAAAACGGCACGGCGTTCACGCGTCGTTCCTCCCCACCCGGTCCAGAAAGATTCGGTCGAGCCGGTTGCGCGGCGTTTCGACCGCCTCCAGCTTCCGGCCGCGCGCCGCGAGCCAGGCCCGCAGTTCCGCCAGTTCGCTCTCCGGCAGCGTCTCCACCACGAGCGCCTGCTGATCCGTGCGGCCGATGAGTTCGACCACCGCGCCCTCGAGAATTAATTTCCCGCGGTCGAGGATCGCCACGCGATCGCAAATATCCTCGATCTGGCCGAGGAGGTGCGACGTGATCAGGACGGTTTTGCCGCGCGCCTTGAGCTGAAGAATCAATGCCGTGATCGCCGCCGTGCCCACCGGATCGACGCCCGCCGTGGGCTCGTCGAGAATGAGCAACCGCGGATCGTGCACGAGCGCCTGCGCGAGCCCGATGCGCTGGAGCATGCCCTTCGAATAGGTGCCCACGCGGCGCTCGGCCGCCGCACTGAGCCCGACCAGCGCCAGCACTTCGTCGAGCCGCGCCTCCAGCGGGGCCCCGCCCATCCCGCACATCCGCGCGTAAAATCGCACCAACTCGCGCCCGGAGAGGTGCCGGTAGAAATACGGCGCCTCCGGCAGATAACCGACTTCGCGCCGCGCCTCCACCCGGCCACTCGGCACGCCAAAGATCGCGCAACTGCCCGCCGTGGGTTCGAGCAGACCGAGCAGCAACTTGATCGTCGTGCTCTTACCTGAACCGTTCGGCCCGAGCAGGCCAAAAATTTGGCCGGGCGCTACGCTCAGATTCAAATGATCGACCGCCCGCAGTTTCAGCCCATGCAGTCCGGCGGAAAAATCCTTCAGCAGCCCGCGGATTTCGAGGGCGGGCACCAAGGATGACGGAGCCGAAGACGGGTTCGCGGACATCGGCCTACTTGATGACGAAGCCGGCAAACTGCGCGCCACGCCGTCCGCCGCTGCGCTCCACTTTGCGCACGTAGCCGTGCATCTTCTCCTCCACGGCCGCCACAAACGCCGCGCTCTCGGCGACCGCACCTTCGACCTCCAGCAGCACGCGGCCATCGGCCAAATTGGTCACAAAACCCGTGACCTCGAATTCCCGCGCCACCTGCAGCACCGCGTAGCGAAAGCCCACGCCCTGGACATGGCCGGTGAAGAAAACGGTTTCGTGATGCACGTCGGCCATGAGGAAGCGGGAAGGTAGGAGCCGTCCAATCGGCGTTCAACCCGCAAAACGCCGCCGCGTGCTCTCCGGAAAATAATTTGCCATCCGCAACTTCCCACCGTCACTTTCCGCCCAACCGATGAGCAATTCAAACTCGGACGGCGGCGCGGAGAACCAATGGGACGATCGCGGCGATATCGCCTGGAACGAATTTGATTGGGAACGCTACCTGCGCGAGCAAGACGAGGTCATCCACCGCTACCTGCGTTTCTACGAAGCCTGCGCCGCTGATCCAGAGCGCATCGACAAGGTGGCAGAGAAAATGGAATGGGGCACCGAAGTCTGGGAGGAAGAAGACGACGACGATGATGCCGACGACGACGAGAGCGACGATCCGGACGACGTCTACACCCTACACAAAAACCCCGTCTACATTTCAACCAAGGCGATCTACCTGAGCCTGTCCCGCTCGTGGAGCGCGTTGGCGGCGGATTCCAAGCGCGTGCCACAACCGCTCGCCCTGGCGTTACTGGGCTCAATGCACCGGGGCGAAGAGCAGGCCGCGCAGGCGATTCACGCCCTCGATTTCGGCGACTACGCGATGGCCGTGAGCTTGTTCAAACGCGCGATGAGCGTGCTCAACAGCTCGCTTGCGCTGCTGAATGCCGACACCTCCGCCCGCCTTCCGCACGTGCAGGCGTGGCGCGAGCAGTCCTTGCCCTGCTTCTTCGACCTCCGTGAAGTCTGGCTGCGCGTCGTGGCGGAATGCCGCGACGAGCTCAAGCGGCCAACCGACGAAGAGAACTGATCGGGCGCTGCGGCCCAGCATGACGAAACCGCGGGCCGAGAGTGCGTGCCGTGAAATCCGCCTTGCACTTTGTCCGGCCGGCGTTTCTCTCGCGGTCCGATTTCGGAGAGGTGGCTGAGTGGTCGAAAGCGGCGCTTTGCTAAAGCGTTGTAGGGATTTAAACCCCTACCGGGGGTTCGAATCCCCCCCTCTCCGCCATTTTCCTCCTCTGAGGAGGAAAACCTGACAGCCGATTTGCCAGTTGACGTGGCAAATCGGTCATGAACCACACGAAAGCTTTCGTCATTTCAGAATTCACGAATCCCTCCGGGGAGGTCGTTTACCGCGTTACGGGCTGGCTCGACGGCAAACGCGTCCGTAAAAACTTTCCGTCCCGCGCCGAGGCGAAAGCCGAGGCCGACGC
>JANNEY010000084.1:0-6865 GCA_031379235.1 Opitutaceae bacterium | reverse complement strand
ACCTGCACCTGCGCGAGATCAAGATGGGACTTTGGGTCTGGCATGCCACCGTCCACCCTGCACGGCACCGCGGATTTGGCCAGCTAATTTAACCGCCACTGCCAGCGAACACCTTGCGCGGCTTCTCCGCAGCACCGTGGGGACAGCTGGGCATCACACTTCCTCGCGAGCGTGGCGGAGCCGGCTTCCCGTTCCGCGCGGGGTCGGCCGGCGAGGGGCCCGCGACGGCGTGGCGGAAGGGCGCTTTTCAAGCGCCCGGGTTTGTTTGTAGGCGGTCCGCGGCGGCGGTTGAAAACTGCTGATCCGTTCCGAAGCTCGCGCCAACGCTGCGCGGCGCTTGCCCGTCCGGTTATTTCGCTCCGCGCCGTTCGCCAAAAGCGAAGGGTGGACGAGATTCGTCGAAGGGATGCTGAGCCAGCAGCTGCTCGACCGTTTGCTGGAAAAATTCCAGCTCGCCGAGCTTGTCGAGCGCCGCCGTATAGCGCGGCACCAGCGGATCGATGCGCTCAAGCGAGCTGCCGACGGGATCCTCGCCGAGGTTGTCGTCGAGCGTTTTAAAATCGTAGAGCGTGATCCGGTTCAAGGGCCGGGCCGGTTGGTAGAGATAATCGGTCGCGGCGCCATGCACGTCCGGCCGCAGCGCGGTCACGAGTTGGAGGCTCACGAGGCGGTTGAGGCATTCGTTGAGCAGTTGGGCGGGCACCTTCAGCAGCGTCCCGAGCATCGAGACCGAGACCGGGGGCATGCACTCGTTGAAACGCCGGCAAATGGTCAGGAACACCACGAGCGCCAGCCGCTCCCGCATCGCCTCGGTCAGTGAACCCCACGCCGCCTGGCTGTTGCGGAAATGCACGTTCTGGATCGCGTAGCTCACGATGCCGCCGGTGAGCACGCACAGCCAGAAAATATAGAGGCCCGACATGATGACCAGCGGCAGGGCCAGCGAACCATAGAGGCTGCGTTCAAGGTAGACGCGCTTCAGGTAGAGAAACGCGACGACGTTGTTCAGCAACAGCAGCCCGCCCACCACGAGTCCGCCGATCAACGCCGCCTTCCAGAACACGCGGGTGTTGGGGATGACGCGGTAGAACAGCGTGAGCATCACGGCCAGCAGCGCGAAGGAGAACAGCTGGATCAACCAGCCGAGGTTTTGGAATTTTTCCGCCCCGCCTGGCAGTTTCTCCATGAACACATTGAAAAAAGTGCCGGCGCCGAGCAGCGCCACCGCGGCGAAAAAAAGCACCGCGCCCAGCGTGAGCACCGTCCAGTAGAGCACGATCCGCATCAGCACGGAGCGGCCCTGGCGCACCCCCCAGATGTCGTTGAACGTGTCCTCGATCGAGCTGAAGAGCAGCAGCACGATCGCGAGCAGTGAGAACATCCCGACCGCGCCGGCTGAACTCGATTTGGACGAGTCGATGATCTGGTTGATCACGTCGACGAGCTCGGGATTCACCTTGGTTGCCGGCCCCTTGTTTGCCTCGCTCGGGGCCGGCTGGCCCGCCGCGGTTATGGTCGGAGTCTTCGCTTCCGCCGCACTGTGCGTCAGCGACTCGTATTGCGCAATCTGGGGCGCGACGACTTTCACCATGCGGTAGAGCGTATCGGCGACGAGATTGGGGTCGTTTTTGCCCAGGGCAAAGCCAGCGACCCGCACCGCCATCGCGATCAAGGGGCCGATCCCGAGCAGGGAACTGAAACTCAGTGCCGCCGCGCGGCTCGCGATGCGCGACTCGATGAACACCGTGACCGTGATCGAAAGCACGCGCAGGACTGCGTAGGTCCAGCCCTTGGGGGTGCGATCCGTCAGGTGCGCCGGCTGCCAAATCTCGCGTTGGTAGATATGGACGAGCCGTGTCCAGCGGTCGACGAGCCGGTTTTTCGGCGGAGCGTTCAGTGGGTCAACGTGAGCCACGGTTCAGGGTGAAAGAAAATGCCAGGCCAGCACGCCCATGCCCGATACGGCCGCGAGCCCGGCCACGACCGCCGGCAGGAGGTGCACAAACACCGTGCAAAAGTAGAGCCCGAGTGAGCCGGTCAGGAGCGGCAGCAGCGCGACGGTGTCGCCCTGCAGGTAAAACATCACGCCCATGAGACCGAAGCCCAGCGCTGCGCGGAAACGCACCAGCGGATAAAGATTCGTCATGCCCAGGCCGAGCAGCACGGCGAGCCCGAGGTCGAGCGCGCCGATTACGGCAAAGGGATTTTCGAGCAGTTGATTCAACTCCATTGACATCAACGCCGCCGCCCCGGGCAAGATCTCGCCGCCCGCAGCGAGCACGAGCGCGAGGACCGCGCCCCACATGCCGATGCGCGCGGCGCGCGCCATCGCCGCGGCGGGATTGCGTTTGCCGTAGGTGTCCGCGGTGAGCCCTTCGGCTGCGGCCACCATGTCGTCGACCGAAATCGGTTTCACGCTGTCGGACGGTTTGTTGAGCGTCGTGATGTCCTTGGCCTTGAGCGTGAGCTTTTTCCGCTCGGGAAACACCGTCGCCATCAACTCGGCCTGACTGCTCAGCGCCACCCATTGTTCGGTGGCCGCGTCGTAGATCAACGTCTCCGGAGTTACTTGGCCGGCCTCGGCGAGATCAGCGACATGCTGGGGACTAAACGGGCCGCGGGCCTCGGTCTCGGACGCGTTGCGGAGATAAATTTCCTGCGTGGCCATGAGCGCGAAGGCTGGTTGCGCGTTTTCGGAGCGGCAAGAGCGATTTCCGCGTCACATGCGCGTCAACGTGCGCAGGCCGAGGAGATGCAAGCCGGTCTCCAACGTGAGCAACGTGCGCGCGCACAGCAACAAGCGGCGCGCGCGGAGGGCGGCGTCCTCCACGAGGACTTTGTCGGCGTTGTTGAAAGAACTGTAATCTCCGGCGAGCTCGTAGAGATAGAGCCCGAGGTAGTGCGGGCGCAGCGTCTCGCCCGCGACGCGGATTGCGTCGGGAAATTTGGTTAATTTCCGCGCGAGCATGATCTCGGTGGGCGTCTCGGGCGCAGTGGCGAGCGTCTCGCCCGCGGCATCCGTGGGGGCGAGGCCGGCCTTGCGGAAAATCGAGTGGATGCGGGCAACGGCGTAGAGGAGGTAGGGCGCGGTGTTGCCGTCGAGCGCGAGCATCTTGTCCCAGGAGAAAACGTAGTTGCTGCTGCGGTTTTGCGCGAGGTCCGCGTATTGGACGGATGCGATGCCGACGATGCCCGCGATCTCGCGGCGCTCGGCCTCGGGCATGTCGGCATTTTTTTCGGAGACGATAACGAAGGCGCGATCCACGGCTTCGGCGAGCAGGGCCTTGAGTTTGATGACGTCGCCGCTCCGCGTTTTGAGCGCCTTGCCGTCTTCGCCGGTCACGGCGCCGAAGGTGACGTGGTGCAGTTCGGGCACGCGGTAATTTTTCGCGGCGAACCATTTTCTCACGGTGAGAAACAACTGCTCGAAGTGATCGGCTTGGCGGAAGTCCGTGACGACCACGATCCCGTCGGCCTTGAAGTGTTCGGTGCGGTAGAGCGCGGTCGCGAGATCGGTGGAAGCGTAGCCGCTGGCGCCGTCGGCCTTGCGCACCATGAAGGGATTGGGGCGTTCGGTGTTGCGGCTGAAGCGCGGATGCTCGTCGTGGAAAACCACGAGTGCGCCCGCGCTGCTTTCGGCGATGGGTGGCGTGGTTTCGGTCAGCTCGCGATACACGCGGTCAACCTTGTCGTTATAGAAAGACTCGCCGAGGTTGTGGTCGAAAGTGATGCCGAGCCGGTCGTAAATCTGCTGGAAGGCGGCGAGGCTGACCTCGGAGAATTTTTTCCAGAGCGCGACGTTGGTCAGTTCGCCGGTTTGCAGGGCGACGAGTTCGCGGCGAGCTTCGTCGAGGGCAGGGGAGCCTTCGGGCGTCGCATCGTTGCCGAGTTTGTAGAGCCGCTCGAGTTCCTCAATCGCGTCGGTGGCGAGCGCCGCCGGATTGGCCCAGCGCTTGTAGCCGTAGATGAGCTTGCCGAACTGCGTGCCCCAATCACCGAGGTGATTGTCGCGGATGACGCGCGCGCCGGTGAAGGCCAGCAGCCGGCAAATCGCTTCGCCGATTACAGCGGAGCGCAGGTGACCGACGTGCATTTGCTTCGCGGTGTTCGGCGACGAGTAGTCGACGACCCAGGTCTGCCCCGCGTGCGCGGCGGCGGCGCCCGTGCGGAGTTGCGCGGCAGTGGCAAACGTCCGCAGCCATGCGAGCAGCGCCGCGGGTTTGAGGGCGAAATTGATAAACCCCGGCCCCGCGATGGTGATTTCGTAGTCGGTGCGGAGCCGGTCGGGTAACGCAGCGACAATCTGGTCGGCGACGGCGCGCGGATTCAGTTTACGTGCCTTGGCGTAGCCGAGGGTCCCGTTGGCTTGGAAATCACCGTGCTTCGGATCGGCGGTGCGCACCTCGGGGGCGAAGGCCGTGGCGTCTGCCAGCCCGGCCTGAGTGGCTGCGGCCTTGAGTGCCGCATCGAGATCGGCGGCGAGGTTGAACGAGACGTGCATCGCGCCAGAAAACCGGATGCGGCCCGTCACGCGCAAGCGCGGAGTTGGCTTGCAGACGCCATCGTTCGCATCGGCAAGGGCGCATCACAGTTTCTTGCAGATGCTGACGGAGGTGGGCCGGCCGCTCCGCGGGCGGCGGATGGAGTGTAGGCTCTGGACCCGCCCTGCCGCGCGCGGAGCGCACGGCCCACCCAAAGGCATCTCTAGAAACTGAAATGCGCCCGTCAGCAAGACTGACGCCCTACAGGCTTGCGGGTGCGGCGCGAGGTGTTTGGCATCGCGCGAGCTTTACGCTTCCGCACTGCCGCAAACCATGGACGCCCACCTGATTGATTTCCTCAGCCTACTGCTACGGTGGCTCCACATCATCGCGGGGATCGCGTGGATCGGGTCGTCGTTTTATTTCATCTGGCTCGACAACAGTCTCGAAGCGCCGGCTCCGGGTTCGGAGAACGCGAAGAAAGGGGTCTCCGGCGAACTCTGGGCCGTGCATGGCGGCGGTTTCTACAACCCGCAGAAATATGCGGTCGCGCCGGCCACGCTGCCGGAGCGGTTGCACTGGTTCAAGTGGGAGGCCTACACGACGTGGCTCTCCGGCACGGCGCTACTCGTGGTCGTTTACTGGCTGCGCTCGCAGTCGATGATGATCGATGCGGGCGTCGCGGCGCTTTCGCCCGCGCAGGCGATCGGGATCGCGGCGGCGAGCATGGTCGGCGCGTGGTTCGTCTACGATGCGCTGTGCCGTTCCCCGCTGGGAAAACGCGACGGGCTGCTGGGCGTGGTGGTGTTTGCGCTGCTGGTCGCGCTCGCGTGGGGCTTGCACCAGGCGTTCGGTGGGCGCGCGGCGTTCATGCACGTCGGCACGGCCATCGGGACAATCATGGTGGCGAACGTGTTTTTCGTGATCATCCCCGGGCAGAAAAAAATGGTCGAGGCGATGCGTGCCGGCGGCCTGCCCGATCCGATTCACGGTCTGCGCGGCAAGCAGCGCAGCGTGCACAACAATTATTTCACGCTGCCCGTGCTGCTGATCATGATCAGCAATCACTACGCGTCGACCTACGGGCACAAGCACGCGTGGGCGGTGCTGGCGTTGCTGATGGCGGCGGGCGTGAGCATCCGGCATTTTTTCAACCGCCGGCACAAAGGCGTGCTCGCGTGGCAATATCCGGCGATCGCCGCCGTGCTGCTCGGTGTGGTCGCGTGGTGGACGGCGCCGCGCGTGGTCGCGCTGCCGCCGGTGGAGGGCGTGGTCAATTTCGAGCGTGTGCGCGCCATCATGGGCGAGCGCTGCATCAACTGTCATTCGCCGACGCCGACGTTTCCCGGTCTGCCTGCGCCGCCCGCCGGCGTGTTGCTGCACCAGCCCGACGTGATTTTGAAAAACGCCCAACGCGTCTACCAGCAGGTGGTCGTCACGCGCATGATGCCGCTCGGTAATCTCACACAGATGACAGAGCAGGAGCGGGCGGTGATCGCCGCGTGGGTGGCGGCGGGGGCGACGGCAAACTGACGCGGCGGGTCGCGTCTCAGTTCCTTGGCTTGAGTAGGGGCGCGCCTCGCGCGCGCCCGGTTTGCCGACGGGCGCGCCCACGGCGCGCCCCTACGAAATCCAGTCGGGAGGGTGGGAGCCGCAAGAAACGGTGATACGCCGCAGAGGTGCGGCTGACGTGGCTTTCTCCTCGTCAGTCCATAGCGCGGTGGCCACGGTTTCGGCGGCATGAGCGAAACCCCCAAGGCCGTCTTCCTTTCCTACGCGTCAAAGGACGTCGTGGCGGCGGTGCGGATCGCGGAAGCGCTGCGTGCGGCGGGCCTCGAGGTATGGTTCGACAAAAATGAACTCGGCGGCGGCGACGCGTGGGACCGGAAAATCCGCGCGCAGATCGGGGCGTGCGCGCTGTTCGTGCCGGTGATTTCGGCGGAGACGCAGGCGCGGCAGGAGGGATATTTTCGGTTGGAGTGGAAACTCGCGGAGGACCGCTCGCACCTGATGGCGAAGGGCACGCCGTTCATCGTGCCGGTGACGATCGATGCGACGACGGAACGCGGCGCGCTCGTGCCGGATGCGTTTTTGGCAGTGCAATGGACGAAACTGCCGGGTGGTGAGACGAGCGAGGCGTTTTGCGCGCGGGTGAAAAAATTGCTGGGGCTTGATTCGGAAACGGCGGCGCCACGTCCCCGTCCCGCTCAACCCGCCGTGGGTGGCGCGTCTCCGCGGGTGGGCCGTGCGCTCCGCGCGCGGCAGGCTTGGGGAATCGGTGCCGTGGTGGCAGTCGTGCTCGTCGGAATTTTCGGTTGGTCGCGCTGGCGAGAGAAGTCGGATGCGGTTACGACTGCACAAGATGCCGCGCGGCGGAGCGCACA
>JANNEY010000013.1:0-20897 GCA_031379235.1 Opitutaceae bacterium | reverse complement strand
CCGCACCGTCACCAGCTCGATCTTCTCCGCGCGCGCCATCGCCGGGCTGATTTCGATCAAGGCCCCGGAAATCCGCACGTCTTCCGTCGCGACTTCAAAACGCCGCGGCATGCCGTCAATGAAACGATCCACCACCGGGCGCACCTCGCGGCCGAGCACGCCGGCATACGGACCCGTCATACCGACATCGCACATGAAGGCCGTGCCTTTCGGTAGCACCGTCGCATCCGCCGTGGGCACGTGCGTGTGCGTGCCTAGCACGGCGGTCACGCGGCCGTCGAGATGCCAGCCGAGCGCAATTTTTTCCGACGTCGCCTCGGCGTGAATCTCCACGATGATCGCGTCGGCCTGCCCTTTGAGTTGCGCAATCATGCGATCAGCACAGAGAAACGGGCAGTCGGCCTTCAGGCCCATAAAGGTGCGGCCGAGCACGGTGAAGACGGCGACGCGAAACCCGCGCTTTTCGATGATGAGGTGATCCCAACCGGGATTTGACTTCGGGAGATTCGCGGGCCGGCACACGTGCTCGGTCTCGGCGATCTCGTTTTCCCAGCCGCGCTGGTCCCACACGTGATCGCCAAGGGTGATAGCATCCACGCCACTGCCCAAAATGGATTTCGCAATTGAGCCCGTGATGCCCGCGCCCGCTGCGGCGTTCTCCCCGTTGGCGATCACAAAGTCGATGCCCCGCTCTGTCCGTAGTCGGGGTAATTTCTCAGCAATGATGTCGCGGCCCGGCCGGCCGACGATGTCACCGATGAAGAGGAGCTTGAGCATGGCGCCAACGTGCAAGGCGCCGGGGTGCGCGCCAGCCTATATTTTGGTAACTCCGAGCCGCCCGGCCAGCGCACGACGTGCAGAATCGGCCGTTAATCTGGCTCCTCGCCGACCCCACGCGGGGCTTGCCAGAGGGTCGGCTGCCAGTCTTTGCTCTCCCGCGACTTTTGTCCCACCGCTTGCCATGAAAAAAGCCATCACCTCACCCGCTGCGTTTCCCAAGGCCGAGATCGGCCGCGAAATGAAGGGCTCCGACTGCGTCGTCGAGTGCCTGATCAGAGAGGGCGTCGATGTCATCTTCGCCTACCCGGGCGGCGCTTCGCAGGAGTTGCACCAATCCCTCGCCCGCACCGATAAGATCCGCACGATCCTGCCACGTCACGAGCAAGGCGGATCGTTTGCGGCGGAGGCCTACTCGCGCGTGACCGGCAAGGTCGGCGTGTGCATGGCGACCAGCGGACCCGGCGCGACCAACCTCGTCTCGGCGATTGCCGACGCGTTCATGGACTCGGTCCCGATGATCGCGATCACCGGCCAGGTTTTCTCGAAATACATCGGGAAGATGGCGTTTCAGGAGACGGATTTCTACGGCATGACGCTGCCGATCGTGAAGCACTCCTACCTCGTGATGGATGCGAACGACCTCCCTCGGATTTTCAAAGAGGCGTTCTACCTCGCGCGCAGCGGCCGCCCCGGACCCGTCATCATCGACATCCCGAAGGACGTGCAGCAGAAAAAATTTCAGCCCGTCTATCCGGCGACCGTGGAATTCCGCAGTCCCTACGCCACGGCGACGTTTCATGCGGCCGATGAGCAACTCAGGCAGGTGCTCGCGCTCATCGCCGAGGCCAAGCGCCCCGTGCTCTACGCCGGCGGCGGCATCATCTCCGCCGAGGCGCACAAGGAGCTGAAGGCGTTCGCGGAAAAGACCAACCTGCCGGTCGCCACCACGCTCATGGGCGTCGGTGGTTTTCCCGAGACGCACCCGCTCTCGATGCGTTGGTTCGGCATGCACGGCTCGGCTTATGGCAACTGGGCCGTTGACCAGAGCGATCTGCTCATCGCGGTCGGCGCGCGCTTCGACGACCGCATCACCGGTGACACGAGTAAATTCGCGGCCGGCGCTAAGATCGTCCACATCGACATCGACGCCTCCGAGCACAACAAGAACAAGCGTGCGTTGCTGCCCATCGTGAGCGACGTGAAATACGCGCTCGGCCGAATGCTCGAGTTGGCCAAGGCCGCGAAGTTCTCCCCGCCCGACACCAAGCCCTGGCACGCCCAGATCGCGACTTGGAAGAAGGATCACCCATTTGGTTGGGAAGAGAGCAAGCACATCGTCCCACAGGAAGCGGTGCAGGTGCTCTACGAACTCACCAAGGGCGACGCCATCATCACGACCGGTGTCGGCCAGCACCAGATGTGGGCCGCCCAGTTCTACCGCTTCAATGAGCCACGCCGCTACATCAGCTCGCTCGGTCTCGGAGCGATGGGCTTTGGCTATCCCGCCGCGCTCGGCGCCAAGGTGGCGCGCCCGGACAAGCAGGTCATCGATATCGACGGCGACGGCTCGTTCGTGATGAACATCCAGGAACTCGCCACCGCCAAGATCGAGAACATCGCCGCAAAAGCGATGATCCTAAACAACCAGCATCTCGGCATGGTCGTGCAATGGGAAGATCGCTTCTACGGCAGCGTGCGCGGCAACACCATCCTCGGCGACGAGAGCAACGTCGGCAGCCCAGAAAATCTCGCCGGCCTCTATCCTGATTTTGTGAAGATCGCGGAAGGCTTCGGCGTCAAGGGTCGCCGCGTGCACAAGCGGAGCGAACTCAGGTCCGCGATTCAGGAGATGCTCGATTGCGACGGACCGTTCGTGCTCGACGTCATCGTCCCCTACACCGAACACGTGCTGCCGATGATCCCGGCCGGCAAGACGGTGAAGGACATGCTACTGAAGTAGCACGCGAGGTCGCCGCACCGGTCAGTCGCAGGTCAGTTCAGCTGGGAGCGGACAATCCGCGCCCGCACGTGAGCTGGCCTGCGAACTCCCAGTTGAGTGGACGTGCATAGGGCGAATATGCCCTACCCCACTCGCTCGACGGTGCAGACGTGCGGCGCGCCTGCCGGGCTGTTGCGCCAGCGAACGTTCCAGCCCGCAATGGTCATACCATAGATGCGGTCGGCGGCTTCGTGATAAGCCGGCCGCAAGTCTAGGCGCAAAATCTGGCGGACCAACGTGGCCGTGTCGGCGCCGAGTTTTTCGACCAGCTCCGCCGGAATTTCGATCGCGCCCGGAGAATGGGCAAATGGCGCGGCCTGCGCCCAATCGGCACCCGCGAGCGGCTGCGCCTCGCACCACGGGAGATAAGGCTTCACGTCGTAAACCGGCGTGCCATCGACCGCGTCGACCCCGCCCACTCGAAGTGCGCCTGGTTCGACCGCAAGCAGGCGCACGAGCGAAAGGCCGAGCCCGTTGGGCCGGTTGGGCGAGCGCGACGCGAACACCCCTACGCGTTCGTTGCCGCCGAGCCGCGGCGGGCGCACGACCGCGCTCCCCGTCCACGGCGGATTTCCGTGAAAGCCAAACATCAGCCACACGTGCGAGAAAGGCGCGAGGCCGCGCACAAACTCGGGCGCGGAAAATTCCGGCAGAAACTCGACGCGACCCTCCGCCTCGGGCACGAGGCCGCTCTGGCGCGGGACACCGAATTTTTCGGCGAACGGTGTGCGCAGCACCGCGACCGGCCGAATCGTGTGGGCGTCGTTCACTTCTCTTTCATGTGGTAGGCGCCGTCCCAATTTTTTGGCGGCGACTCCTTGATGGCTTCGGGGACAACCCGCTCAAGGTAGACAAGCGACGGATTGCTCACGACCCCGGGCGTCTTGCCGGGCACATTCAACTCCAGCTCGCGGCTCTGAGCAAAGAGCCGCAGCGCCCCCTCCCAGTCCTGGGCGTAGTATTTCTCCAGCGCCTGCGCAAAGACGCCAACACACTCGCGCGTCTGCGCGGTGACCGTCTCTTTCAATCCGACGATTTCAAAAATCGGCACCGCCTGCGTGCGTCCCCTCACGACGATTTTTCCCAGCGGCCGGAAAAGCACGCGATCGCCACCGTGCTTTTCGCAACCGAGCTTCGTGGATTCGGAGCACATGGAATAAACGCCCCAGCTTTTCGCGCCGCTTTCCATGCGCGCAGCGAGATTCACGTTGTCGCCCATCATCGTGTAGCTGAAACGCGAGTTGCTGCCCATGTTGCCGACGATGGCCGGGCCGGAATTAAGGCCGATGCGGGTCTGCAAATTAATCACGATTTCGGGCCACCCTTTCTCCGTCTCATGGCGCCATTTTTCCCGCAGCTCGCCGATACGTTGATGCACCCGCAGCGCTGACACACACGCCCGGTAAGCGTGATCGGGCAGGGCAAGCGGAGCGCCGTAAATCGCAACGACAGCATCGCCGATATATTTGTCGAGCGTCGCGCCCTCAGCCTGCACGATGTCGGTGCAGGCCGTAAGGTATTCGTTCATCAACTCCACCAACCGCGGCGGTGTGAGTTTTTCGGAAAAGGAGGAGAATGCCTGGATGTCACTGAAATAGGCAGTGATGTTCTCCTCGACGCCACCGAGCTTCGGCTCTTCGCCCGAATCCACCATCTTGGCGACGAGCGACGGCGCGAGGTAGGTGCCAAACATGCCCTTGATCCGGCTCTTTTGTTTTTCTTCACGGAGCAATTGCCGGATGACGCCGATGAAACTTGTCGAGAGTGCAGCCCCGAGCGGAGCCGCCATCGGCAGCACGATCTGTCCTTCCCAGAAAAGATAGAGACAGGTCCCCACATAGGCGAAGACGAGCGCCGCCGCCGCCAGCTTGAACAATAGGCCCCGCGCGCCGCCCTTCATTGCCAGCCAAGCCGTCGGCAACGTCAGTCCGAAGACGGCCACCCACATCACCCACGACGGCGGGCGTTGGAGGAATTTCCCCGAGAGCAGCGTCTTCACCATGTTACCGTGCACGCCGACTTTCGGTGCCGGCGTCAGCTCAAGCCCGGTCGGAGCGAGATCTTGGAGCAACGCATCCGTCGGCCCGATGAGCACGATGGCACCGCGGAAAAAATTAAAGTATTCCTCCGCTGCCGCCCGCTCCTCGGGCTTGTCCGAAGCCAGCATCACCCGATGGCCGAGCACATCAGCCAGGCTCGCGCGCGGATTCAGCTCGTTGTTGATCCAACGGGAGAACCAATTGATTTCGACGAGTTGTTTTTCGCGCAGCGGGATGGTGAGCACGAGGCGGCCGTCGGGCCGCACGAGATCAAGCCGGTCGTCGAAGATTTTCACCGCCTGCTCATCGAGCCCCAGCCACAGCAGCACGAGCTGGAGCGAGACGTGATAGAGTGTCGGGTTCATCGTGTGTGCAAACAGCGGCACCCAGCGCGGCACCTCATCCCCGCCGTAGTCCTTGTCGAAATCGATCAGCCCCACACGGCCCCACATCGGCCCGACGAGTGGCGACTGCGGCATCTCCGGCACATCGTTCTTCGTGCGATCCGTGTAGCCGAGGCGCAGAAGCGGAAGCCGCCGCGGGGTTTCCTCGTTTTGGGTCACCGACTGGCCCTCGGTATATTGGACGCCGAGGACGATCCCGGGGTGCTTTCGAATTATGCGGGCAAACGCGAGATTGCCCGCGGCGGCCGCTTTCGCATCCACCAATTTCGAATAGCTGTAGCTCGAGAAAACAAAATCGAAACCGACGGCGCGCGCCCCACCCTTTTCCATGAGGACTTCAGCCGCGGCGCCAAACTGTTCGCGATTCCACGGCCGCTCACCGAGCGCTTGTAACGCGCGCGTATCGACATCGACGTAGATCAACTTCACCGGGGCCGCGATCTCGCCACGCACCCGGAAGCGCAGATCGAGCAATTGGTTCTCCGGCCTTTCAAGTGCACCTCGATGCGCGAGCACCGCCCAGAGCAGCGGGATGGGCATGAGGAGCAACAAGCCCCAGTCGAGGCGGACGCGCGGAAGCTTCGGCACGGCTCGAAACTACGAAGGCGACCGGAACGAATGAAAGATCATTCGCCCCGGTTCACCCAGTCATCCGTGGTCAACGGCCGTCGCCTGGCGTCGTGCGTGGCGCAGTCGGAGGAGGCGGCGGTGCCGCCGGCGGCTGAATTTCGACCTTGGTAAAGGTAGTGTTCTGCTGCGTCTGCACGATTTCCACCGTGGCGGTTTGCAGCGCGGTCGCGGCTTCGTTAGACAGGCCGCCACCGGGCGGCGACGTCGGCAGGCCCACGACAATCGTGTTAGTCGCCGTATCAACCTGGGCCAACACAATGATCTCCTGCCCGGCCGGAACATTGACGGACGCAGGGCCAATTTGGGCCACACCCTCGTAGAGCACCACGCCCTCAGCCGTGCTGAGCTGAAAGTTAAACGCCTGACCATTGCCGGTCGGCCGGTAGACAATGCGGAATGTCGTCCCGCGAATACCGGCTGCGCCCGCTGGAGTGCCCACCGAGAACGTTGAACCGGCAGCACGATTGAGGGTTTTCACATTGCCCACCACTTCGCCGAATTCGAGCCGAAGCTGAGTGCGTGAAGTCGTGGGCTCATTCGACAGTGCAGCCACGCTCGCCACATCCGCCTGCAGCGGATCCATCATAAATTCTTTGATCTCCAAACGCGAATCGCCGCCGACTCGCACCGTGGCGCCATTGGCAAAAACTAACACCGCGCTCGACGCGGGCCCCTTGGTCACGACCGCATGGTCTTGCCGCAGCGTATCGCCATTCTGCAACGCAGACTCGCTCTGATCGGAAAGGCTAATCTTGCGCACGTCACCACGGACGTTGGCCGCCTTGATCACGCCCGCCACCATGGACGAGGGGCCGGTGCCGCCAACCTGCGCGACACCACGCGACGCCCCAAATACGGTGAGTGCACAGAACAACGCCCAGCGGATCAGTGAGGTCATGCTCCAATATGAGCAACTTACTGGGGCTGATTCAATCTCCGAAGCAAGGCCTCCGCCGCGCCGTTTCCAGGGTCAAGCGACAGACACTTCGACAGCGCCTGGCGCGCCTCCGGCAGCCGGGCTGCGTCCAGCGACAGATGATAGCCATAGTAATACCAAACCTGCACGCGGTTCGGTGCCAGCCGGAGGGCCCGACCAAACGCGGCCTCGGCCTCGGGAAACCGCGCTTGCATGTCGAGCGCGACGCCCAGCCGCAGCCAAAACTCCGGCACCACGGAGGAGTGCGCGAGCGCACGGCGGGCTGCCAGCTCCGCCGGTCGCGCAAATTCCAACGAGCGCGCCGGCGAGGCCCAACCCTCCAATTGCCGCGCAAAACTCAAGTCCGCCCACGCTCCGGCGTGACGCGACGCCAACTCGGTGGCACGGTGCAAATCCACCACCGCGCGCGCCAAAATAATTTCCC
Organism: Opitutaceae bacterium; assembly: GCA_031379235.1. GTDB lineage: Bacteria > Verrucomicrobiota > Verrucomicrobiia > Opitutales > Opitutaceae > ER46. The sequence goes on along the minus strand of JANNEY010000013.1, from coordinate 13,684 downwards.
GTCCGGCTGTTCCTTCCCACGTCAGCCGATCGATACTCTGCCTCGCTCGGTTGCGAAGAGCCTCGGCCCGCAGCAACATCACGGCAGGCCACATCCCAACCACCACGACAATTATCGCGAGCAGGCAGATAGGACTTCTTTTCGGCCTGGCCGACGGCGGCTGCCGCGCGCCAACCGCTTCACGCCGCGACAACGCGAGTGCGGCACAAACCCCAAACGCCATCGCCAGCGCCGGGATCTTGAAATGAAAATCCACGAACAGCTGCAACCCGAACGCCAGCAGTCCGACCGCGAATGCGCCGCGGATCGCCAGTGCGTCGAGTCCGCGGCCACCGTCGTTGGCCGGCGCCTGCTCTCGTCTGAGGGCGCGCCAAGCGATCCAAACGGCGGCACCGAAAAACAACGCGAAACCAATCAGGCCGTAGTCACTCAGCGTGTTGAGATATTCGTTGTGCGTCCACTGCGGCTCGTCGAGGAAGCGCGGCGGCCGGTGGCGTTCGAACATCGTGTTGAACGAGCCCGCACCCGTCCCGGTGATCGGATTTTCCGCCCAGAGTTTTCCGGCCGCGCGCCATAGCACCGGGCGGCTCAACTCACCCTCCTCGCGCACGAGCTGAGTGAAGCGCTCGCGCACCGCCGGGGACACCGCCACCGCGAGTCCGGCGACGCTTCCGCACGTGAGCAGGATCGCGAAGCATACTTTCAGTCGCCGCAGCCAGCGCCACTTTCCCTTGAACAAGGGCCACGCCGCCAGCGCCAGGGCGAGGCCAAGCCAAGCCCCACGACTGATTGTCAGACCGAGGCCGAAGGCCAGCACCGTCGTAACCCAACCCCACCACACCCGTGCGACTGCGGTCGCATTTCGACGCATCGTCAGCGCACCACACACCGGCAGCAGGAGCAGAAAGAAGGCCGCAAGGCTGTTCGGAATCCCAAACGAACCGCTGGCCCGGCCGATAAATTGCCCGGCTTGCGTTCGCCCCAGCACAAGCCAGTCGGGCCGCAGGAAGCGTTGATAACAGCCCAAAGCGACCGCGACGATCGCCAGAATCACGAGTGCGAAAAATAAAATACGTCGCGTCGCACCGGATCGCAGCCCGGTCGCGATGACAAATGTGGCGACAAGGTTCGCCCAGCCCAGCCCATCGAGCCAGCCGAGCCAGGGCGCCGGCGCGACCAACCAGACATTGAGGGCGGCGTAGGCGAGAAAAGGCAGCAGCCACCAACCCGGAGCGTGCGAGGAGCTTGCGACCTCCGTCGAAAAAAATCCGCGCGCGCAGCCAACGGCGAACGTCACCGCCGTGAGCACGCACGTCACCAACATCGTCTCCGGCCGATAACCGCCGAGGCAAAGCGTCGTCCACGCGAGGTTGGCGATCAGCAGGGTGACTTGAGCCCACTCCCAGCGCGACGTCGGCGATTTGACTGAGAACGTATCTTCCACAGGTGCGCCTACGTTGCGCGGGCGGTCCACCGGCTCCCAGAAAAAACGGCGCCATCCGCGAAGGGATGGCGCCGTGAAAAATGCGAACGCTAAACTGGCTCAGCCTTTGCCCTTGGGGAGCGGCACCGACTGAATCGTCTTCAGGATCCGACCGGCGACCAGATACGGGTCAGCGGCAGAGTTAGGCCGGCGATCCTCAAGATAGCCCTTGTAGCCGTTGTTGACGAAGCTGTGCGGCATACGGACGGACGCACCGCGATCGGCGAGACCATAGCTGAACTTGTCGATCGACTGCGTCTCGTGCAGGCCGGTGAGGCGGAGGTGATTCTCCGGACCGTAGACGGCGATGTGCTCGTTGCAGTGCTTGCTAAAGGCTTCCATGAGTTTCTCGAAGTAGGCTTTGCCGCCGGTATCGCGCATGAACTTTGTAGAGAAGTTCGAGTGCATGCCCGAGCCATTCCAATCGAGCGGGCTGTTGAAGGGCCCGAGAATGGGCTTACAGCGCCACTCGACATCGATCTCATATTTCTCGCAGAGGCGGGCCAAGATGTAGCGCGCCACCCACATCTGATCCGCCGCGCTCTTGGAGCCCTTGCCAAAGATCTGGAATTCCCACTGGCCCTTGGCGACCTCGGCGTTGATGCCCTCGATGTTAATGCCGGCATCAAGGCAGATATCGATGTGCTGCTCGACGATATCCCGGGCAACCGAACCGACGTTCTTGTAGCCGACGCCGGTGTAATACGGGCCCTGCGGCGCCGGATAACCGTTTTCAGGGAAACCGAGCGGGCGACCGTCTTGATAGAAAAAATACTCCTGCTCAAAGCCGAACCACGTGTCCGCATCATCCGGGATGGTCGCGCGGGAGTTAGAAGGGCTGGCCACACCGGTGTGCTGGTAGCACTCGCACATCACGAGCACGCCATTCTTGCGGGTCGAGTCCGGATAGACCGCGACCGGCTTGAGCACGATGTCCGAGCTCTTGCCTTCGGCCTGCTGCGTCGAGCTGCCGTCGAAGCCCCAGTTGGGGAGCTCGTCGAGCTTAGGGAACTTCGCGAATTCCTTGATTTGGGTCTTGCTGCGCAAGTTGGCCAGCGGCGTGTAGCCGTCGAGCCAGATGTATTCCAGTTTGTATTTGGCCATAGGGAGGAGGATTCAGCAGGGTTTTTGAGAGGTGATCCGGAGAAACGAGTGCGACTTTTCCGCCGGTTCACGAGAGGAAAAATCGGATTTTCAAGTCAGCAGCTCATATGCCAGAGGCAATCAGAAGTTTCATTCATGACACTTTTCTCGGTCGAAACACGTCGCGCCGTGGGATGATCACGCCGCCGCGCGCTTGCCAGACGGAACGAGCACCCAAACTGTCCTGTTCGCACCATGCACGAGATGAAAGACACGGCACGCGCCAGCGTGCGAATCGGCTTCGACGGACGGGTGCACAAGACGTTTCGCGGGCACCTCGCCCGCGAGCGCTTCCAACATGAAGTGCGCGTGCTCCGCTACCTGGCGGAACGGGGCTGTAACTTCGTGCCCCAGCTACTGGAGGCGGACGACGACAACTTGAAGATGATCACCACCAACTGCGGGGGACGCGTCGACCACCTGACACCCGAGCGCCAGCGCGAACTTTTCGCCGAGCTCGAAACGTTTGGCGTGCGGCACGAGGACCGTGAGTTGCGCAACATCACCTACCGTATCGCTGACGGACGGTTTTGCCTCATCGACTTCGAGTTCGCCACCATCCTCGACGACGGCACCGGCCGCGCCGTCACCCTCAAGCCCTCCGCCGCCCAATGAGCGAACTCGCCTCGACTCGTGCCTCCGCCCCACCGGCGTCCGAAGTGCGTTGGTCCGGTCTCACTCACGTCGGCCGGGTGCGAACGAACAACGAAGACGTGTTCCTCGCCCTCGCCGTCGATGGTCGTGAGGTCCGCTTTCTTGGGAAGACCGGCAGAGCCTCACTCGCCGACAGCAATTTCATCTTCGCCGTCAGCGACGGGATGGGTGGAGCAAAGTCAGGAGAATTTGCCAGCCGGATTACCGTGGATCGGATTACGCGCATGTTGCCCGACGCCATTCGGAAATCCCGCGGCGGCACTGGCTCCGATCTCAGCCCATTGCTGGGCGAACTCGTCGTGTCGATTCACCGCGACCTCTTGAAGTTGGGCTATGCCTATGAAGAATGCGCGGGGATGGGGGCCACGCTCAGCCTTGGCTGGCTTCGTCCGGGCTGGCTGCATTTCGCGCACATTGGCGACAGCCGAATTTATCATCTGCCGCGCGCAGGCACGCTCCAACAACTCACCGACGATCACAGCTACGTCGGCTGGTTGCGCCGCAAAGGCGAGGTCAGCGAGCGCGAAGCGCGCACCCACCCGCGCCGCAATGCGCTCCAACAGGCGTTGGGCGCCGGCAACCAATTTATCGAACCGCATATCGCTGCCATCGCCCACCAGCCCGGCGATCGGTTTTTGATTTGCTCGGATGGGCTCGTGGACGGCCTGTGGGATTCGCAGCTGGCCGACTACCTCAGCACGGCTGATCAGACGGTCGATCAACCGAGTCTCGCGCAACGCATGGTTGAGGCAGCGGTGCAAAACTCCGGGCGCGACAACACCACCGCCGTGGTATTCGAAATCGGCTCCGCGTGAAAACGCTCCTGTTTGTTTACGGCACACTCAAGCGCGGGTGCTGCAACCACGGCCACCTCGCAGGTCAGATTTATGTCGGCCCCGCCCACACGACGCCCGGCTATCGGCTCTACGATCTCGGGAGCTATCCGGGGATGTGCGCCAAAGCGGATGATTTTGACGGCGTCGCCGGTCAAGTCTGGTCGATCAGCGACGCCTGCCTGCACGCGCTGGATCTTTTTGAGGGTGTGCCTGAGGGGCTCTATCGACGGGAAGCACTTTCGCTGCGCGCACCGTTTGAGAACGAAAAAATCGAGACGTATATCTACAACCAGAGCGTCGTCGGCCGCCGCGACCTTGGCTCCGAGTGGGTCGAACGCTAAGCGCTCAGCCGGCCTAATCTTTCAGGCTCTTTTTCGGCACGCGTTTCACGGCGACAAATTTTGCGCGAAACAAATCTTCCAGGGCGTCGCGCACTTCCCCCGGGACGCGCGCCACAAGCTCGCTGAGGGCGGGCAGTGGGGCGGTTTCCGCTACCTCGACGGCTTCTTCTTTCGGCCCCGCGGCCACCACGGGCTCACCGCGTTCACGGGCCTCGGCGCGGAACGACGCTTCGCCGGCCTCATCCGGCCAGAGCGGGGCCATACCTTCGACCAGAGGCACGGAGTCCGTTTCTGGCGGCGGCTTTTCACCGCCACTTTCCGGCCGTCCTGGATTCTCCCGGAACTCTGACTCCGCCATTGGCTGATCCCCTGACTTAGATTCGCCATTTCCGATCTGCCGCTTTGCACCGAGCCGCGCCTCCAGCCGGTCAATCAGTCCTTTTTTTTTTCGCTATTGTCACTGGAGGCCGGCGCTTCGCCCGCCAGCGCCGCCAACTCTTTAATCAAACTGTCGATCGCGCGGGCACGGCTGGCCTCTACGGCCTTGAGCAGTGTGACCTCAAAATTGATTTTCTCCGCGAGCCCGAGTTTCACGCTGCCCTCGCCCTCGCGGAGGCCGTCGAGCAGGCGGGTGATTTGCTCGGTCGTCATTGGCAGACCGCCGAGTTGGTCGCTCTTTCCGCCCTTCGCGATGGCATCAAGCAACGCGCCACGCACGAGGGCCTGCAAATCGATCAGCAGCCGCACCAGGTCGCGGCCGGCCGCATCGCACTCATCGACAATCGCGACAATCTTCTGGTGATCACCCGCGGCGAGGGCGGCGGCGAGCGCGGCAATCTTCTCGCCGGCGACGAGACCGTAAACATCCAGCACGTCGGGCTCGGCAATCTCCGCGCCGCAGAACGAAATCATCTGGTCAAAAATCGATTGGGCGTCGCGCATACCGCCATCCGCGAGCCGGGCGATGCACGCGAGTGCGTCGCCGCTCACCTTGATCTTCTCCTCCACCGCGATCTTCTTGAGCCGCTCGACGATGAGTTCGTTGGGAATCGGCTTAAGGTCGAAGCGCTGGCAGCGGGACACGATCGTCGGGAGGACTTTTTGCGGGTCGGTCGTCGCAAAGACGAACTTCACGTGAGCCGGCGGCTCCTCCAGTGTTTTCAGGAGCGCGTTGAACGCCGCGGCCGAAAGCATGTGCACCTCATCAATGATGTAGACCTTGAACTTCCCCTGCGCCGGCGCGTAGCGCACGGTCTCGCGCAGATCGCGCACTTGGTCGACGCCGTTGTTCGACGCGCCATCGATCTCGATCACGTCGAGGTGCGAGCCCTCGGCGATGGAAACGCAGGCCGGGTCGTTGACGTCGAAGTCGGCCTTCGGGCCACCCGTGCAGTTGAGGGCCTTCGCAAAAATCCGCGCCGTGGAGGTCTTGCCCGTGCCGCGCGGACCGACGAAAAGATACGCGTGCGCAATGCGGCCGCGCGTAATCGCATTGGTCAGTGTCCGCACTACATGATCCTGGCCGACGAGGTCGGCAAACGTCTGCGGGCGCCACTTGCGGGCGATGACTTGGTAGGTGGAGGACAAGACGAAGTTGAAGGTTGAAAGGTGAAAGTGGAAAGACGGCCAGCAGTAAGTCGAAAGACCGCGGGTCCAAGCAGGCTCCGGTCTTTCAACTTTCAACCTCTAACTTTCAACTCCGCCGCTCCGCGGCGGCAAAGATAAAAAAAGTGGCCAGGCACTCCACGGCACTAGGAGAACGTCGTTGCCGTTGCTACCTTCCGGTCCTGGCGGAATTCACGCGTCTGCCCATGCATGGCACCTGGCCGGCGCGAACCATGCGGGCGACCTCCCGCAGCGCAATCCCAATTTCTGGGCGGCAAGACCGGCCACGATTACATCAAGGCCCCGGACTATTCTTGCTCTTGTCCTTCATCGCGCGCGTCGGGTCGACGGCCTTGCTCGCCGCTTTGTTGGCGGGTTTGTTAACGTCTAGACGCTTCTGGCGCTCACGCTCCACGCGCTCCTCGTCCTCTCGGCGCATTTTCTCGAGTTCATCTCGATGCTCCGGCCCGAGGATTGCGGCGATGTCGCCATACATCCGCTGATTCAGCCGAACGCTCTCGGCGAGATATTGTTGCTGCTGCCGTTCATTCTCCTGCCGCAGGTGTTGAAAGTCCTCACCCCACCGGCCGAGAATTGGCCGAATTTTTTCCCTTTGCTCACCCGAAAGATTCAGCCGTTGCGCAAACCGCCGCATGAGGGCCACCGAGATCATTCCGCGCTGGGGACCGGCATTCGGCCCCGGAAGCGTGGGGGCCGCGTTGACGGGCGCCGGAACGGAGGGCGCCAGCACGTGCGGCGCAAGGCGCGAGGCCTCCACCTCCCGGTTTTCGCGCTTCACCGCGGTCCGCAGGGTGAAAAATCCGCCGAACACCGCGCCGGCGATAAACACGCCGACAAACGCGAAAATGACTTTCCAGGGCTTGTCCATTCGTCAGTCCGCCAAATCCAACACCACGGTGACGGCATCGCTCACCGGCGTCGTTTCAAACTCATCGAGACCACCTGAGCCGACCGCCAGGAGCGCTTGGTAGTTCACCGCCACGCTGGCGACGGCAAGGAGACACGCAACGCCGAGCGCGCGGAACGACAGCCGCTCCAGCAGCGACACCATGCGACGCTCCGACCCGAGGGCGAGAGCGGCGAGGCGCGTGGCAAAACCATACGGGGCGGCGGTGTCACGCGTGTCGCGGACAGTGCGGGCCGCGGAGTTGAGGCGCATCCAAGGATGCCGCGGATCGTCGGTGTTTCGGTTCATGATGTTGATTGTTCCTTGCGTTGTAGTTCTTGAAAAAGCTTCTGCAACTTCCGTCTCGCGCGGAAGGCCCGGACCTTGATGAGCGATTGATTCCAGCCCGTCAGCGCCGCGATCTCGGCGATGGTTTTTTGTTCGAGATCGAGCAGGCGGACGACGAGTTGGTCGTCGGGCTTGAGCTGGCCGAGGAGTTTATGGACCAGTTCATGGGCGGCCATGGCGTCGTTGGCCGGCACGTCGTTTTCGTTGGTCATCACCGCATCGAGCACGTCGGCCTCGTTTTCCGAAAGGTCGGCCCAGCGAAATTCCGGGCGCCGCTTCTGCGCGCGGAGATGATCGATACAGGTCGTGACCGCGATGCGCGACACCCAATGCGGAAAAGGCACCGCGCCCTGGAATTGTGCGAGCCGCGTAAACATTTTCATAAACACCTCTTGAGCGAGATCCTCCTCGGGGACTCGCCTGGGCAAGTGGGAGCGCACAATGCGGATAACCATGGGGTAAAGATGGTCGACCAATTCGCGCGCAGCCGCCTGATCGCGCTGGCGCACCCGGTCGAGGCAACCAGCCAAATCGAACGGCGGGTCGGCGTCGTCAGGCATGGGCGGATGGAGGCAAGGACATGCACTACAGGCAAGACGTGCCTTGCACCGACGGGTTACGAACCGCGCGCAGGACGCCCGAGCCCGCCCTTGACTTGTCGCGGGGCTCGCGGCAACCACCTGTCCTTCGGATGCACGTTTCGCTTCAGGCCCTTCGACTTACTTTCGCGCACGACCTTTGAGGACGCCGCCTAGCGGCCGGTCGTGCGTAGGCCTGTTTGCCCTTTCGCCACCCGCTGCGGTGTGCTGATATTCCGCCCGGTTTTCCCCCGGCGGCGTTCCACTCAGACTCCATTCTATTCCGTCATATTTTTCGGTCATGCAACCTGCTCCTGTCACCAAATACCGTCCTTTCCCGCCCGTCGCCTTGCCCAACCGCCAGTGGCCCAGCCGCACGCTCAACCGCGCCCCCATCTGGTGCAGCGTCGATCTCCGCGATGGCAACCAAGCCCTCGCCCAGCCGATGAGCGTCGAGGAGAAGCTCGAATACTTCGAGATGCTCGTGCAAATCGGTTTCAAGGAAATCGAAGTCGGTTTCCCCTCCGCTTCGCAAATCGAATTCGATTTCTGCCGCCGGCTCATCGAGGAGAAACGCATCCCCGACGACGTCGCGATCCAGATTCTTTGCCAGTGCCGCGAAGAGTTGATCACCCGTAGCATCGAAGCACTGCGCGGCGCAAAGAACGCCATCTTCCATCTCTACAACTCCACGTCGCCGGCGCAGCGGCAGCACGTGTTCAACGCCACCCGCGACCAGATCAAGGGTATCGCCGTGCAGGGCACGAAGTGGGTGAAGCAGTTTGCCGCGCCGCTCGTCGCCGCCGGCACGCGGATGCGTTTCGAATATTCGCCCGAGAGTTTCTGCAGCACCGAACTCGATTTCGCCCTGGAGATTTGCGAAGCCGTCACCGACGTCTGGCAGCCCAGCATGGCGGACAAGATCATCCTCAACCTCCCCGCCACCGTCGAATACGCCACGCCCAACGTCCACGCCGACCAGATCGAGTGGATGTGCAATCACCTCACGCGCCGCGACCGCACGCTCATCTCGCTGCACACGCACAACGACCGCGGCACGGGCATCGCCGCGACCGAGCTGGCGTTGCTCGCCGGCGCGGACCGCGTCGAGGGCACGCTCTTCGGCAACGGCGAGCGCACCGGCAATCTCGATGTCGTGACCGTCGCGCTGAATCTCTACACGCAGGGCGTCCACCCCGGCCTCGATTTTTCGAACATCAACGAAATCCGCGAAATTTACGAGCGCACGACGCGCCTCGAAGTCCCCGCCCGCGCGCCCTATGCGGGCGAACTCACCTTCACCGCCTTCAGTGGCTCGCACCAGGACGCCATCAAGAAATCCTGGGCCGTGCAAAAACCCGACGAGCCGTGGGACGTCCTCTACATTCCCATCGATCCCGCCGACATCGGCCGCAGCTACAAGGCGATCATCCGCATCAACGCGCAGTCCGGTAAGGGCGGCGTCGCCTACGTGCTCGAAAACGAGTTCGGCTACGCCCTGCCGAAACTCATGCACAAGGAGATCGGCAAAATCATCAACGACGTCGCCGACGCCCGCGGCACCGAACTCCAGCCCGCCGACATCCACGAGGCTTTCCGCCGCGAATATCTCGAGCGCACCGCGCCCATCGTGCTCCAACATTTCAAGACCGCCGAGCGCGACAGCGCGGTCAGCTGCGAAGCCGCGCTCACGATCGACGGGGCCGTCCTGAAACTCAAAGGCGACGGCAACGGCCCCATCGATGCGTTCACGCGCGCCCTCGTCACCACGGCACTACCCAAATTCGAGGTTCTCTCCTATGCCGAGCACTCGCTCGGCAAGGGCTCTGAAGCCCGCGCGGTGAGCTACATCCAGATCAAGACGGATCGCGGCCTCACGCTCTTCGGCGCCGGCATCGACACGAACATCGAACTCGCCTCGATCAAAGCCATCGTCAGCGCACTCAACCGGGCGCTCGCGAAGAAGTAGCTCCCTCACGGAGAAACGCAGGTGGTGGGGCCCACCGTCCCGGTGAGGCGAGGTGCGCCCGCGGCTAACCGCGGACGCTTCGCCCTACCATTCCATCTTCGGCGGCGGTAGCTTGAGCGGCAGTTCGTCGAGCTTACCCGCGGCCGAGACGACCTCGTAGGCGGTGCGGAAGTGCAGCTTCGCGAAATCGCCCAGCGCGCGCGTGCCAAATTTTTCCATGATCTGCGCGGCCTGTGTTTTCACGAGCGGGCCGGCGCCCTTCTGCAGCTTCGCGCCGAAGCGCTGCGAAAGTTCGTGCATCGCCCGCACAAATTCCGCGCGCGCCACGACCGACGCGGCCGCCACCACCGGATCAGATTCCGCTTTGGTGCGCATCTTCAGGTCGAAATCGGCGACGCCCTTTTTCGCCAGCTCGCGCTGCACGAGGGGCTGTTCGGAAAATTGATCGAGGAGGCCCCACGGCACCCGCTTCTTCGCGAGCGCGTCGGACAGCGCGGTGGCATGCTGCCAAGCAAGGAGGCGGTTCAGGTTCGCCCCAGGACGGCCCATCAGCTCGTTGTAGCGCTCCATCGTCCGGCAGTAGCAGACCTCGACCACCGCGCCCCGCGTGCTGCGGATGATCTGGTCTAGTTTCATGATCTGCGGCTCGGCGATTTTCTTGGAGTCCTGCACGCCCGCCTCGCGCCACGCGTCGATGGCCGACTTATCGGCAATCACGGTCGCGGCGACCACCGGCCCGAAGAAGTCGCCCTTGCCGCTCTCGTCGAGCCCCGCGTGCGACTCGAACCAATCGGGATGCAGGACTTCGTCATAGCCGAGCGTCGCCGCGCCGATGACCTCCGGCTCCAGCGTGTCGCGCACAAAATCCTCCGTGCCCTTGCCCGCAATCACGACCTTGCCGCTCGTGTAGGCGCTCACGTTGATCTTGAGCTGCTCGGCCTTGAACGCGAAGCGCGTGTAGGGCACCTCGAACCGCTCCCAGCCCCGCGCCTCGCCGATGGCGCGAAGTTTTTCCATCTGCGCGTCGTCGAGCTTCGCAGTGTAGGAGGCGAGCTTCTTGGGCGCCTCCGGCTCGTCGTTAAATTTCTTCGGCATCGCCTGACAGCCGCAAAAAGGCGCGGAAAGCGCAAAAAGAAATACTCGCGGCGGCGCCGGGTATTTTCTTGCGCCTGCTGCGCCTCTTTGTGGCCAATGCTCGGAATGCCGCGCTCCTCTGCTTCCGTCCTCATCGCCGCGGCCCCGAAGTTTCAACGTGCGCTCCTCGGCTGGTATCGCGTCCATGCGCGGAAACTCCCCTGGCGCGAATCGCCGTCGCTTTACCAGACGGTCGTCAGCGAGTTCATGCTCCAGCAGACGCAGGTGAAAACCGTGCTCCCCTACCTCGCGCGCTGGCTCGCTGTGTTACCGGACTTCACCACCCTCGCCACCGCCTCCGAGAGCCGCGTGCTCAAGCTCTGGGAAGGCCTCGGCTACTACTCCCGCGCGCGGAACCTTCACCGCCTCGCGCAACAGGTCGTCGCGTGGCCCGAGCTGCGCCGCACACCCGAGGCGTGGCGCGAGCTGCCCGGCGTGGGCCCTTACACCGCGGCGGCCATCACGAGTATTTCCTTTGGCGCACCGGCGGCCTGCGTCGATGGTAACGTCGTGCGCATCCTCGCGCGGCTCACGGCGGACGGCACGGAGTTTCGCGACAGCGCGAGCGCCTCGAAAATTTTCGCGCCACTTGCCGAGGCCTTGCTTCCCGCCGCCACGCCCGGTGACCACAATCAAGCGATGATGGAACTCGGCGCGACCGTGTGCTTCCGTCAAAAACCACTCTGCCTCACGTGCCCGGTGCGCGAGTTTTGTGCAGCGGCCAAGCGCGGCGAGCCGGAAGCCTACCCACGTCTCGCGCCCAAAAAAATCGAGCAACGCCTCGTCACGCGCGTCTGGTGCGAACGCGACCGTGCACTCCTACTCCACCGCTCCGCCGCCGCCGCCCGCCGCTTCGCCAACATCCACGAGCTCCCCACGTCTGAGCAGGCCGGACTCCCGCTCGCGAAAGTCACGCGCGGCGCGTTGCTCGCCAAAAAACGCCGCGCCATCACGCGTTTCCAAATCACCGAATCGATCCACGCGTTGCCGGCACCGACCGGCCAGCTCCGCGCCGAACTCGTCTGGGTGCCGCTCGCCGAACTCGCCACTATCACGCTCTCCGGCCCGCATCGCCGCTGGATCGCCGAAATTTTGGCGCAGCCCAAAAGTAGGGCGGGTCTCTGACCCGCCCTTTTACGCATTCAGTATTCGCACCGAGGGCGGGTCAGAGACCTGCCCTACTTTATCAGCGCTTCGATTCGCGCTTTCGATGCTTTCACGTCGTCCACCGTCACCCGCGGACTCAGTTCCAGCGTCAGCAGGTGCTCCGGCCGCCAGAATCCGCTCACCATTTTGAAATCGATTCGGCCCGCGCCGACCGGCTGGTGATCTTTCCCATCCGCATTCACGTCGTGAAGATGCCACCCGATCGTGCGGGACGAAAGTTTTTCGAGATGTGCGCGGTGTTCCAGGAGCCCCATGCCTTCCTTGATATCGGCATGGCCGGTGTCGTGCCAGTAACCGACCGGAGCCTCGGCCGGAAACTCTGCGAGGAACTCCGCGTAGTCCCCGTCGAGCGGCAGCTCTTCGAATTTCTCCCGGTTCTCAAAGCCGAGTTTCACGCCTTTCTGCTGCGCGTAGTCGCTCACTGCAGCGATGCTCTGCTTCGTCCGCGCCCAATACGGCGGCATCCGGCGGCGCAGCCGCGCCAGCGCCTTGGCCAACAAAGCGTGATAGCATTTGTCGCCCGCGGTGCGGCCCGCATCGGCGTGCTCGCGCAGATAGGCCCGGAGTTTCTTCGCCGGGTTGAACCAGAAAAAACTCACACTGCCCAAGTGACACACCAGCACGCGCGCCCGCACTTGCGCGGCAAAGTCGATCGAGCGTTTGGTGTGGCGCAACCACTGCTCGTGCTCGGCTGACTCCAGTGCCGAAGGCTCGAAAAGATTCGGCGCCGCCTGCGTCACACCGGTTGGAAGCGGGCAGAAATTGTGCGTCGAGCTGATCTGCACGACCCCTTCCTGCACGGCGCGAATGATTCCCGGGACCAGCGTGATGCGGATGCCGTGGCTGAGTTCGACGTGCGTGAAACCCAGTCCGGCCATTTCCTGCAACATCGCATGGCCGTCCTGATGCCGGTGGGAGCACCAGCTCGTGGAAAGGGCAAGAATCGGTTTCAAGGGTGCGACCAGACGAACGAGGCCGGAGTCGCGACGGTTTGCACGGCGAAAATGAGCAGCCAGCAAAAAGCCGCGCTCCGCAGGGGCGGAGGCGCGGCCAAAGGGACAGACACCGGGTCGGAGGAATTACTCCGCGTAACGGCGGCGGAGCATCTGGGTAAAGGCCTGGACCTTATCCTTGCGGCGACGCTTCTCGCAGGGCTTCTCGTAGTAGCGCTTGGCGCGGGTGCCTTTGATGATGTTCTCGCGATCGAGCTTTTTCTTCATGCGACGCAGCGCACGGTCAATGGGCTCGTTCTTGCGGATCTTGATTTCGATAGACATGAGGACGGACGTAAGACGACGGGTGGTGAAAGGAAAAGCCGGTTAATAGGCCAACCCGCGCACCCGGCGTCAACGGCATTTTTAGCCTAGCCTTCACCTTAGCACGGTGCTGCGGAGAAGCCGCGCAAGGTGTTCGCTGGCAGTGGCGGTTAAATTAGCTGGCCAAATCCGCGGTGCCGTGCAGGGTGGACGGTGGCATGCCAGACCCAAAGTCCCATCTTGATCTCGCGCAGGTGCAGGTG
>JANNEY010000009.1:0-6256 GCA_031379235.1 Opitutaceae bacterium | reverse complement strand
AAGGTGGGCCGGGCGATCCGCGCGCGGCGGGCCCGATGCCGGCCGGTTCCGGAATGCCGCGCGCGGAGCGCACGGCCCACCCCTGTGTGGGGGAAGACCGATGCTGACCGTCCTCGAAATCATCAAGCGGACGACGGAATTCTTCGCCAGCAAGGGAATCGAGTCGGCCCGGTTGAATGCGGAGCTGCTGATCGGGCATGCGCTCGGGCGGAAGCGGATGCAGCTCTACATGGAGTTCGAACGGCCGTTGGCGGAAGCGGAGTTGGAGAAAATTCGCCCGCTGGTCCGTCGTCGTGCACAACGCGAACCGCTGCAATACATCATCGGCGAGACCGAATTCCACGGCCTGAAACTCAAGGTCGATCGGCGTGCGCTGATCCCGCGGCCGGAGACTGAATTGCTGGTTGAATTGATCGGTCAGCGCGCGGCGGCACTTGCGCCATCCAGGATTTTGGATCTCGGCACGGGCTCGGGCGCGATTGCGCTGGCGCTCGCTGGGCTGTTTCCCGCGGCGACGGTGCTCGCGGTGGAACGGAGTGAAGAGGCGCTAGCGTTGGCGCGGGAAAACGTGGCGGCGACTGGCTTGGCGGCGCGCGTTTCGTTGGCCGCGTCTGATTGGTTCAAGGCCGTCCCGGTGCAGGCCTTCGAGATTATCGTCTCGAACCCGCCTTATCTCACGGCAGAGGAAACCACCCAGACCTCGCCCGAAGTGCGGGGCTTTGAGCCGATCGCTGCGCTCACTGCCGCGGAAGACGGGCTCGCCGATTTGGCGGCGATTGTTCGCGAGGCCCCGCAATTCCTTGTGAGTGGCGGTTTGCTCGCGCTGGAAACCGGTATTGCCCAGCATGCGCGGCTGATCTCACTCGCGATGGAGGCGGGATTTGCCCGCACGGAGTCGGTGCAGGATCTAACCGGTCGCGATCGCTTCGTCTTCGCTTATCGCTAAGGGGCTTCAGCCGCCTTTGACGGTGAGTGGGGCGTGGGTGCTGGCCCAAAGCTCGCGGTTGCGGCCGAGGATAATGGCGTCGTTAAGCACGCGGAGGGTTTCGCGGAGATGCACATCCATCTTCACGTAGGTTTCGTTTTCCTCCGCGTCGTCGACGTCGTCATCATCGTCGCTGTCCTTTTTCGGCGCCTTGATCTTCGGGACGGGGGGCGGACCAAGATAGATTGGCTTGAAGGTGTAATCATTTTTCGCGAGGCGATCCTTTTCCGCTTTCATCTCTTTGCGGAATTTGTCGTCACTGACCTTCTGGGCTTGGCGCTCGTCGAGGTTAACCGAGATTAATTTTTGCTCCTGCCGGCTCTTGAACGCATCCACGATTTTCCGTAGGTAGGTAAACTCCTCGAGTTTGGCCTGCCGATCGACGCTGGCCTGGCGCAGGGGCGTGAGCACCTTTTGATCGAGCGGCTCGCCGTCAAATTTGCTGGTGGGAATGCGATCCCAGACCAAGGCGCGCGGCAGATCAGATTCCCCGATCATCGGGATGTAGTCCTCGATGGAGGGCAGGGTGATATCAGGAATGACCCCCTTCAGCTGGGTCGAGGCGCCACTGGGTAAATAATATTTCTGAATGGTGAACTTGGCCGCGCCGGTTTTTTGCGGCGTGAGGGCGAGCGCGCGCGAGAGCTGCTTCATTTCCACGACTTGCTGCACGGTGCCTTTGCCGTGGGTGGAACTGTCCCCGATTACGATACCACGGCCGTAATTTTGCAGGGCTCCGGCGACAATCTCGGAGGCCGAAGCGCTGAAGCGATCGACGAGGACCGCGAGTGGGCCGGCGTAGGCGATGCGCGAATCCTTGTCACCGTCGACCTGGATATCGCCGTTGAAATTTTTCACCTGCACCACGGGGCCTTTTTGGATGAAGAGACCGGTTAGTTCAATGGCTTCGGCGAGGTAGCCGCCGCCGTTACGGCGAAGATCGAGCACGAGACCTTGCGCGCCTCGTTGCTTGAGTTGTTCGATGAGGCGGGCGACATCCTTGGAAGCGGAGCTGCGCTCCGAGTCGGTGTCTCCGTCGTCGCCTTCGTTGTAAAAGGCGGGGAGCGTGATGACACCGAGGGTCTGCATTTTCCCTTCGGTGCCCTCGGCCGGCACTTCGAAGACGGCGGCACGGGCACGGGCGGAATTCAGCTTCACGGTATCGCGCGTGATGATGATTTCCTTGCGCACAGAGGTGTCGGTGGCGTCGGCCGGTTGCACAATGAGACTAACCTCCGTGCCCTTGCGGCCGCGGATCTTGTCGACGATTTTGCGCAATTTCATGCCGAAAATCTCGACCGGCTCGCCGCCCTTTTCGCCGACCGAGATGATCTTGTCGTTGGGTTTCAACTGGCGGCCAAGATCGGCGGGCCCGCCGGGAATGATTTCCTTAACGACGCAGGTGTCGTCGTCGACCCCGAGGAGGGCGCCGATGCCGACGAGCTTCAATTTCATCTGAATGCCGAAATCCTCGAAGGTCTCCGCCGAAAAATAGGTAGAGTGCGGATCGTAGAGCTTGGCGATGGTGGTGAGGTAGAGTTCGGCGAGATCCTTGCCTTCGAGTTCGCCGAGATTTTTCAGCATGCGTTCGTAGCGCTTGCGGACCTTGTCCTTGGCTTCCGCGAGAGTTTTTTTATTCAGGATTTCCTCGACGAGTTCAAATTTCAGACGCTTCTGCCAGAGTTCATTCGCGGCGGTGGCGTTGACGGGCCATTCGGATTTGGTGCGGTCGCGGCGGTAGGTTTCGTTCGTGGTAAAATCAAAGTCCTGGTTCAGTTGCTCGACGATCCAGGCGATGCGTTCCTCCACGCGGGTCTGATAAACGTAGAAGATTTCGTAGGCGGCGTTGATGTTACCGAGAAAGGCCGTGTTGTAGTAGATGTTCTTCGCGTAATCCTCATCGAATTTGGTGCGATCGGAACCGAGAAAAAACAGGCGCTGGCCGTCGAGGGACTCCATGTAGTCGGGTATCACGCTGGCGTAATCCGCGCTGCGCACGGCGTCGTGATTGTAGTGGAGTTCGTCGAGGAGCTTGGTCAGGGCGTTGGCCTCGGTGGCTAAAATATCGGAAGTCGAGAAGAGCTTCCGGTCGGCGGCGACGGCGCCCGAGGCGAGGGCAAGCGCTGCGGCGACGCGAAGAAAGAGGGAGCGGAGGGTTCCGTGGGCGCGAATCATGGCGTGGTGAGAGGACGGCGGAGGGGAAATGTTTCGGTGGAAATGGGCGGAGTCCAAATTAAGGACGCTTCAGGAAGGATTTGGCTTCGGCGAGGACGCGTTTTTCCTCGGCGGAGAGGGCGGCCAGACCTGCGCTGTTGATCTTGTCGAGGATGCGGTCGACCTCCGCGCGGACATCCGCAGAGGATCGCGGCGGCGCGGGTGGCGCGAATTCCTCGGCGGCAGCCGACTGAACGACACTGTGGGCGAGGACGGTTTGGCGGACGGGTGCGGCGGGCGCGCGATCCTCGGGGTTGAACCAGCGGGCGTGATGCACGAAACGGTGATAGAACAGGCCGACCGCCAAACCCCCGAGGTGGGCAGAGCAAGCCAGCGTGAGATTCAAGGGAAGTGAGACCGCGGGGATTTCGCACAAGGTCAGGCCAAGCCCCTCCAGCACGGCCACACCCCAGAGCACATGCTTGGGTTTCAGCGTCACCGGAAGCACAAAGAATAAAAGAAAACTGATGCGCTCGTTCGGGAAGAAACACGCGAACACCGCGAGCAACGCCATCACTCCGGCTGTCGCGCCGATCAGCGGAGCGGAGCTGCCGTTCCAGTGCACGCCCGCCCACGTCAGCGCGCCAACCAAGGTCGCGGCGCCGTAGAGCCCGAGAAAACGCTTGGTGCCAAGCATCGGAGCGAGCTCGCGACCGAGAAAAAAGAGCGCGAGACCGTTGGCGACGACGTGGAATATGAAATCGGTGCTGTGGAGGAAGGAATAGGTGAGCAGCGGCCAAAGGCGCCCGTGCTTGAGCGCGTCCGGCGTGAGTCCGAAGGTATCGGTCAAGCGTTCGTCGGCACCCCGGAACCATTCTGCGCCCAAGATCATTTGGAGCGCGAAGCCAGCGACAATCGCCGACAGCAACCAGATCAGTGCCGACGTCTTTTCCCGAGGATAGTCGTCCCGCAGGTAGGGCCGGTCGGAAAGCATGGTGCGGAAACGTAGCGGCGCGTGGGGTAAACACAAGCCGCCGCGATGAGATCGTTACGCATTACCCGCGGCAATTCCTGCCATCCGGCCCGGGTGTTTCAATCGCAGGGGTTGCACGAGGGGAGTTTTGTTTTGCCGGGATGGCGCTTGCTGCGTCCGCCGTCGGGCGACACTGCTGAGCGCGATGAACGTGAAACTACTTTGCGGGCTGGCCGCTCTGGTTGCCCTGACGGGCTGCGAGTCGATGGGCGAGGCCACGAGTGCGATCCGCGGTCAGATCGCGGCGAGGGACGAAGCGAAGGTGCGCAGCTACGCGGCGGCCCCGCGCGCGGCCTACGATGCGGTGCGGGCAGCCGCGGCCGATATGGGCTACCGCTTTTTGCGCGGTGGGCCGGCGCAGGGTGAATTTGAAGCGATCGGTGGCGTGCGGGCCGGTGAGACCCACGGCAGCGCCCGGCAAATCTCGATGAAGGTAAAGTTGAAACCCACCTTGGATGGGAAGGGCACCGAGATCGCGGTGCGGCTGGGCGAAATTCTTGAGGGTGATTCCTCGAACCGGGCCGGGCAGGCGACCGAGACCCCGCTGCGCGATACGCCGCAATATGAAGTATTTTTTCAACGGATTGGGCGAGTGCTGGGGGTGCCGGCTGAAACGGAACGTGTCCGGCCTTAAGCCCGCGCGACGGCATATTTGCCCGGCAACTTCGGGCTTGCGGCACGCCCCGGCAACCGGGAGTCTGACCGTTCGCGGCGGTTAGTCGGTCGGGTTGGCGTAATGCCGCGAGCTCCCGCCAGCCTGTCTCGTTAGTTCAACCATTAACCAATCCGGTCGCGCTTCACGGCGCGGCCGACCCGTCGGATGAGCGCCGTTGGAGCGGGCGCGCAGCCGGCGTATTCCGCATATGAGTTCAGTAATGCAAGACCTGCTCGCGCAGTCATCCTTCGACAAGTTGAAGGAAGGCGCGATTGTCCCCGGTGTTATCACCGAAATTCGCCAGAACGACGTCGTCGTCGATATTGGCGGTAAATCCGAAGGCGTCATTCCCGCCAACGAGTTCCTCGACATCGGCGAACTCCAGATCGGCTCCACCATCGAGGTGCTTGTCGAAAAGCTGGAAGACAAGTTCGGCGCTCCGATCCTGTCGTTCGACAAGGCCGAGCAAAAGAAGAACTGGGATAACATCCTCACCAAATTCCCCGAGGGCTCCATCGCCGCGGGTCGCGTCAAGGCCAAGGTCAAGGGCGGCCTTATCATCTCGATCGGCGTCGATGCTTTCATGCCGGCGTCGCACATCGACATCCAGCCCCCCAAGAATCTCGATCAATACGTCGGCCAGACCTACGACTTCAAGGTCCTCAAGATCGATGTCGCCCGCCAGAACGTCGTTCTCTCCCGCCGCGAGCTCATCGAGCAGCAGCGCACCGAGAAGCGCCGCAACCTCCTCGACTCGATTCAGCCCGGCCAGGTCCGCAAGGGCGTGGTCAAGAACATCACCGACTTCGGTGCGTTCATCGACCTCGACGGCATGGACGGCCTGCTCCACATCACCGACATGTCGTGGGGCCGCATTTCGCACCCCTCCGAGATGCTCAAGCAGGGTGAGGAGATTCAGGTCATGATCATCGAGGTGAACCGCGACAAAGAGCGCGTCTCCCTCGGTCTCAAGCAGACCACGAAAAATCCGTGGGATGAGATCGACCGCAAGTTCCCCGTCGGCGCCAAGGTTCACGGCAAGGTCGTCAACCTCGTGCCCTACGGCGCGTTCGTCGAAATCGAGCCCGGTGTCGAAGGTCTCGTGCACATCACCGAGATGTCCTGGACCAAGCGCATCACCAAGCCCTCCGAACTCCTCAAGGTCGGTCAGGAATTGGACGCAGTTGTCCTCGGCATCCAGAAGGACGAGCAGAAGATCTCGCTCGGCCTCCGCCAGCTCGAGCCGAATCCGTGGGACATGGTTCGCCACAACTACCCGATGGGCGCACGCGTCCGCGGCAAGGTGCGCAACATGACGACCTACGGCGCCTTCATCGAACTCGAAGAGGGCATCGACGGCATGGTGCACGTCTCCGACATGAGCTGGACCCGCAAGGTCAACCACCCGTCCGAAGTCCTGAAGAAGGGC
>JANNEY010000628.1:0-2010 GCA_031379235.1 Opitutaceae bacterium | reverse complement strand
GTCCGCCCGCGTCCGGCTCCCACTTACCCTCGTCCTCGTCTTTCCCCCACCCTACCCACATGTCCATCGCCATGTCGCCCCTTACCCGCCGTCGTTTTCTCGCCGCCACCGCAGCCGTGCCTGCCGTCCTCGCGCTGCGCTCGCTCCCCGGCAAAGCCGTGGCCGCGACCACACCGGCCGCCCTCGCGCCAAAGAAAAAATATCCCATCGGCATCGAGCTCTACGCCGTCCGCGGCGAACTCCAAAAAGATCTGCCGAAGACGCTCCAAACCGTCGCCAAGATTGGCTACGAGGTCGTGGAGTTTTATTCGCCGTATTTTGCGTGGACGTTTCCGTTCGCCAAAGATGTCCGCCGCCAGCTCGACGATCTCGGGCTGCGCTGCTGGTCGACGCACAACAGTTTCGCGTCGTTCACGCCCGGAGAGACGATGGCGCGCGCGATCGAGCTCAACCAAATCCTCGGTGCAAAAACACTCGTGCTCGCCAGCGCGCCGCGCACCGCGGTCGGGGCCGAGGGCTGGAAAAAACTCGCCGGCGATCTCACGACCGCCACCGCGGAACTCGGGCCGCACGGCCTCACCGCCGGTTTTCACAACCACGCCAGCGAGTGGAAGAAAATCGAGGGCGAGACGCGGATCATGGACATCCTCGCCGCGGGCACGCCCAAGGAGTTCGTGCTCCAGTTCGACGTCGGCACCTGCATCGAAGCCGGCGCCGATCCCATCGCGTGGATCAAGGCCAACCCCGGCCGCATCCAGAGCGTTCACTTAAAAGATTGGGCGCCCGGCACGCGCCAGGAGGAAAAAGGCTACCGCGTCCTCTTCGGCGAGGGCGTTACGCCGTGGCAGGAAATCCTCGCCACCGTCGAGGCCGTGGGCGGCGTCGAGTATTATCTCATGGAGCAGGAAGGCAGCCGCTACTCGGAGTTCGAGACCGCCGAGCGCTGTCTCGCGACGTGGAAAAAGATGCGCGCCTGAGCGCGCGCCGTTCCGCCTCCGCGGGCGCACCACGCTTCCGCTCGCCTGCGTAGGGGCGCGGCTCGTCCGCGCCCTTCCGAAAAGGCCGTCGCAGGGGCGCGCCTCGTGCGCACCCTCGGGCGTGGCCGAGCCACGCCCCTACCCAAACCGGAAAGCCGTGACCGACGCGCACGGCCGGCGCATTTCTCCTCGTCTCCACTCCGCGCCGCCACCACGTTCCGCCCCGGTCAACATGTCCAGCCCCACGCCCGAATCGGCCGCGAGTTCCGCCGCCCATGCCGTCTTCCTCAGCTACGCCAAGCAGGACGTGGCCGCGGCCCAGCGCATCTGCGCGACGCTCCAGGCCGCCGGGGTCGAAGTGTGGCTCGACCAGAGCGAACTCACCGGCGGCGACGCCTGGGACCGCAAGATCCGCGAGCAGATCAAATCCTGCGCGTTGTTCGCGCCCGTCATCTCGGCCAACACGCAGGCGCGCCGCGAGGGCTACTTCCGCCTCGAGTGGAAACTCGCCGCGCAACGCACGCACACCATCGCCGACGGCACGCCGTTCCTCCTGCCCATAGTGATCGACGACACGCGCGACGCCGACGCGCTCGTGCCCGAGGAGTTCCGCGCCGTGCAGTGGACGCGGCTGCCGGGCGGGGAAACGACGGCCGCGTTTTGCACGCGGGTGAAAAAATTGCTCGGACCAGAGGATGCCGCTGTAGGGGCGCGGCTCGTCCGCGCCCAAGAAGACGGGCGTGGTCAAGCCACGCCCCTACAGGTTCGGCCAGCGAAGGTGGGCCGTGCGCTCCGCGCGCGGCATGCTTGGATCGCCGGAGCTGCCATCGCCGCGATTCTCCTCGGCGCTTTCGGTTGGAAGCAACTCAACCGAAATTCTGACGCTACGCCACCTTCCGACGCTGCCGCGCGGCGGAGCGCACGGCCCACCACGGAAACTGCCACCCCACTCGCTTCCGACAAATCCATCGCCGTCCTCCCCTTCGCCAATCGCAGCCCGGACCCCGAGAACGCATTCTTCACCGACGGCGTG
>JANNEY010000620.1:0-19458 GCA_031379235.1 Opitutaceae bacterium | reverse complement strand
CGATGAGCGCCGCGCTCTCGCGCCATTTCCCGTGATAGCGCTCGACGCGCTGCGCAAGCGAGCCGCCCGCGCACAGCTTCATCGTGAAATACGGCAGCCCGTCGTGCTCGATCATCCGGCGATTTTGCCGGTGCTGAGCGTGGGCGAGCACGACGGGCTGCCGTATTTCACGATGAAGCTGTGCGCGGGCGGCTCGCTTGCGCAGCGCGTCGAGCGCTATCACGGGAAATGGCGCGAGAGCGCGGCGCTCATCGCAACCTTGGCCGATGCGGTGCAGCACGCGCATGCGCGCGGCGTGCTGCACCGCGACCTGAAGCCGGGCAACATCTTGTTCGACGAGGCGGAGCGGGCGTTTGTGAGCGACTTCGGGATCGCGAAAACCGCGCGCGAAAAAGAATCGGGCTCGCCGTTTACCCGGCCGCTCGCCGTGATGGGCACGCGTGGCTACCTCGCGCCCGAGGTGCTGCGCGCGGGCGCGGGCGCGGCGACGCTCGCGGCGGATGTGTTCGGGCTCGGCGCGATTCTGCACGAGCTGCTCACGGGCGCGCCGCCGGCCGAGATGACCGACGGGGCCGGGACGAGTTTGTCCGCGCTCAAGACCGTGCCGCGCGATCTCGCGGTGATCGCGGGTAAGTGTCTCTCGCCGGAGCCGATGGCGCGCTACGCTTCGGCGGCGACGCTGGCGGCGGATTTGCGCGCGTGGATCGCGGGCCGGCCGATTGCGGCGCGGCCGGTGTCGGCGGCGGCGCATATCGCGGCGTGGGCACGGCGGAATCCCGCGCTGGCCGCGCTCGCGGTGGCGCTGGTCGCCACGCTGGCGGGCGGTGCGGTGACGCTCGCGTTGAAAAACCGCGAGCTGCGCGCGGCGTTCGCGCAGTCGCAGTCGAGCCTCTCCGAGGCGCTCGTCGCGCAAGCGAGCGCGGTGCGGCAGAGTGGCAAGGATGGGCAGCGCCGTGAATCGCTCAGGCTCCTGGCGCGCGCGGCGCAGATCAACCCGAGCGCGGCGGCGCGCAATGAGGCGGTGGCGGCGCTGGCGTTGCCGGATTGGGATTCGCCGATCGAGCGACGGCCTTGGCCGGGCGATGCGGCGTGGCTGGTGCCTTCGGCGGATTTCGGACGCGTGTTCGTCGATGCTGGCCAGGGGAATTTTTCGCTGCGCGAGACGGCGACGGGCACGGAAGTTTGGGCGTGGCGCGGGCCGGCTTCGTCCGTGAGCCTGTCGGTTTATTCGCGCGACGGGCGCTGGGTGGCGGTGCGGTTGAGTGACGACACAACGCACGTGCTCGCGACGGCCGACGGGCGCGCGGCGCTGCGGTTGGCGGGGCGTGCGTATGCGTTCAAGGGCGCCGTCGGCGGCTACGGGCAGGACATGGATTTCTCGCCCGACGGCGCGCGCCTCGCGGTGACGCGGCCGGAGGGCGGCGTGAGTTTTCACCGGCTGCCCGGCGGCGAGCCCGACGGCGAGTGGACCGCCAGCGAGTGGGTGACGGTGATCGCGTTTTCACCGGACGGCACGCGGCTCGCCGTGGGCGGCGGCAAGGAGCCGAAGGACAACGTGCTCGCTGTGATCGACGCGGCCACGGGAAAAACGCTCGTGCAGCAAAAGCCCGCACGGCGCGTGGAGCTGGTCGCGTGGTCACCGGACGGTCGCTGGCTGGCGACGCGGCTGGCCGGCGGGTTGGCTGAGGTGCGGGCGGCGCGCGATCTCGCGGTGCGCGCGGTGCTGCCGGACCGCGGGGCGCTGCACGCGCGGTTCTTGGCGGATGGGAAACAGATCCTACTGACCGAGCAGGTGGGGCAGACGCGGCTGTGGGAAATCGATCAAGGGCGGGTCCTGCTCAGTAAGTTCGACGGCGGCCGACCGGGCACTTGGTATGCAGGCGAACCGGCGACGCAGTGGCGCTCCTTTCGCGCGGGTCCGGTGCTGCTGACGACGCTGCGCGACAGCCCGGTGCTGAGCGGTGCGGATGTGGTTGCGGGTGGAACGACCGTGCCGCAGCGGGGCGGCCCCGTGGCGCTGGCGGCGGACGGGCGCTGGCTCGCGGTGGGCACGTGGGCGGGTGGCGTGCTGCTCGACGTGACAGGGAAACGTGAGCGTATCGCCGTGGGGTTTGGCCAAGGTCGCGAGGCGGGCACGCTGCGGCTGGATGTCGCCGGCCGAGCCGTGTGGGTGGCGCTCACGGAAGGCGGTCTTTGGCGGCATGCGCTCCCGCGCGACGCGCAGGATGAGTGGGGCACGCCGCAGGCCGGCGAGCAGGTGGATGCTGAAACGGGATTTTACTGCGCGGACCTGCACGCCGCGACCGGCCGGCTCGCGCTCGTGCAGCCGAAGGACGGCACCGTCAAGATCATCGACGTGCGCACGCGCGCCGTCGTGGCGCGCTGGTCGCACGCCGGCGCGGTGAGCGCCGCCTTCGCGCCCGACGGCGCGCGGCTCGCCGTAAACGCGCAGCGGCCGGGCGGTGCGCCCGCGGCCGTGCATGATACGCTCACGGGCGCGGTCGTCGCGACTCTCGGTGAGGTCGCGGGCGATTACGTTGCGTGGAGCCCGGACGGACGGTGGATTTACGCCGGGAAGGACAATGGCAAGGGTGCGCTCTGGCAACCGGCGGACTGGACCCGCGGCCCGGAGCTGATGGCGAGCGCCAACGACAAGGTGCTGGCGGGGGCGTTCTCCGCGGATAGCCGGTGGCTCGCGCTCGTCGATGGCAACGCCCGGGGCGTGCGCTTGATCGAGACGGCCACGGGGAGGATTTTGACCCGGCTCGCCTCGCCCGAATCGATGGGTTGGGTATCGGGACTCGCTTTTGTCGGAAACGAGCGGCTCTGCGTCGTGAGCCTGGAAGGCCGCGTGCAGACGTGGGATTTGGCGGCGCTGCGGCGCGAGCTCGGCGCGGTGGGGTTGGATTGGTAGCAGTGCGGTGGCGCGCTACGCCATTGCCCTTCGTTTTTTGATCCGGGCATCGCCATGCGATGATTCGCCTAATTTTTCTGAAACTTCCGCCCTCATTTCGTGAGAGTATGAATTACAGGCCCGTCTCGCTCGGACGCGGGCCAAGCCTGCCCTCCCAATTCAATCTCACGATTCCTATGAACCCATTCCTTCGCCTCCTCGCGGTCGCCGGCGCGCTCGTGCCCCTCACGGCGGTGCATGCAGTTACCTACAATTACACTTTAGGCGTCGTGCACAGCACGGATGCCTTTGCCAGCTTCGGCACCACCGGCTCCACGATGACGGGCATGGGCGTGCAGGTTTTGTTTTCGGATGGGAGCACGGCCAACGCCACGTGGCAAAGTCTCGGCACCGGCTTTGGCGGGGTGCAGGCAGCCGGCGGCAATCCTTTCACCCTCACGGCCAGCAACACCAGCAACCCCAGCAGCTCGGCCCCTTGGTTGCTCTTCAACGCCTCCACTTCGCACAGC
This sequence comes from Opitutaceae bacterium, assembly GCA_031379235.1. GTDB lineage: Bacteria > Verrucomicrobiota > Verrucomicrobiia > Opitutales > Opitutaceae > ER46. The sequence continues at coordinate 16,035 of JANNEY010000620.1, read as the reverse complement.
ATCGTCTCGGTCAGCTTGGATGGCCAGCCCGGCAGCACCGTCTTTGATGTGTCGTTCCCGTTTGGCCAGTTTGCAGGCATCAATTTCGTCGGCACGGCCGGCACCGCGGCCGGCCTGGAATTTTCCCTCGCCACTCCTTCTGGCATTCCAATCTACGGCATCTATGAGGGCATCAGCATCACCTATGGCGATGCGGTGGCGCTGACGGGCGCGGCGCCAGTGGGTGATGTCTTCCGCCGGATGACCATCCAGTTTGCCCCGAATAGATTGCTCGCGCCCGGCGCGTTGATCGAGTTTGCACAGGACACCGACAATGTCGCCTTCGGCAGCGTGCTGGCGCCGGTGACGCCCAATTCCTCCGTGCCCGATGCGGGCGGGACGCTCGCGCTGTTTTTCGCCGGGCTGGCGGGTCTGACAGCGCTGCGGTGGAAATTCCGAGCGTGGAGGCTCGGTTGAGCGTAGTCGGCGTTGGATGCGCAGCGACTTGTGGCCTCGAAGCGCGCAGCGCCGAAGTCAGTGAGGCGACCAAGTCACCTAGGCCAAAACCAACCTGAAACTTTCCTCGGGAAAAATGCAGAGGCCCTGTGCGCTTCGCGATTCTAGGTCACCCAGCTCGCTACGCAGGCTCCAAAAAAGCGCCGGCCACCATTTGATTTTCACTTCCAATCGCAAAATGAAACCCTCTTACCTCGTCTCCAAATTCGTGCCCATCGCCGCGCTCGTTCTTTACTGGAGCGATGTTTCGTCCGTCGCCGCCGCAAATCTCGTCATCAACGGCGGATTCGAAACGGGAAATCTGGTTTCTGGGTGGAATCAAAACCCCAACCAACTCGGGGTCGTCATCGATCTCAACGCGCCCGTCGGCATCAACGGCGGGGGGGCATCGTATGTCCACTCCGGCACGCACGGGCTTGCGGCCGGACCATCGAGCCTGAGATTTCTCAGCCAGACTCTGGCGACAACAGTCGGCGAATCTTACGATCTGAGCTTCTGGCTTTTTAACCAACAGCAGGGAACGACAAATTCCCCGACGTTCTTTGGCGTCTCATGGAACGGGGGAGCCAATCTGGTCTCGTTATCCAACACCGCCGCGTTTGCGTTCACCCAATACTCATTCACCGGGTTGGTCGCGACCTCAACCTCGACGACGCTGCAATTCTCATTTATGCACAACCCGTCGTATTGGGGGTTGGATGATGTCAGCGTGGTGGTGAGCGGCCCTGCGGCGAACAACACGCCAGACGGCGGCGCCTCGGCGGGCCTGCTCGGTTTGGCTCTAGCCGCAATCGTCAGCGCACGCCGCTGGCTGGGATAAGGTTTCAAGCCAGGGTGCAGCGGCCACTGTTTCGCGGACGCTCAAGCGCGCTACCTGGCCGGGGAAAAAACTCTGAAACTTTCCGCGGAAAAGATGAAGAGCAGTAGGTGGGAGGCTCTCTGCGTCCCGCCATGCCACGCCACGGACGGCACTCCAAACTCAGCCATGCCCGCAAAATTTCATTCTCCTTTGGGGGATTCGTTGTCCTTCCGCCAAAAAAACATCTCAGCTCCATGAAAATCCGTTTCCTTCAAGCCATCGTCTGCCCGGTCGTTTTATTCACCGCGCTCGCCCTCCCGGCGCGCGCATTCGTGATTGATGCGATTAGTGGCAGTTGGACCAGCAACCCGATCGGCACCCTCAGCGCATCGAATCCCGCTGATTGGTATACGTTCTATGGCACCGCTGGGACGGTAGTGTCTTTGGGAATAAATAGCGGGACGTTCGACGCAAAAATGAGTCTTTTCCGAACATCAAGCGGCCCGGCGGTCGCAGGCAACGATATCGTGTTGAACTCGTTTATTGCCAGCGATGATGACAGCGGCCCCGGTCTCCTGCCTTTGATTAGTAACTTCTCCTTGCCGGCGACCTCGTATTACTTGGTGCTGGTGTTTGGTTTTGATGGTGCTGCCGTTGGTTCCTATGGGAACACGATTTTCACCGGCAATATTACCGCAGGACCGGTGAGCGGCACGCCGGACGCCGGTGCGACGGCGAGCTTGCTCGCCCTCGCGCTGGCCGCACTTGCCGGCGCGCGCCGCTGGCTGGGATAGGGTTCCAAGCTTCGGTGCAGCGGCCACGGTGTCACGTGTGGCCCACGCCCGGCTACTCGGCTTGCGCGTGGAATAGTTTGGCGCAACGTGGGCTCTCACTCCCATGAGACACCTTGGCCGATTCCTCGCGCGCGCCCGCCTCGCCGGAATCGGCCGCCGGTTAAAATCGCTGGTTTGATGATTCACCGCGGGGCGCACTCCGCGCGGAACCTTTGCACTCACGTTGCTTCACAACACCCGCAGGGCGATTTCCAGCGTGGGTTGATCGGGCAGCGCAAGTTGCACGGTGATGCGGTAGAGGCCGGGCGCGCCCGTGCGCAGCGGCCAGTCGACGGTGAAATTTCGGCGCTCGGCGCTCAGCCAGTCGGCGCGCGCGGGCAAAGGCAGGTCAGTTTGAAAAACCTCCTCGTCGCGGCCGCCTGCTCCCACGCGAAGCACCGTCACCGCCGCGAGCTGTCCGCCCAGCCAGCCCAGCCCGGCGCCCGCGAGCGGCTGATAGGTGTCATTCTCCAGCACGAGGAGGATCGGCACAATCGCTCCCGTCTCGGATCCGGTTTCCCGGGTGATTTCAGGCACAACCGCGAGATAGATCCGCATCAGTCCGATCTGACGGCTGACGACTCCCGGTTGATCGAACGACGGCGGCAGCGAGCGGCCGATATCGAGTTGGGCGGGCACGGGCGCGGCAGCAGTCACAGCGGCGGAATCAGCCGCGCGGCGCGAACGCACCGCCAACGCCACGGCAATGAGCCCTACCAGCACGAGAATCATCTGCGGCCACTTCATGGCGATGCCTCCGATAAGTAGGCCCTGAGCCACGAGGGAAAATCGATCGCGCTAAATTCGATCGTGAGACCGAGTTCCGTGCGCAGTGCCGCGACTTCGCGTTGCACTTCTGCAAGCAATTCCGGGCGGGCAGCGAGGGTCGAAGGCAGCCGTGCGATCACCCCGGCAGGGTCCGAGCCCAGTTGCGCGGCTGCGGCCGCCCACTCGCGCAGCACCGCCAGTGGGACGGCATCTGGTGCGGACGTGGTGAGTTCATTCAGCACCGCTGCGGCGCGCCGATCAAGAAACCGATAGATCGCGGTCTCGATCCACGCATGGGCGCTGAGCTGACGGGCCTCGACCACGCGGGCTCGTTCGGCGGCGGCGAGCCGACGCGCGGCCGCGAGCGCCCGCTGCCGCTCGGTGCGCCGCGCCGCGAGTGGAGCGAGGTCGGATTCGAGCTGGGCGAGGGCGGCAGTCTGAGCGTCGGCCGCAGCGGGTCCGGCATCCGCGCGCACCGCGAAAACGGCATAGGCGCGATAGTAGAGTGCGGCGAATTCGTTGAGTTTCGTGCGGACCGTCTGTTCCAACTCTAGCGAGTCGAGACTCGCCGTGCCAGACGGCGGCCCATTCGCTCGCGAAGCCTCCAGCCCGACCGCTCCGCCCAACTTCCCGAGCGTTGCGATCGGAGGAGGAATCGGCACGATACGCAAATCAGATGGGAACGCCCAAGGTAAGAACGGCAGCGGCGCCGGCACCTCGCGATAACTGCTCGGCGGTAAAACCCAACCGTGCTTCGCCGCCAGTTGCAGCCGCGGGAAGAGGCGATTACGCGCCTGCCGGATTTGTTCGCGGAGGAGTCCGCCGGATTTTTGCGCGACGAGGAATTGGTCGCGCGCCGCGACGGCATTCGCCTCCTGCTCCGGAATCTCCCGCTCCGCCGCAGCGATTTCATCCGCGGCCCGCGCGATTTGCGCGCGCAGGTCAGCGACGCGGGCGGCGAGTCGCTGCGCCTCGGTTTGGGCCACGGCTTGTTCGCGCTCCATTTTCGCCAGTGTGGTGCGCGTCGTGGCGAGAAGGTCCGTGAGCCGCGCGTCGAGTTCGCGTAACGAGCGCGGTTGGCCGAGCGGTGCGAGCGGAAGGCCGGCGATCGACGCGAGGCGGCGGTGGTGGTCGCGGGCGGTTTCCAACAGCACCGGCAGCGGATCGGATGCGGCTGGGTCCGATGGAAACTCACCTGCCCGCGGACAGTCGTGGGGAAACGGCTGGCCAAGACCGCAGAACGGACAATCAACCGTCACCTTGATCGATGGGGCGCTGGCCGCTGTGGCCAAGGCCGCAACGAATAGAAACCATGCGACGTGGAGGAATTTTCTCATCGTTATCTGAGTCGTTCCGCGCCGCTGCCCCTGACGGAGACGACTCTGAGGTGAATCGAGCAAGGAGGAGCGCGGCGGCGATGGCGAGCCACGACCCGGCCGGTGGGTTAGTGTCATAGCCTGTCCTTGCGCAGCGCCTGCGTAGCGGGCGACGACGCAATCCCGCCAGATGGACGCCACGCCCGGCTGCGCCGATCGGCAAACGTTACCACGATCTAGCCGGTGCCCCGGCTTGCGCCGGGAATAGTTCATCACATGCTGGCTCTCATGAGCATGAAACACGCGGGTCTATCGCTGTTGTTCGCGATGCTGGTCGCTGTCTTTATGAACGCTTGTAAATCAAAGATTGATTCCCAAAACGAATCCTTGGTCCTCGGCGGCGGGTGCTTCTGGTGCACCGAGGCCGCCTACGAAATCCTGCCCGGCGTAAAAGACGTCGTCAGCGGCTACTCCGGTGGCAAGGAGCCGAACCCCACCTACGAGCAAATCTGCGCGCACACGACCAGTCACGCCGAGGTAATCAAAATCGACTTCGATCCGGCGGTGATCTCGCTGGAGAAGCTCGTCGATTATTTCTGGCAGGTGCACAACCCCACGCAGGTCGGCGGCCAGGGCAACGACCACGGCCCGCAGTATCGTTCGATTATTCTTTACGCGAATGCCGCGCAAAAATCCGCCGCCGAAAAATCCCGCGCCGCCGCCGCCAAAGTGTTCCGCGATCCCATCACGACCGAAATCGTGTCGCTGGAAAAATTCTGGCCTGCCGAGAAATACCACCAAGATTACTTCCGCCTGAACCCGAACGCCGGCTACTGCGCCTACGTGATTGCGCCGAAAGTGAAAAAACTGAAGGAGCAGGCCACAGCAGAGAAAACCAGCGCGGCGCAAAAATAATAGCCGGAGCCATCCGGCTCAGTCCTTTTCCCTGCCCCACTTGAAGTTGAAAGACATGGTCAGGTGCTCGCCGTCCCAGACGAGCTTCATGGCTTTGAAAGCTGCGGTGAGGTCGGGCGAGCCAACCAGGTAGCGGCGCAATTGCGCCGCATCGGGCGGGGGCTCGCCGGGATGGGCGGCGAGGTAGGTCACGGGGCCGAGGCTGGTCCGCGCGAGAGCCAAGAATTTTTCCGCGCCCGGAAGAAAAGGCAGGATCTGGGCGAGGTCGGTGACCGGCTCGTTCGGATGAGCGGCCGTGAACTGGCGCACGGCCTTTTTCAACTCGGCGCCGAAGGCGTCTTCACCGCCGTAGGTCGCGAAGACTGGCTCCATGTATTTCGCCGCATCCTCGATCATCGCCTTCAGCGCGGTCACCTCGCCGGCGACACCTGCCATGAGTTTTTCTCCCTCCGGCCCTAGAGCGTTGCCGATTGATTTGGCGGCCCGTTCGAGGGTGTCGGTCTCGGTCTCGCCGGGAGCCGGCATCTGGTCGGAGTTGTTCCGCATGTGCCAGCCGTCGAGCTTAACGCTCAGGATGACGTCGGAGGTGGGCTTTTCGGCGATAAGCTCATCGTCGGACGTGTCGAGGCGGCCGGTGCGCTTGGGCGCATAGCGCGCGAGCATCTCGGCATCCGCCGGGGCCTCGAGATGAGGCGTGAGCTGCGCGATGTCGTCTGGCAGGACTCCGCTGCTGGCATCAGTAAAGCGGCGCAGCGCAGTCTGAAGGTGCGTGGCGAATTTTTTGCGAGCGAGCGAGCGCAGCTTTGCGAGGGCGACACGGATGTCGGCGGCAGAGTCGAGTTCGTGGGCCCGTGCGACCTCAAGCCAGTCTGCGGGCATGAGCAGGCGGAGTTCGGGCAGGCTCTGCGCGGGCAGGTCCACAAATAACTGCCGCAAGAGCGCGACGCGCAGATCGTCGCTTGAACCTGGCGTGCCGCGGGCGGGCGCGACGGTGGATCGGCCGGAAGGAGGGAGATCGGTCAACGCCCGAGGGGCAGCGACTGCGAACGGGGTGGCGGCAATGGGTGGCGGAACCGGACGGGAGGTGCCGTAGTAAACCGCCAGGGCGACGAGCGCGGCCGTTCCGGCGACGGCGAGGGATTTTTGCACGAGAGTGATCGCAGCCATCGGGGCGGCGACTTTCCCCGCACCGACGAGGACGGCGGAGGTGATGGCCGAGCCGAGGGCGGCGGGCGCGGTCAAAATCGCGTGGGCCGAGAGGTCGGCGGCGAGGGCGGCGGTCGTGACCGGGAGGCCGCGACGAACAAAGAAGTCCCGCAACTGTTCGAGGGCGCGGCTGACGCGCTTTTGGGCGGCGTCGTCCGTGGTGCCCAGTTCGGTGCCAATTTCGCGGAGGGACTTGTTTCCAAAGAATCGCAGCAGGATCGCGTAGCGATCGGCGGCGGCGAGCGACTCGACGGCTTCGTCAAGCAGCGGCTCGATCGCGGTCCAGGGATCGGCGGGTGGGTGCATGGTGGTGTCCTCGGCGAGGAGGGCCGCGGCCGCTTCACGCGCCTGCCGGCGCGATTCGCGGCGGACGGTGTCGATCGCGGTGCGGCGGCTCACGACGTGCAGCCACGCCACAAGCGGGGTGGCCGAACCGATGGAGCGCGCACTTCGCGCGAGATCGATGAAGACGGCCTGCGCCACCTCCTCCGCGAGCTGCGGCGAGCGAACAATCCGACGCGCGGCCGAGTAGATGAGGTCAACGTGCCGCTCGACGAGCGTGGCGAAGGCGGCCTCGGAGTTTTCCTCGGCGTAGCGGCTCAGGAGATGGTGGTCACTGGGTGACATTTCATCCTTCTATCGCCGCCCACGTCGAAATCCGACCGGAAAAATCGGGCGGCCGTTTACTCGTCCAGAATCACGTCGCGAATCGTGCGGGAGAAATCGGCGATCCGGTAAGGCTTGGGCACCGAGCCGCGAAAACCATGCGAGCGATGGTTGGCCATCACGGGATCACTCGAGTAGCCGCTCGACACGATGCCTTTGGCGGCAGGATCGATTTTTAGGATTTCGCGCATGGCGTCGGCGCCGCCCATGCCGCCGGGCACGGTAAGATCGAAAACCACCACGTCGAAGGGCTGGCCCGCGATGCGCGCTTCGGCGTATTCGCGCACGGCTTCGGCCCCATCCTTGGTGAGCATGACCTCGAAACCAAGCCGCTCGAGCAGCGCCTTGGTCATGTGGCGAATCGGCTCCTCGTCATCCATGAAAAGCACCCGCCCGTGCATGGCCTCGAAGGGTCCGGCCGTCTTCGACGCCGCCACCGGGTCGATGCGCGCCGCTGGCAGCCAGACGCGAAACGTGGTGCCCACGCCGACGGTCGACTCCACGGTCACGTGGCCCTGGTGCTTTTGCACCACCGAGTAAACCGTCGCGAGGCCCAGCCCTGAGCCCGTTTCCTTGGTCGTGAAGAACGGTTCGAAAATCCGCGCGAGGTGCTCGGGCGCAATGCCCTTGCCCGAATCGGCGACTTCCAGTCGCAGGTAATTTCCCGGCGGCAGCGTCGCGACCGCGCCGCGATCAATCGTTTCGTTGTGGAGGCTGAGCTGGATCTTTCCACCCGCGGGCATGGCCTGCACGGCGTTGATGACGAGGTTTTGCACCACCTGGCCGATCTGGCCCTTGTCCACATCGGCGGGGCGCAAGTCGGGCGCGAGATCAAATTCACAGCGCACCGCGGCGCCGTGCAGGGCAAACTGCGCGGCCTCACGCACGACATCCGGCAGCGCGACCGCGGTGCGCACCGGCTCGCCGCCCTTGGCAAACGTGAGGAGCTGCTGGGTGAGATCCTTGGCGCGCAATGCGCTCCGCTCCGCCTCGCGCAGCCACTTCGCGCCGGCGGGATTCGCCTTGTCGTCCATCAGCGCGAGCGAAAGGTTGCCGATCACAACCGAGAGCAGGTTGTTGAAGTCATGCGCGATGCCACCGGCGAGCACGCCGATCGATTCCATCTTGGAGGCGCGCAGGAGCTCGGACTCAAGACGCGAGCGCTGGGTGACGTCACGCAAGACTAACACCACTCCGACCGCCCGGCCGCTCACATCATGCATCGGGGCACAACGGCCCTCCACACTCTTGGCCGGACCCTCACGCGGATGCACCAGCGAATACGGGGGAAGATCAACCGGACGATCCGCGCTCAACGCCGCCGCCACCGGAGCGGCGAGCCGTTGGGTTGGCTTCTCCGAGCCGAGGAGACAGACTTCGCGCAGCGGCCGGCCAATGGCGGCACCCACCGGCCAGCCCGTCAGCGCCGAGGCCGCATCGTTCATGAACTGAATTGTCCCCGCCTGATCGATGGTGAGCACGGCTTCCGACATCGCCCGCAGCGTCACGCTCAACTGCTCGCGTTCCGCCGCGAGCGCACCTTCGGCGGTTTTCACGCTCGTGAGGTCAATCAGCGCGATCTGGGTGCGCTCGACGAACGGCCGGCCATCGATCACCGGCACGCGCCATTGGTAGTAAACACGCAGCGTCCGCCCATCGAGAGTCGGCACCGCAAATTCACCGTCGGCTTGCAGCCCCCCTTCCCAGAGCGCCAGGAACGTGCGGCGGCGCGCCTCGTAGATTTCCGGGGTGTAGACGCCTTCGATCTTGGCCACGACTTCAGCCAAGGTGCGGACGCCGAGGAGACGGAGAGTGGCGGCGTTGGCCCCCACCACCCCGACGCGTGCCGCCGCCGTGCGCAGCTCGTCGGGATTGTCTCTGAACCACGTCTCAAGATCGACGACGCCGGAACCACGGAGTCGTTCCATCCAGTCTGCCGCATCACGATAGTCGTATTCGATCACCGCCACCGGCAGATGCTCGAACAGCGCACGGTAGCGCTCTTCACTGGCGGCCAAGGCACTCGCGGCCCGCTTGCGCTCGGTGACGTCGCTCGCGAAACCCTGCAAGGCGACGAGCCGCCCCACGCCATCGCGCACCGCGCGGACATTCTCCCGGATCCAGGCCGTGGAGCCGTCGGGCCGACGGATCTCGGATTCGAAATTGTCGAGATCGTCGCGGGCCCCCAGCAGCGTCAAAATTTCCTCCCGTCGTCCCGGTGCCACATAGGCTGCGGTGGTTTCCTCCGGCCGCAGCTGCAATAATTCCGCGGTCGTCGCATAACCGAGGATTCGCGCCATGGCGCGGTTTACCCGCTGAAATTTGCCCTCTGGGGAAACCTCATACACCCCCTCGATCGCGTGCTCAAACAGGTGCCGGTAACGCTCTTCGCTGCGCCGCAGTGCATGCGTTTTCTGCGTCTGGAAATGCATCCACACGGCGATTCCGGCCGCCGCCAGCGCGGCGAACATCGCGATGAAAATGGGCAGCGTCGAGGTCATCGGCGCGCCGGCGAAAGCGTTGGGCACACGGAGATAAAGGACAAAGTCAGGTCACGCACACGGAGTGCCAAATGAAACCCTGCGGGGCCGATTTTGTCGAGAGCCGCACTGTCGTAAATCTACGAAAAACGTGGCGGGAGCACGGCGTGGCCCCACGCTGCCGCCATGGCCCCGACGATTCGTTCCACTCATATTGCCGACATCCCCACAATCCTAGCCTTCATCCGCGGGCTGGCGGAATACGAGAAACTCTCGCACGAAGTCGAAGCGACGGAGGAGAAATTGCGTGCAACCCTCTTTCCCACCGACCAACGCCCCGCCGCAGAGTGCATCCTAGCGTTTCTCGGCGATGAACCCGTGGGTTTCGCCATTTTTTTTACCAACTACTCCACCTTTCTAGCCAAGCCGGGTCTCTATCTTGAAGATCTTTTTGTCACCCCGGAGCGACGCGGCGGCGGCATTGGCAAGGCCCTCCTATTGCATCTCGCCAAATTGGCCAATATCCGCGGCTGCGGCCGCATGGAGTGGACCGTGCTCGACTGGAACCAGCCCGCCATCGAGTTCTACGATTCCATCGGCGCCCGGCGGATGCGCGAATGGCAGATCTGTCGCCTGACCGGCGCAGCACTGGAGCAATACCGCTGACGCCGAAAGGCGTGAGCGTTTTCCGCCCCGGTTTTAGTTTGGCGGTGGCGCGTGATTTCGTTGCCCTCACAGTCCGCGTGACACCGCCGCCCAATCCATCCCTTCGTGAGCTCGCTGCTGTGATTGGCGAAGAAAACACTCGGAATCTCGTGCGCACTTTTTTGCGAGAATTCCCGGCCTCGCTTAAGGAACTGACGCTCGTTGATCGAAAGCACCAACACCGCCTGATCCACAGCATGAAAAGCAGCACGCGCGTAGTCGGGGCGCACGACTTCTCCGCCAAGCTGGCCCAGCTGGAGGAAAATCTCGCCGAGCCGGCTCTACCCAATCTCAGCCCCCCTGAGCTTCAACAGCTCACCGGCGAATTCGAAAACGTCGCCGGGCCCTTACGCGATTTCGTCGCCCCGTAGCCGCGAAACGAGTTTTCAGGTGTCGACCAATCCGGCTTGGATGCACCAGCGCGTCAGGCTCGCGACTTCGCGCACGCCGACTTTCTCCATGATGTTGGCGCGATGTTTTTCCACCGTGCGCACGCTCAGGTTGAGCGACGCGGCGATCTCCTTCGACATCTGACCCGCCGCCACCAGGCGCGCGATTTCCTGCTCGCGCTCGGTGAGCGGCACTTGCAAGACCGGACGCGTAACGATCAGGCCTCCCTGCGCGCTACCACCCTTGGCGCGGACGCGACTCGCGAAGAACATCCCACCGTTGCGCACCGTCTCGACGGCGCTGAGCACGTATTCGATCGGCTCCGTCTTGTCGACGTAGCCATTGACGCCGAGCACCATCAGGTCCGCGGGGAGCCGATCGCTGGGATGCGCGGTGATGACAAGAATCTTGGTTTCGGGCAGCGCCTTCCGCACTTCGCGCGCGATCTCCATGCCGTTGACGTCAGGCAGCATCAAATCGACCACGAGCATGTCGGGCTTTTCGCGCAGGCAGAACTCCAAGCCGGGCTTGCCGAGGCCGAATTCGCCGATGACCTGCAAGTCCTTCACCTTGCCGAGAGTCAGAAGAATCAACTGACGAAACATGGTTTCGTCTTCGATGAGAACAGCGCGGAGTTTTCGCATGCGGAGGGCGGCGGACAGAAGGTGGTAACGTGATGAGGTGGATGATCGCGCACTCCCCATGGAGCGACGAAAACCAAACGATCCGTGTGACAATACCTCGCTGGAACTCAAGCATACATTGCGCGCGGGCCGGCCACCGAAGCTAACGGCCACGAGCAGCGGCATGAAGCCAACGCCGCAAAGCCCGAAAATCCTCGGGCAAAAACAGGTCCCGGCGCTCGGTCAACGGCGATGGATCGCCCCGCCACTCCTGCGCCAGGTATTCCATGTGCTGCGCCGGCTCCAACGCGACCCAGTGCGGGCAATCGACACAGTGCGTCCCGCTCACCCGGCCGCGCACCCGCTCAAGTTGCTGCCGGCGGCACACACCATCGGCGGTGACTTCGCGAAACGAATCCCGGCATACCGTGAACTCGGGATAAAAACAGGCCTTCACCAATTGCCGCGCCACATCAGCGAGCAGCGGCTCCTCTGTGCCCGCGGTTACACGCGCGACCAGTGGCGTGAAAACGTCCTCCGCCATCCCACCCGGAGAACCGCACTCTCCCTCGGACAACGGCTGAGGCAGCCCGCGCTCCGCGACCAGTTCTCCGAGTTGCCGGGCCAGTCGCGCGATCTGCACCAAAGGCACGGGGCATGAATTCTGGGCCGCAAAACGCGCCACACACCCGCCCACCAGTCGCTCAAATTCTTCCAAGGCTTTTGCCATTTACGTCAGCCCGCGGGAAGGGCCGCGTGCTGTCAACCCGGAGTCCTCCAACGCTGCGCCCGGGCTCGGCCGCGAATAATTGTCATGGTCACACCCTCACTTCCCCGCCAACTGTGCTGATAGCAAAATCCGGGTGCTACTCCTGCCCGCCTGCCGCCGTTTACCCTAAGATTTTCTCGCCATGATTCAGACACTCAGCACCCCTGCCTCCGCCCCACTCTATGTCGAGTTGGCGCGCTCCCTCGAACAATTGATCGAACAGGGCACGCTGCGCCCCGGCCACCGGCTGCCCTCCGTGCGCCGCATGTCACTCCAGCGCGACGTGAGCATCTCCACCGTGCTGCAGGCTTACACGTTGTTGGAAAACCGCGGCTGGATTGAGGCGCGCCCACAGTCCGGCTATTATGTGCGCCCGCGGCTGCCGATGAACGCCCCCGAGCCGCGCATGGCGAAGCCGATGGCCAAGCCCAGCTACGTCGGCGTCAACGATCTCACCGCCGAGGTGCTCTCGCTCGCCTCCGATCCGCGCTACGTGCCGTTTGGCGCGGCGTGCCCGGACCACTCGCTGTTTCCCACCAAGAAGCTCGCCCGCATCCTCGCCGCCGTCGGCCGCAACGATCCCTCGCTCCTCGGCCGCTACGCGATGTCCTCGGCCTACGATCCGCTCGCCCGCGAAATCGCGCGCCGCTACCTGCAGGCCGGCTGCCCGCTCGGACATGACGAACTGGTCGTCACCTGCGGCTGCACCGAGGCACTGACCCTTGCGCTCCGTGCCGTCACGAAACCCGGCGATACGGTCGCGGTCGAATCGCCGACCTACTTCGGCTTCCTCGAGATGATCCAGAGCCTCAGCTTGCGTGTCGTCGAGATTCCCACCGGTCCGCGCACGGGCATCTGCCTTGAGGCCACGCGCGCCGCCTTTGCGGCCAACGACATCAAGGCCCTCATGGTCATGCCGAGCTTCTCCAATCCGCTCGGCTCAAACATGCCCGATGAAAACAAGGAGAAGCTCTACCGCCTCCTCACCGAGTTCGACGTGCCCGTGATCGAGGACGACATCTACGGCGATCTCCACTTCGGCGAGCGCCGGCCCAAGCCGCTCAAAGCCTGGGACACCGACGGCCGCGTGCTGCTCTGCAGCTCGTTCAGTAAAACCCTCGCGCCCTCACTGCGCGTGGGCTGGTGCGCGCCCGGCCGCTACCTCGAACGCGTGCGCCGCCTCAAGTTTACCAACACCCTCGGCACGCCTGTCGTCCTGCAGAAAACGGTGTCCGACTTCCTGCGCAACGGCGGCTACGACCACCACCTCCGCTCGATCCGGCGCGCGTATCACCACCAGCTTCACCTCTTCTCGCAGGCGATCCTGCGGCACTTCCCGGAGGGCACGCGACTCAGCCGGCCCGAAGGTGGGTTCGTGCTGTGGATCGAGCTGCCGCCGGGCGTCGATACGCTGCGCCTGCACCGCGACGCGCTGAAGCATCACATCACCACTGCGCCCGGCGCGTTGTTCTCCGTGAAGGACCGCTACAAAAACTGCCTTCGCATGAACTGCGGTGTGCCGTGGACCGACGCGATCGAGGCCGCCGTGCGCACGCTCGGGGATTTGGCGAAAAAACAAGCCTGAGGCGCGCGATGAACACGATCGATTCAGTCGCAGGTTCTCCCGCTGCCGCCGATCTCGCCGCACTGCATGCGTTGCTGCGTGATGCCGTGGAGGGAGGCGCGTCGGTGGGCTATGTGCTGCCGCTGGCGGAGGCGGAGGTCGCGGCGTTCTGGCGTGGAGTGCTGGCTGGTGTCGCCGCGGGCTCTCGGACGCTGCTCGTCGCGCGCGACCCGGATCGTCGTATCGTCGGCACCGTTCAGATCGAGTTCGCGCCGAGGCCCAACTCCCGCCACCGCGCCGAGGTGCAAAAGCTCCTCGTCCTCCGTTCGCACCGCGGCCGTGGTCTTGGGCCGGCGTTGATGAATGCCATCGAAGCAGTCGCGCGCGACGCAGGCCGCTCGCTGCTGTTCCTCGACACCAGCAGCAACGGCAACGCCGTCGGTCTCTACGAACGCTGCGGGTTTACGCGCGCCGGCGGTATCCCGCGCTACGCCGCCGACCCCGACGGCTCGCTCCACGACAACGTGATTTTTTACAAGGAGCTCGCCCGCACATGAGGCAGAACGTCGCCCTTCTCCTCTTCGACGGCGTGGAGGTCCTCGATTTCGCCGGCCCGTTCGAGGTCTTCGCCGTCACGGACGAACTCCAGGGCCACGACGCGTTCAACGTCTTTACCGTCGGTCTCGCGCCCGGCCCTGTCCGGGCGAACAACGGCCTCAAGGTCATCCCCGACTTCACGGTGGACAGCTGCCCGGTGCCCCAGGTCCTCATCGTGCCGGGCGGTTTCGGCACGCGCGCACTCCTTCAAAAACCGCTCCTGCTTGAATGGCTCCGGATCAAGGCGCATTCCGCCCAACTCGTGATGTCCGTCTGCACCGGCGCCCTCGTCCTGGGCAAGGCCGGCCTCCTCGACGGTCTGCGCGCCACGACGCACCACGAGTGCTTCGACCTCCTGCGCACTCACGCCCCGCTCACTGAGGTCGTCGAGACCGAACGCTGGATCGACAACGGGAAAATTCTCACGGCCGCCGGCATCTCCGCCGGCATCGACTGCTCCCTCCACGTCATCGACCGCCTCCTCGGGGCCGGCGCGGCCGACCGGACGGCTCGCTACATGGAGTATCGCCGCGCATGAACGCCGCCCCTCCGTCGCCCGCCCCGCGCCCCGCGATCCAGCCCGCCCCCGCGCCAGTCGCCCACACGCGCGAAGCGCGCGGACTGCTCCTCGGTGCGATCGGCATGACGTGCTTCAGCTTCACGCTGCCGATGACACGGCTGGCTGTGGCCGAACTTGACCCGATCGTCGTCGGTCTGGGCCGCGCGCTTGTGGCCGCAGTCTTCGGGGCGATCGTTTTGATTTGGAAGCGTGACGCGCTGCCAGCCCGCCGCCATTGGCCCGGTCTGCTCGTGGTGGCGCTCGGCGCGATCATTGGGTTCCCGTTGCTCACTTCGTTCGCGCTTCGCCACGCTCCCGCAGCGCACGCGGCGGTTGTCACCGGATTACTGCCGCTCTCCACCGCACTCTTTGCGGTGCTCCGGGCCCACGAGCGTCCGTCGCGTGGTTTCTGGATCGCGGCCATCGCGGGCAGTGGGTTCGTCGTCACCTTTGCCCTAGCTGAGAGCGGTTGGACGATCACGCCGGCCGATGCGCTTTTTCTTTTGGCCGTCGTTGTGTGCGGTCTTGGCTACGCCGAAGGCGGGCGGCTCGCGCGCGAGCTCGGCGGTTGGCGCGTCATCTGTTGGTCGCTGCTGATCGCGGTTCCCATCATCGTCGTGCCCGTCGGGCTGAGTGTCGCGCACCATGGCCTGCACGCGTCGTCGCGCGCCTGGTTTGGCTTCGGCTACGTGAGCCTCATCAGCGTGTTTCTCGGTTTCATTATCTGGTATCAAGGTCTCGCGCTCGGCGGTGTAGCCCGCGTGGGCCAGCTCCAGCTGCTGCAACCGTTCCTCACGTTTGCTTGGGCTGCATGGCTGCTCGGCGAACGCATCGGCCCGCTCACATTAATCACGGCCGCGTGTGTGATCGCGATCGTCGCGCTCGGCCGCCGCGCGGCCGTGCTGCGGCCCGTTCCTGCGCGTGCCGTCGCCTAAAATCTTTCCTGTGAATCCCGCGCCTTCCCGCACCGCCCTCATTCTCGCCTTCGCTGCGATCTATTTGATCTGGGGCAGCACCTACCTCGGCATCCGCATCGCGATCGAGACGATGCCACCGTTCATCATGTCGGGCGTGCGCTTCACGTTTGCCGGCTGCGTGCTGCTCGCGTTTCTGAAGTTTCGCGGCGCCGCGTGGCCGACGCGCGCGCAGTGGCGCGATCAGGCGATCATCGGGGCGTGCCTGCTCGCGGGCGGTAACGCCGTCGTCGCGTGGGCCGAGCAGACGGTGCCCTCGGGGCTCACGACGCTTATCCTTGGCGCCACGCCGCTCAACATGGTGCTGATGGAGTGGCTCCGGCCCGGCGCCACGCGACCGACGCCGGCGCAGTGGCTCGGGTTCGGCGTGGGGCTC
>JANNEY010000592.1:0-7372 GCA_031379235.1 Opitutaceae bacterium | reverse complement strand
GGGTCGCCGAACCCCGCCGGATTGATCCGTCGGTCCAGGCTCTCGCGGCGGGGTTCGGCGACTCCGCCCTACATTATTTCCCCATACTCTCATGTCCTACCCCGACCAATCCTCCCTCAAGCTCCGGCTCTGCGTCTTCATGTTTCTCCAGTATTTCATCTGGGGCGCATGGTATGTGAGCATGGGCGCCTACCTCGCCAACACGCTCAAGTTCGAAGGCACGCAAATCGGCCTCGCCTACGGCGCCTTCGCCATCGGCGCGATGATCTCGCCGTTTCTTGTCGGCCTGATTGCCGACCGCTTCTTCGCCTCGGAGAAACTGCTCGCGGTGCTCGGCATTCTCGGCGGCGTCGTCATGTGTCTGATCCCGCGGTGCACGACGTTCGCGGAGTTTTATCCGATGCTGATTCTCTACTGTGCGCTCTACGTGCCGACGCTCGCGCTCGGCAATTCCCTTTCGCTGCACCACCTCGCCAACGCCAAGGTGGATTTCCCGCGCGTGAAGATGCTCTCCGCCGTCGGCTGGATCGCGGGGCTCTTCGGCCTGGGGTTCATCGCGAGCGCGGAGTCGCCGGTGCAATTCTACCTCGCGGGCGGCGCCTCGGTCGTGTTCGGGCTGTTCTCGCTCGCGTTGCCGCACACGCCGCCGCGGAAGACTGGCGCCAACGTGACCCTCGGCGAAATCCTCGGGCTCGACGCGCTCGCGCTCCTGAAGAAGCCGTCGTTCGCGATCTTCATCGTGTGCATGTTTCTCATCTGCATCCCGCTCTACTTTTACTTCGTGAACCTTGGGGTCTACCTCTCGGAGCTGAAGTGGACGGCCATGCTGGAGAAGACGTCGCTCGCGCAGGTGTCCGACGTGATCTTCTTTTTGCTGCTCCCGCTTTTCCTCAGCCGCTTCGGCTACAAGTTTACGATCTTCATGGGCATTCTCTGCTGGGTGCTGCGCTACTTCGCGCTGAGTGGCAGCGTGGGCGCGGGCGAACAGCAGACGCTCTTGGTCTTCACCGCCATCCTTCTGCACGGCGCGTGCTACGATTTTCTGTTCATCGCGGGCCAGCTTTATGTCGACGAGGAGGCCAACCCGCGCATGCGCGGCGCCGCGCAGGGGCTCATCGCGTTCATCCTCTGGGGCGTCGGCGCGTTTGTCGGCACCTACCTCGCCGGCAAAGTCCTCGCACACTACGCGCTGGCCAAGCCTGTCAACGGCCTCGCGCACGACTGGCAAATGATCTGGGCGATCCCGGCGATCGGCGCGCTCGCGGTGCTCGTCCTGTTCGTGATTTTCTTCCGCAATCCGACCAAGTCCGCATCCGCTGCGTCGGCGTGAAACATTCGAAGCCGGCTACCCACGCGCTGGCGTGGACCTGACTTTCGAAGTCGAGATCACCGCCGCCCGTGAGGCGACCGCCGAGGAGCTAAGCCACGGTCACGCGCACAAGGCGGAAGAGCGCGGGTGCGGCTCGGGGTGTTGGTTAAGCGTAGTTGCGAGCCTGCGTTCCGCTGCAACGTCGGCAGTCAGAACACCCGCGTTAGAAGTTCAAATGCCCCCTCCAGCGTCTTGCCCGATGCGAAGAAAGATGCCCAAAGCAGCCAGATAGCGCCGGAGGCGGAAGCCGCTCCGAGGAAAAATACGATTGCCGCGGGATAGTCATCTGCCCTGAACGCGGGCAGGGCCAATCGGCATAGATACAAACCTAGAACGCAAAGCGCGATTCCGCCGGCAAACACCACGAGTCTCTTGCCACCTTCGTTCTGCCTTCCCAGAAGTCGGTTGCCGATTGCGAAGAGACCACATCCTACCAAGAAGATTGCCAGACACAGCAGCCACTCCGCGAGAGTGGTGGGAATCAAGGCGAGACACGGAGACATGGGTGGTTTCCCGATGTCTATGCGAAGGCAGGCAACCCCACCGTCCTGTCGATAGGATGCGTGTGCATTACATTGCCCAATTTCACGTCGACTCCTGGACGGCCAAATACGCTGCGAGCCGCTGGCGCAATTTCGCGTGGCGTGCAGGCGAGAGTGAACTGATCGAACCGAGAAACCGATCAGCCGGAAGCACCGTGAGAAATCCGAGGCGGATGAGCGAAGCGGCTTTGAGGCCGCTGCCCCGGAAATCCGTATGCGCGGGTTCGATTAGATCGTCGAAGTCAGCTACCGCTTGGTGAACCTGCGTGCTGATGCCGCACACGAGCCAGTCGCCGAAGGGCGGCATCCGGCGCAGGAGCACGGTCGGACGCGGCTTCACGTTGCCGTCGGCCTGCGGCAGCGGCGTGAGCGCGATGTCGCCCTCGCTCATTGCGGCGTTAGGTCGGCGACCGAGTAGTCGGGTTCGTTGTCGCCGTAGGCGCGAGCGAGATTCTGCGCGCCGAGCGACGCCCATGCGGAGCGTTCCGTATCGGGAGCAAAGACGGTCACCAGCAAGGGCGTGTTGGCGGGCAACTCGCACGGCTCGTCGAGCACGACGCGTTTGCCGTCGTAGTGGGCTTTCAGGACGCCGGTGGGCATGAGAAACAGTTAGGCTGTTGAGGGGGGCGGCGCAAGCTTGCCCTCCGCTTCGTCGCCCCGTAGCGATTTGGCGTGCGCCTCCACCCCTCCGCATTCGCGCTGCTTTTTGCCGCGCTCCCCGTTCACGCCGCCGACGCCTACGTGCTCGGCCCCGATTCGTCGCCGCAGGCCGGCGTGCCCAAGGGCACCGTCCGCACCGGCACGTTCACCACGAGCAAGGTCTTTCCCGGCACTACGCGCGACTTTCAGGTCTATGTCCCCGCGCAATACGACGCGACCAAGCCGGCGTGCCTCATGGTGTTCTTCGACGGCAGCGGCATGATGGGCGCGAACGGCGCGTATCGCGTGCCCGTCGTCTTCGACAACCTGATCGCGAAAAAGGAAATGCCCGTGACGATCGCGGTCGGCATCAATCCCGGCACCGTCAAGGCCTCCACGGCGCCCGGCGCCAAGGATCGCAGCCAGCGCAGCTACGAATACGATTCGCTCGGCGACGCCAACGCCCGCTTCCTCCTCGACGAACTGCTCCCCGAAGTGCTCAAGGGCCTCAACGTGACCGCTGATCCTGCGGGCCGCGCGGTGTGCGGCAACAGCAGTGGCGGCATCGCGGCCTTCACCATCGCGTGGGAGCGGCCCGACTCGTTCCGCAAGGTCGTCTCGCACATCGGCAGCTTCACCAACATCCAGGGCGGCCACCGCTACGCGGGGATCGTGCGCGCGTCGAAGTCCGCGCCGAAGGCGCTGCGCGTGTTTTTGCAGGACGGTAGCAGCGACCTCGACAACCTCCACGGCAACTGGCCGCTCGCGAACCACGACATGGCGGCGTCACTGAAATTCGCCGGCTACGATTACAAATTCGAGTTCGGCACCGAGGGGCACAACGGCAAGCACGGCGGCGCGATTTTTCCCGACACGCTGCGCTGGTTGTGGCGCGACTGGCCGAAAAACTGACGGCGGCTGAACCGCCAAAGGCCGAGCCGAAGAACGCTCAACGTTTAACTCTCAAATTTCAGTCCGCCCTTTTCACCTTCTTCACTTAAGCGTTCAGCGTTGAGCGTTAAACGTTGAGCGTTCACCCCGCCCCTCCCTCCCATGTCCGCACGCCCACTCGTTCTCGTCTGCACTTTCGTTCTCACCGCGCTTTCCGTCTTCGCTGCCGATGGCTTTAAGGCCACGCCCGATCACTCGCCGCAGCCCGGCGTGCCGACCGGCCGGCTGATCCAGATGCCTGCGTGGTCGGAGTCGAAGATTTTTCCCAACACCACGCGCGACTGGTGGGTCTATGTGCCCGCCGGCTACAAACCCGACGGCAGCGCGGCGCTCATGGTGTTCCAAGACGGCCGCGGCACCACCACCCCGACTGGCAACTGGCGCGTGCCGATCGTCTTCGACAACCTGATCGCGCGCGGCGAGATGCCCGTGACCGTCGCCGTGATGATCAACCCCGGCAACGATCCCACGCGCACGAAGAACGCCAAGGGCACCGCCACCAACCGCGGTTTTGAATACGATTCGCTTGGCGACCGCTACGCGCGATTTCTGCTCGAAGAGATTTTGCGCGAGGTAGAGAAGCAGTTTCCCGTCTCGAAGGATCCGGCGATGCGCGCGATCTCGGGCTCCAGCAGCGGTGGCATCGCGGCGTTTACCGTCGCGTGGGAGCGGCCCGACCAGTTTGGCAAGGTGCATTCCTCGGTCGGCAGCTTCGTGAACCTCCGCGGCGGCGACGCGTATCCGGCGCTCATCCGCAAGACCGAGCGCAAGGCCATCCGCGTGTATCTCGCCGACGTGAGCGGCGACCTCGACAACAATTTCGGCAACTGGCCGCTCGCTAACAAACAGATGCACGCGGCGCTTCGCTACATGGGCTACGACGTGCATTTCGAATTCGCTGAGGGTTACAGCCACGGTTCGGTGCACGGCGGCTCGGTGTTTCCCGACGCGTTGCGCTGGCTCTGGCGCAAGGAAACGCCGAAGCCCGAGATCGTCACCAAGGGTGACTTGGGTGGCGACATGACGCTGCATCGCCTGCTCATCGAGGGTGAGGGCTGGCAGCCCGTCGTGGAAAATATCGGATTCGGCGACGCGCTCGCGACCGACGACGCGGGCAATTTCTATTTCTGCGACATGCGCGGCACCGCGCCCGGCATCTACAAGATCGCGCTCGATGGCACGAAGACGAAGCTCAGCGACGAAGTGGTGAGCGGGATGAAATTTGGGCCCGACGGTCGCGCCTACGCGTGCCAAGGTGCGAAGAAACGCGTTGTCGCGATCGATCTCAAGACGGGTGCGGTCGAGGTGCTGGCGACCGACGTGCAACCCAACGACCTCGCCGTGACCCGCACGGGCCACCTCTATTTCACGCACACGGCGAAGAAAGAGGTTGCGCACGTGAATCTCGCGACGAAGGCGCTCCACGCCGCCGCGGCCGGCATCGCCAATCCCAACGGCATCACGCTCTCGCCGGACCACGGCACGCTGGCGGTGAGCGAGCACCGCGGCGGCGCGGTGTGGACGTTTCGGGTGAATGCCGACGGCTCGCTCGACGCCGGTGCGCCCTCGATGGCGATGCGCCGTCCGGTCGATCCTAAGGGCGAGTTCAAGAGCCAGCAGCCGCCGCCGTATCTTCCGGCCGCCAGCGGCGACGGCATGACCACGGACGAGCAGGGCCGCACCTACGTGACGACGGCGCTCGGCATCCAGGTCTTCGACCCCACGGGCCGACTGTGCGGCGTGCTTGCGAAGGCGGCGCGCGATCGCAGCGAGGTGAGTTGTGTGCTCTCAGGCCCCGGCCGTTCGTATCTCTACGTCGGCGCGGGCACCGCGATTTATCGCCGGAAGGTGCAGGCAGTCGGCGTGCCGCTGGCGATGAAGTGAACCGGCGATGGATTGAGTAGCCCTGCTCGTGAGAGCAGGGACCGTCGGGCGTTTGAGCGCGATTCGTCCCGCTTCTTCCGAAGCGGGCTACCCAAGGCAGATCGCAGTTTTTCTTTTTTGGTTTGTCCCGCGTCATTCCCCCCGCTGCGCTCTCGCTCGCCCCATGAAAAAACTCTTCACCCTTCTCGCCCTCGGCCTCGCGCTCGGCGTTTTATCCGCCCACGCCGCTGACAAGAAAATCGTGCTCATTGCCGGCAAGCCGAGCCACCCGCCGGGCATGCACGAGTTCCGCGCGGGCTGCCTGCTGTTGCAGGCATGCCTCGAAAAGACCCCGGGGGTGAAGGTCACCGTCTACAGCAACGGCTGGCCGGATGTCGCCAACGCGTTCGACGGCGCCGATGCGGTCGTCATCTATGCCGACGGCGGTGGCAAGCACCCGGCCGTGCTCGACGACCATAAACAGATCCTCGACGGCCTGGCGAAAAAGGGAGTGGGCCTCGGCTTCATGCACTACGGCGTCGAGGTGTTGAAGGACAATGGGGGCCCGGAGTTTCTGCGCTGGATCGGCGGCTACTATGAGAATTCCTATTCCTGCAATCCGATGTGGGCGCCGGAGTTTCAGAAATTCCCGAATCACCCGGTCACCCGCGGCGTAAAGCCCTTTAGCAACCGCGACGAGTGGTATATCAACATGCGTTGGGTCGAGGGTGAGAAAGGTGTGACCCCCATCCTGGTCGCGCCGCCGTCCGATGCGGTGCGTGCTGGCCCCTACGTATCACCGAAAGGTCCCTATCCGCACATCGTGGCTGCGAGCGGCCGGGCCGAGACGATGATGTGGGTCTATGATCGCCCCGGCGGCGGGCGCGGTTTCGGTTTCAACGGCGGCCACACCCACGCGAACTGGGGCGACGACAGCCAACGCAAGGTGGTGCTTAACGCCCTGCTCTGGGTCGCCAAGGCCGAGGTGCCGAAGAACGGTGTCGAGTCCAAGGTCACGCCCGAGTTGCTCGCGGCGAACCTCGATCCGAAACCCGCCCCGAAGAAGAAGTAAGCGACTGCGACCATTCTGTGATGAAAGCACTCGGCATCGATATTGGCGGTTCCGCGGTCAAGGGCGCGCCCGTGGACATCAAGACTGGCCGGCTCCTCGCGGAGCGGTTTCGTATCGCGACACCGGAGCCGCTTTCACCGCTCATGATGGGCCGGGCGATCGCGAAAATCGTGGCGCAGTTCAACTGGAAGGGCCGGATCGGAGTGGGTTTTCCCGGGGTCGTGATCGGCTCGACCATCCATACGTCCGCGAACCTGCACCCGAAGTTCATCGGCTGCGACGGCGCGAAACTCTTCGCGAAAGCCACGCGCTGCCCGGTGGCCCTGCTCAACGACGGGGCGGCCGCGGCCATCGCCGAAATGCGCTTTGGCGCGGGGCGCGGCTTCGAGGGCAAGACGCTCCTACTGACGCTGGGCACTGGCATCGGCACTGCGCTCGCTTATCGGGGCGTGGTGGTGCCGATGGAGTTCGGGCACCTGCAGCACAAGGGCGACTCTTGGGAAAAGTTTGCGGCGGCCTCCGCGCGCGAGCGGGAGGATCTGTCGTGGAAGGAGTGGGGCAAGCGCCTGAGCAGCTACATTGAGGAGCTGGAGGCCCTGTTCTGGCCCGAGTTGATCATCATCGGCGGCGGCGTGAGTGCGAAATACGAAAAGTATTTCGAGTTCCTGCAGCCGCGCGCGAAACTGGTGCCCGCGGAATTTCTCAACCAGGCCGGCATCGCTGGCGCGGCGATTTGGGGCGCGGAGACAAAGTAGTTCTCCGTTGTTGGAATCGTTTCGGCGGCGGCAGTGGCGCGGTTTGAATTGGCCGGGGGGAGCCCGGCTGCGCTCCTCGCAACGACAACAAAAAATCCAACTGATACCAACGGCTGGTGAAAAATTGATTTTTGAGGGTGGCGTCGGGACCTCCGGGCCCGACGGTTTTGGTCTGCGGTTC
>JANNEY010000573.1:0-7112 GCA_031379235.1 Opitutaceae bacterium | reverse complement strand
GGCCAATCCTGGCATGGTCACCATGGCGTCGGGCGGCAATGGCGCCCCATCGCATATATCCGGCGAAATGTTCAACATGCTGGCCGGCGTCCGAATGATTCACGTCCCCTATCGCGGTGCCGGTCCCGCGCTCACGGGCTTCGGCGTCACCGGCGTGCTGCCCGATCCGCGCTTGGAGGTGCATGCCGACGTCGCGGGTCGCGATACCATCGTCGCCTCGAACAACGACTGGGCGAGCGGCGGCGTGGCGACGTTGCGCGCGGCTTTTACCAGTGTGGGCGCGTTTGATTTCGCAAACGCCGCGAGCCTCGATGCCGCGCTCGTCACGACAATCGACGGCCCGCGCACGATTCACGTCACCGACACCGCCGGCCGCACCGGCGTCGTGCTCGTCGAAGTCTACGATAGTGACACGGGCGCCGGCAGCGCCGGTCGGCTCACGAATCTCTCCGCGCGCAATTTCGCCGGCACTGGGGAGGCCGCGCTCATTGCGGGTTTCGTGGTGAGCGGGAATGTGCCTCGGCGGCTCCTCATCCGCGGGGTCGGCCCGCGACTCGCCGCGTTTGGCGTGACCGGCGCGCTCGCCGATCCCAAAGTGGAACTCTTCCTCAGTGAGGGTGGCCGCAGCACCCTCTTTGCGACCAACGACAACTGGGCCGAGAGCGGAGCCGCCGTGGCGCGTGCCGCCTTCGCGTCCGTTGGCGCCTTCGATCTCAACGATGCAACGAGCAAAGATGCCGCGCTGGTTGTCACGGTGCCGGCGGGGGCTTTCACCGCCCAAGTTTCCGGCGTCGGTGCCGCCGCTGGCGAGGCACTCGTGGAAATCTACGAGCTGCCGTGAGGGTAGGGCGGCGTCTGTGACCCGACCTTTCGCGCATGGCGCGTTCGCACCGAGGGCGGGACACAGGCCCGCTCTCCTGGTTCAAGGCAGCTCGTAAAGCTCCAGCAGGGCTTCGCCACCCGATCCATCGCTGCTGTGCACCGCCAGGGTGTAGCGGTTGCCGGCCTTCACGGTCAGAATCAAGGCGGCGTCACGGCTGCCGGGTTTCAGCAGCGAGGCACCGGCCGCGCCGAACGCCGGTTCGAGCGCCGCATTCCAATCGTCATTCTGGGCGATTCGTTCGCCGTCTTGATTGAAAACCTCGAGCGTGGGATCGGCGAGCGTTTCGCCGACGCCAAACGCGGTGAGCTGCGGCCCGAGCGCCCGGATCAAGATCCGCATGGTCCCGCCGCCTTGCACGGTGAAACCGGCGAACATCGGTGGACCACCGGCGGCAATGTAGGCGCGGGCGGAAGCGTTGTCGATTTTCGAGCCGATAGCCGGCGCGGGATCGTAGACTTCGAGGAGGATCAGGCCCGCTCCCGTCGCCCGCGCGCGCGCTGTGCCCGTGCCGCCGGGCAAGGCGAGCGCCAGCCCTGCGTCGGCGCTTCCTGCGGGTAGCGTAAATGCGCCCGCCGTGGTAAACGCCTCCGCATCGCCCGGCCGCCAGTCATCGTTTTCCGCGATCCGAATTGAGGCGGCATCGAAAACTTCCAGTCGTGGATTGGCCACTCCGCCCGGCACGCCGAGCCGCGCCAGCGTCGGGCCGATGGCCCGCAGCACGATCGACTTGGGGCCGGTGGATTGCAGCGAATACCCCAGTGTGAGGACCGAGGCCGCGTCGGCGACGTGGGCGAAGACAGACAGGTTGGAAATAAACGTCGCTGGGCGCGCGGGCGGTTCAACGGGCGTGGGTGGTGTCACCGGTGGGACGTTCACCGTCAGCGTCACACTGCTGCTCGTGGCCGAGCCGAGCGGGTTGGAAACCATCACCGTGTAGCTGCCAGCATCGGTCGCAGCAGCGGCGGGGATCGCATAGGTCGATGCGGTGGCAAGCGGAATGGCGACGCCCTCCTTCAGCCATTGGAACGTAAACGGGATCTGCCCCATCGCGGTCACGGACAGCGCGACGGGCATTCCCGCCGTGACGGCCGCAGAGGGCGACACGTCTACCTCAATGGCGCTGGGCGCGATGGCGGGCGCGACGAACTCGATCTCCCACTTGGAGATGCCGCCGACGTAGAGCCGCGCCACCTGCCCCGCGCGACGATCCGTGCCGCCGCTTTCCAAGCCCATCACCTGCGGGTAGAAAAAATACCAGCCGGGAAATTCCGACCGATCGAGAACCTTGCGCGGCGGAGTCCACGTCTCCGGCCGGCTGAGGTCGGCGCCGAACGAAACGTAGACGCCCTCCTGCGACCAACCGGGTTCACCCGCGGCGTGGTTGAGCAGCATCACGAAGCAGTTGAGGTAGGTGTTCCAGTGCACCGAGGGCCCCCAAAACGCATCCGGATCGCTGTTCGCCCAAGGCCGGCGCACCGGGAAAATTGGCGTCACGCGTCCGCCGCGCCCGGCCTCCCGCCAAGCCCCGTTGTAATATTTCCAGACCTTGCCGGCCGGGTTCGCGCGATCTTCGTAGGCCATGCGCGCGACGCAGACACCCTGCGACTCCGCCGCGCCACCGTAGTTGCCAAAGAAGAAATAGAAATAGGTGCGCGACCGATCGTGGATGACGGTCCCATCGCCGTGGCCCCCGACGAAGTAGCCGTTCCGGGCCGAGGGATCGAGCGCATCGCCCGACTCCAATAAAATACCGAGATCGCGCAGCGTGGCGCCGCCATCGGTTGAAACCACGGCCCCCATTTTCGGCGCGGTGAGCGTCGACTCCGGCACCAGCCCGATGGGCTCGATGTGATACCAGCCGTAGAGCAGGCCATTGTCGTCCGGCCAGACGGATTCGAGCCAATGCGGCGCCGCGTTGACGGTTTCCAGCGGGACCTGGCGAGTTTCCCATGGGCCGAATTGAGCCGGCCCAGAGCTGAGCCAGGGGCCACCGCTGGAGCCGAACCAGAAAAGCCGACCGTCGCGCCAGAAAGCGGGACTGTTGCTATCGACCGCGCGCGGCATCGAAACCTCGGGCGCGCGCCGCACTCGGGCCTCCTGCGCGGTGAGCGCGCCGCCCAAACCGAGCCCGAAGGCGAGGGTGCGGACGATGCGAAGTCGGAGATTGCTCAAGGCCATGTCCGTCGTGTGACGTGGGGGCGACACGGGCGTTTCATCTTCCGAGCGGATAGGAGCCGACGCACGGCGGCAATCAGGAATTCCGCCCCTTTGTGCTCCCGCAGGTGGATGGCCATTACGGTCTCGGCACGGGTGCCATGATGCCCGTGCGCTCGTCGTGGAGCTTTGAGGTGTCGAGGCCGTCGAGCACGAGCACCGCTTGGAGCGAAGAAATGAGTTTCGCTTCGCTCCACTGCCAGACGATTTCCGCCTCGGCATTCAGTTCAAACAACTGCACGCCCGACGTGCCGTGGCCGGGGCCGTGCCCCTGCCAGTTGGCGAGGACGATGTGGCCGTTGGGCAGGAGCTGAAACGTCGCGTAGAAATTCGCGTTTACCGCGGCGGGCATTTTTTCTTTCTCGGCGAATTTCCGCGTGACCACGCCCTGCGCGTCGAGCTCGACCATGAAGGCGCCGTAGCCGGCCGAAGCAAGGGTGCGGCCATCGGGCAGGCGCACGGCTTTCCAGGAATTTTTGAAACCGGGCACCGGCCACTCGTGGAGCACTTTTCCCGTGCGGTCACCTTCGCGTAGCACGGCATCGTTCAGCATGAGCCACGTGCCCTGCGCGGTTTCGCGCAGGAGGCGGACGTAGGTGGCGGGGAAAACGGTTTTGTGCTTCACGGCATCGACGGCGTCGAGTTCGAGGACGACCACGGTTTTCTCGCCATCGAGCTTCGCACCGGCGAGCAGCGTATGGCCGTTGGGCAGGCGCCGCGCGGAGGTCACGCCCTTGTAGGTCGCGACGTCCTTCACGACCTTGCCTGTCGCGAGCTCGAATTCGCTGTAGCCCGCGTCATGGCCCACGAGCACGCGACCACCGCCGACGAGCTGTAGATCGCGCGCCTGCAGATGGCCCGTGGGCACGATCCAATTTTTCGCGGGCTGGCGTTCGTCGATGTGCAGCAACTGCGCGAGCCCCTCGTCAATCGCGATGAACTCGTGCTGGATCGGCGCGGCGCTCAGGCCGAGTCCGGTCGCGAGCGGAAGCAAAAGAGCGCGGCGGAACGGAAATTTTTTCATGGCGCAGAATCGAAGTGGGGTGGGAAGCGCCGGAGTTCGCAACCGCCAAGCACGGGTGGTCCGGTCGGCCGTCTGCTCCCTTGATTTCCCGGCGCCGCCGGTTTTTGCTCGTGAACCTTCGCCGGTTTCGGCCTTCCGGACGGCGCTCCGCTTATCCCCATGCTTCCCCGTTTTCCATGCTCCGCCTTGTTTGCCGCGCTGGCACTGATCGGCGGAAGCGTGCGGGGAGCCGACGCCGGCGATCTCGAGTTCTTCGAGAAAAAAATCCGTCCGCTCCTCGCCGAACGGTGCTACGAGTGCCATTCGGCGGAGAAAAAAATCAAAGCGGGCCTGCGCCTCGATCACGCCGAGGGCTGGCGGCGCGGGGGCGATTCCGGGCCGGCCTTGGTGCCGGGGAATGTCGAGGGGAGCGCGCTGATCAAAGCGATCCGCTATTCGGGTCTCGAATTCGAATCGATGCCGCCGAAATCTCAACTGACGCGCGAGGAGACGGCGCTGCTGGAAGAGTGGGTAAGGCGGGGCGCGCCCGCGCCCGAGGGGCCCATGGCGGGCGCGGCGACGGCCGCCGTTGCGACTGGCGCAAAACCCCGGCAGGTCGGGCTCACGGTCGCGGAAGGCAAAAAATTCTGGGCGTTCGCGCCGCCGGCAAAATCCGCCGCGCCGGCCATCCCAGCGACGGCGCATGCCGCGGTGCGCGCCTGGCCGCGCACCGACCTCGATCGTTTCATCGCGGCGGAGTGGGCCGCGAAGGGTTTGTCGCCCGCGCGCGATGCGGGACGCGCGGCGTTGTTTCGGCGCGCGTCGTTTGATCTGACCGGATTGCCGCCGGCTCCGGAGGCGCTCAACGCGTTTGAACGTGACCCGCGCGCGACGCCGGAGGCGTTCGCGGCGGCCGTGGATGCGATGCTCGCGTCGCCGCAATTCGGCGAGCGCTGGGGGCGGCGCTGGCTGGACGTGGCGCGCTTCGCGGAATCAAGCGGCGGCGGGCGCACGCTGCTGTTCAAGGACGCTTGGCGCTACCGGGACTACGTCGTCGAGGCGTTGAATCGCGATCTGCCTTTCGATCGTTTCATCCGCGAGCAGCTCGCCGGCGATCTGTTGCCCGCCGCGGCCCCGGCGGACCAGCGCCGCCAAATTACCGCCACGGCTTTCCTCGCGCTCGGGCCGACCAACTACGAGGAGCAGAATAAGGACGCGCTCCGCATGGACATCGTGGACGAGCAGATCGACACGCTCGGCAAGGCGTTTCTCGGGATGACGATCGCGTGCGCGCGCTGCCACGATCACAAATTCGATCCGATTCCGAACCGCGACTACTACGCGCTCGCCGGAATTTTGCGCAGCACACACACGCTGCATAATTACACCGACAACGTCGCGAAATGGGTCGAAGCCACGCTGCCTGCCGACCCCGGCGTCGAAGCGGAGCTTGTCGCGCACGAGGCGAAAGTCGCCGCGCTCGAAAAACAGATCAAGAAACGCCGTGCGTCCGTCAGCGCGCCGGTGGCCGGCAAGAGCGTCGCGCTCACGGCGCTCGCCGGCATCGTGCTCGACGACCAGCAGGCCAAGGTCGTCGGCGCGTGGAGCACATCGGCGACGGTGTCGCCCTATCTCGGCAGCGGCTACCTGACCGACAACAACGCGGACAAGGGCCAGCGCACCGTCACGTTTACGCCCGTGATTCCGCAGACGGGTCGCTACGAGGTGCGGTTCGCCTACACCGCGCAGCCGAACCGCGCCACGAATGTCCCCATCACCATCCTCCACGCCGATGGCGAAAGCACCGTAGTCGTGAATGAGCGCGAGGCCCCGCCGCTCGATGGCCACTTCATCAGTCTCGGCACATTTCGTTTCGAGCAGGATGGTGCGGGCTACGTGCTCGTCGCGAACGAAGGCACCGACGGTTTCGTGATCGTGGACGCCTTGCAGCTCATCGCGACGGACGCGCGCCCGGAACCCGCGCCCGTGGTGCTCGCTGGGAGCACCGACGGTCCGAAGAAGGCCGCCAAGAAAACCATGCGCGAACCGGCTGATCCCGAAGCCCGGAAGGCGGCCGCTGAGCTGCGCCTGCTCGAGGCGGACTTGAAAAAACTTACGGCGGCCGGCCCGAAGCGCGATCTCGCGATGAGCGTCCGCGAAGCGACCGGTGAAATCGGCGACACCGAGATCCGCATCCGCGGCGTCGCGCGCAATCTCGGCGCGAAAGTTCCGCGCGGTTTTCTCCAAGTGGCGGCGCCCGGCGGAATGCCGCAATTTTCCCCGGGCGAGAGCGGCCGCCGCGAACTCGCCGAGTGGATCGCGAGCGCGGAAAATCCGCTCACCGCGCGCGTGATCGCGAATCGCGCGTGGGCGTGGCTCATGGGGGCGGGCCTCGTGCGCACCGTCGATAATTTTGGCACGACCGGCGAGCCGCCCTCGCATCCGGCGCTGCTCGATTACCTCGCGCGGCAGTTTGTCGCGGATGGCTGGTCGCTCAAAAAATTCGTCCGCTCCGTCGTGCTCTCGCGCACCTACCAGCTTGCGGCCGGGGCCACGGCCGAGGCCGCGCGACTCGACCCCGACAACCGGCTGTTCTCGCACGCGAACCGCCGCCGCCTCGAAGCTGAGGAAATCCGCGACGCGATCCTCACCGTGAGCGGCCAGCTCGATCTCGCCGTGGGCGGACCGAATATCGGCGGCGGGACGACGAGCGAATACGGCTACGCCTTCACCGACACGCGGCGCAGTCTCTACACTCCGGCGTTTCGCAACCGGCGACTGGAGCTGTTCGAGGTCTTTGATTTCGCCGACATCAACGCCTCCGTCGGCCAGCGCGCGGCGTCCGTGGTCGCGCCGCAGGCCCTCTATCTGATGAACCATCCTTTCGTGAGCGAGCAGGCGAAGTTTGCGGCGCAACGCACACTCGCACCCGCTGATCGCACGGCTAGCGCGCGGGTGGACGAGGCCTATCGCGTCGCCCTGGGCCGCGCGCCCTCGCCGCGCGCGCGCGCC
>JANNEY010000535.1:0-3491 GCA_031379235.1 Opitutaceae bacterium | reverse complement strand
CGAACCGGCCGGATTTGACCCGAAAATAGGCGAAAAACGGGCGAATCGCGGAAGTCGGGCTAGGACCGTTGGCTACCGCTGGTGGATTGGGCGCTTTCAACCTTCAACTTTCACCTTTCAACTGAATTGTTCCGGCTGAGGAGCGGGAACGGCGATCCCTGCACTTTCCATTTGCTCCCGCCGCGCCGCACCCTTTGCCTCTCGCCTTGTGATCGAAGCGACCAAGATTCTCGGCAAGACGCTCGTCGCGTCGCCGGAGCGCCGACTGGAGGCTGACGCGGACTTGGACATTGTGCAGCGAGTGAAGGGTGGGGATGTCGCCGCGTTCGATCAGTTGATTCTGAAATACCGCGAGCGGGTTTATGGCATCGTTTATCACATGACGTCGAATCGGGAGGATGCCGCTGATCTCACGCAGGACGCCTTCATCAAGGCCTTTCAGTCCATCCATCGCTTCGGCGGGCAGTCGTCGTTTTTCACCTGGCTCTACCGTATCGCGGTGAACTCGGCGCTCAGTCATCTGCGGAAGGCAAAATTGCGGTCTTTTTTTAGCTTGGAGCGAATCGACTCGGACGAGCCGGTCTCTAAGGAGATAATCGCGGCTCTGACCGACAAATCCGGAGCCGATCGCGACACTTACGTGCGCGAGCTCCAAGAAAAATTGAACGATGCGCTGCACAAGTTGTCTACCAAGCATCGCACCGTGGTAACTTTATTTGAAATCGACGGCCTTAGTCATCAGGAAATCGCTGATGTGATGGACTGTTCGGTCGGCACGGTTCGATCCCGCCTGCACTACGCCAAGCAACTCCTCCAGTCCGAGTTGCAGCCCTATTTGCGCCGATGATGAAGCCAGAGAGCAAGCGAACCATCGCGATCGAAGATTTATTGCGGCTGAAACGGGCGGAGCGCCCGCCGGCGGAATTTTGGAGCCAGTTTGAGCGCGAGCTTCGTGCCAAACAACTCGCTGCGCTCATGGCTCGCCGGCCTTGGTGGCAGCGGCTACCGAGTGTGGCACCGTTTTTCGTGCGGCATCGCATCTTGATTGGCGCCACGGCGGTTTTGGCGGTGACGGTAGTGTCACTGCGCAATCCGCGACCATCGCCGGTTTCCGTTGCAAACGCCGAGCGCGTGACAGCGCCCGTGAACCTCAATGTTAGCCCGATTGCGGCTTCGGTTTCGACGCCGGCGCGCTCGACAGACGTTGAGGTTGTTGCGTCGGAGCGAACGGTGTCGTTTTCAGCTGTCGTTGCCGGAAGCGCGACTCTTCCCCAAGGAGATGTCGTCACTTTGGCCGCGGCCACCAGTCAACTGTCTGCCGGCGTTGAGCCGCAGGTTGGTCTGCCGATCTCTGCCGTGAAAGCTGAGGTTCAGCCGCCGGTGCCGCGCTTCGTTGCGACGGGATTGGCGGTGGCTTCTTTGGACACGGCAACTACCCGCGGCCTCGGCACCGGCTTCGAGGGTCGAGTGGCGGCAACGCGAACGACCGTGGAGCCCCTTCACCAGATGACATCGCCCAGCGAAACTCGCCGGGCGAGGTTCCTCACCGCGATGGTGTCGATGGCCGCGCTGGAAGCTCCAGTGCGCTCCACTGAGCGCGCGGCAAATCGGATCGACGAGGAGCGGCTCTACGAGCAGGTGAGCCGATTCGGCGCTCGGGGGGATCGTTTGAACGTGAAGTTCTGATTTCCGGCTCGGAATTGATTTCGGCTGCGGCCCCGCACTGGGCGGGGCTTTTTTGTTTTCACAGCTCCTCCTGCGCCGGCTGTTTTATTCTTTCGTCAGTCCTTTGCGTCCGCGAGCGTCACCCCATGGCCGTCCATCAAGTCACCCTTTCGGTGCAGACCAACGGATCCGGCACCTATGAAATTACTGCCGCGGTGGCGCAGGAGGTGCGCCGCAGCGGAATCACCAGCGGTGTGGTGACGGTATTTTGCCAGCATACGAGCTGCTCGCTGGTCATCATGGAAAATGCCGATCCGAGTGCTCGCCGTGATCTGGAAGCCTGGCTGGACCGGCTCGTGCCAGAGCACGATCCGTTGTTCGTGCATACCCTCGAGGGGCCCGACGATATGCCGAGCCACATCAAAATGGCGCTCACGCGGACGAGCGAGACGGTGCCGTTGGCAGCGGGCCGCATGCTCTTGGGCACATGGCAGGGCCTATTCCTGTGGGAGCACCGTCGCGCGGCGCACACGCGCAGCATCGTTGTGACCGTGCTTGGGTAGGAGCGTGTTTTGCCCTTCGACCTGCCCGGGCTGCGCGCCGGCCGAGGAGGCCGGAGCCGGCCCTGAAAATGGACGCGGCCTTATTTTTTCGCGGGCAGGCACGCGGCACAGCCGTTGGCGAAGAAGTCGTTACCCTTGTCGTCGACGAGGATGAACGCGGGGAAATCCTGCACTTCGATTTTCCACACCGCTTCCATGCCAAGTTCGGGATACTCGAGGACCTCGACTTTCTTGATGTTCTCCTTGGCGAGGATCGCCGCCGGACCGCCGATACTGCCGAGGTAGAAGCCGCCGTGCTTTTTGCAGGCGTTGGTCACCTGCATCCCGCGGTTGCCTTTGGCGAGCATCACCATCGATCCGCCATGCGCCTGAAAAAGATCCACGTAGCCATCCATGCGGCCCGCCGTCGTGGGGCCAAACGATCCCGAGGCGTAGCCAGTCGGGGTCTTGGCGGGGCCGGCGTAATAAACCGGGTGATCCTTGAAATACTGCGGCAGGCCCTGGCCGGCATCGACGCGCTCCTTCAGCTTCGCATGGGCGCTGTCGCGTGCGACGATCAGCGAGCCGGTCAGCGAGACGCGCGTCGTCACCGGATATTTCGACAGCTCGCCGAGGATATCCTGCATCGGCCGGTTGAGATCGATGCGCACGATTTTGTCGTCCTTCCACAGCCGGGCGGCGGCGGGGATGAAACGACCGGGATTCGTTTCCATCTTCTCCAAGAAGATCCCGTCCTTCGTGATCTTCGCCTTGATGTTACGATCGGCGCTGCACGAGACGCCCATGCCGACGGGGCAGCTCGCGCCGTGGCGCGGCAGGCGCACGACGCGCACATCGAGCGCAAAATATTTTCCGCCAAACTGCGCGCCGATGCCCGTCGCCCGCGCGATCTCCATGACCTTGGCCTCCATCGCGAGATCGCGGAAGGCGCGGCCGTGCTCGTTGCCGGTGGTCGGGAGCGCATCGAGATACTTGGTCGAGGCGAGCTTCAGCGTCTTCATGCACGCCTCGGCGCTGGTGCCGCCGAAGACGAAGACGAGGTGATAGGGCGGGCACGCGGAGGTGCCGAGGAGCTGCATCTTGTCGGTGCAGAATTTCTCGATGCTCTTCGGATTGAGCAGCGCCTTCGTTTCCTGGAAGAGAAACAGTTTGTTGGCGGAGCCGCCGCCTTTCGCGACGAAGAGGAATTCGTATTTGGCGCCCTCGGTGGCGAGCAGGTCGATCTGCGCAGGGAGGTTGGTGCCGGTGTTGACCTCCTTGAAC
>JANNEY010000518.1:0-2688 GCA_031379235.1 Opitutaceae bacterium | reverse complement strand
GTCCGGGTCCGCCCGGGCCGCCGGGGCCGCCCGGAGGTCCGCGACGAGGGCCGCGTCCCGTGCCATCGGGGCCGGGTTGAGCGAGGAGGGTGGCGGTGGCGGCGGAGACAAACGAAAGCGCAAGGAGTGCGCGGCGGATATTTTTCATGTGAATTCGGTTCCTCTTCGCAACCGTCGCCCTCCGATGGGAGGGCGAACGAGCGGCGCGCGGGTGAACCTGCAGGGAAAGACGGCGCGATTGTTTCGCTTCCGTTAGCGCGCGCAGGAGAATTGTTAGGCCGGAGTTAATTCCGGCCGCCGCGCGCTTACGCCGCGACCGGCAGGCCGGTGCGCGCGCCCGACGCGGCGCGCCAGCCCTTGCCGCCGGGCAGCCGCGTGTCGGTCATCTCGCCGACCCACGCGCGCAGAAACGGCCGCACGCGGTGCAAGCGGACTTTGACGGTTGCGAGCGAGAGCCCGGCGCGCTGGGCGATTTCACTGTAGCTGTCGCCGGCGACAAATTGGGTTACGAGCCCGCGGTCGATGTCGCTGAGCCGAGCCAGCGCGCGATCGAGGGCCGCGAGGATTTCGGTGGAGGCCGAGTTGTTCGACGGGTCGGCGATTTGGTAAATCGTATCGTCGAGCGCCACCGTGTCGGGGCGGCAGCTGCGACGGCGGAGAAAATCGAGGCCGGTGTTGCGCGCGAGGGTGAAAAGCCAGGACTCGAACACGACGGGATCGCGCAGTCGGTTGAGGCGGCGAAACATTTTGATGAAGACCATCTGGGTCACATCCTCGATCGCGTCGGGCTGGCGGATGATGGTGCGGACGAATCCGGCGATGCGACGCGTATAGCGCTGAACCAGTTCCGATTGCGCCGTGTGATCGCCGGCCTCGGCGCGGCGCACGAGGGCGGTCAATTCGGTTTTTTCTGCGTCGACCGGCGAGTGGGAGGAAAGGGCGGCCGTCGCGGTGGATGAGCCGGAGGAAATCAGATCGGAATTCGGGCGAATCATGATGCGTCGACGATGCCCCACCCGTGTTTCGGCTTTGTTTCGCCCGCGCGGAGAATTGTTAAGCTCGTGTAAAGGCTGCGCGTTGGGCCGGCTGCGCGGGCCGGAGCCTAAGCGCGGTTTCGGTTCGGTTTCGCCGCTCCGGCAAGATCACGCTGCGGCCAGACGTATCTCGGCGCGAAAACCCTGCGGCTCGCGATTGGCAAAGCGCACCTCGCCGCCGCACGCGGCAACGCTGTTGCGCACGATCGCGAGGCCGAGGCCGACGCCGCCGCCCTCGCGCGTGCGGGCCAGTTCGGGCCGGAAAAAGGGCTCGCCGAGTCGGTCGAGGTCGGCGGGCGGCACGCCCGGGCCGTGGTCCTCAATGGTGATCACCACGCGACCGTTTTCAGTCGTGGCACTGACGGCGATGGGTCCGGCATCACTGGCGTAGCGGAGGGCGTTGCGCACGAGATTACCGAGCGCGCGGCCCAATAAGTCCCGATCCACCAGCACGCTGAGATCGGCGGGGATGTTGAGCGTTACGCGTTCGCCGGCGCTCTCGCGCTCCAACGCCGCGCGGGCGAGCGGCTCCAGCACGGTGGCGGCGAGGATGACTTCGCGCGGCTGCATACCGGCTTTCGTGAACGCGAGGAGTTCATTCACCAGCGTGCTCATCTGCTGCACTTCGTCGCGCACGTCGGCCACGGTTTCCTGCAGCTCCTTCGGTGCTTGGTCGGCGAGGATGCCGGTCGCCATTTGCAGGCGCGCGAGCGGCGAGCAGAGTTCGTGCGCGACATCCCCGAGAAAACGCTTCTGGCCGTTCATATGCGCGTCGAGGCGTCCCGCCATGCGGTTGACGGAATCGCCGAGCTTGCCGAGTTCGTCGCGGCGGCTGGTGGAGACGCGGGTGTCGAAGCGGCCC
The DNA here is from genome assembly GCA_031379235.1 of Opitutaceae bacterium. Classification (GTDB taxonomy): domain Bacteria; phylum Verrucomicrobiota; class Verrucomicrobiia; order Opitutales; family Opitutaceae; genus ER46. The sequence goes on along the minus strand of JANNEY010000518.1, from coordinate 792 downwards.
TCGGCAATCTGCTCCGTCGCCGCCGTGAGCTGGCCGACGGAGCGGGTGATGCTGCGCACGAGTGGCAGCCAGAACAGCACCGACAGCGCGAGCACCCCGCCGCCACCGAGCAGCCACGACTGGAGTCCGAGGATGTTCAGCAAGCCCCAGAACGAGCCGACGTGGGCCACGAGCTTGGCCGGCATCGGCCGGCCGCTGCGTTCGCTTTGCACAAAAGGCACGCGCATCCCGACCCAGTAACCGGAAGGTGAGCCGCCACGCACGACGAAGCGGCCGACGATCCGATCCGGCGGCCCGCCGCCGCCGAAGCCCGGACCGGGTCCGCTGTCGCCGCCCCGCCGCCCGCCATCGCCGCCGAAGCGGCTGCGATCGAAGGGCGACGGACCTTTGTCCGACGGCGGCAGAGAAGGCGCGCCCTTCTCGGCTGCGGAGTCGCGCGCCGCGGGATCGCCGCTGTCGCGCTTGCGCGCTGGATCGAGTTCGCCGTCCGGCGGCGTCCCGCCACCGCGGCGCCCGCCGAAACCCTTGCCGCCCCAGCCGCCCGGTGGCCCGCCGAAAAATCCCGGTCCGCCCGCCCCGCGAAATTCCATGCGCTCCTTCACCTCGGGCGGGAGCGTCATCGGCGCACCTGCGATCTGGCTTTCGTCGAGCCCGAAGAGTGCGAACTCCGCGCTGTAGGCGTCGCCGAAGCGCTTGAGCACCGCGGTGCGCGCCTCGCCGCTCGCCGCCGACGCCTCGCCCGAGATCACGTTGAAGAGCACCTGCGCGCGCTCGCCCGTTGGTCCCGCCACG
>JANNEY010000503.1:0-7429 GCA_031379235.1 Opitutaceae bacterium | reverse complement strand
GCGCACGCTCGGTGTGCCTTATCCGAACTGGACATCCGAGCAAATCGGGCAGCGCGTCGACGAGCAGGCCAAGTCCATCGCTCAGGATTTGCGCGCGTCCGGCGCCTATGTCGCGCCGGACAAGGAGGTCGTCGCGATGATCGCCTACCTGCAAAAACTCGGCAAGCACGAGGGCATGGCCCCGGCCACGGCGGCGGCGCGTTGAGCGCCGCAGCTTTTCCCATCTTCACCATCGAAAAAACACCATGTTCCGTCGCCTCATTCTCGAAGACAGTGCCGCGATCTTCACCATCTCGGCCTTCGTTACCGCCTTCTCAATCTACACCGCGATTACGTGGCGCGCATTGCGCATGAAGCGTCCACAGCTCGAACGATTCGAAAACCTGCCTTTCACCACTCCCACTCCTTGCGCCCATCATGACACCGACAACGCCGCCTAACGACGAAGACCAGCTCCGGCATCATAGCTTCGACGGGATCCAGGAATATGACAAGCGGCTGCCAAACTGGTGGCTGATGACGCTCTACGGAGCCATTATATTCTGGCTGGGATACTGGTCCTATTTCGAGTGGTTTCATGTTGGACTTACCGACCAGCAGCAAGTCCAGCAAGCGATGGCGCGCATTGAAGCGGATCGCCTCGCCTCGGCGCCAGCGACGGACGATGCGAGCTTTTGGGCGATGAGCCGCAACCAAGTCTTCGTCGACGCCGGACGCGCGACGTTCAACACCCTTTGCGCAAGCTGTCATACCGACAAACTCACCGGCGCCATTGGGCCCAATCTGGTGGATCGACTTTGGATCCATGGCGGAAAGCCCACCGAAATTTACGCGATCGTCGACAAAGGTGTGCTCGCGAAAGGCATGCCGCCGTGGGGGCCGGTGATCGGGGCGAAAAAAACCGCCGAGGTCACCGCGTATATTCTCAGCTACCACAAGGAAGGGGAGCCGGTCGAAAAACAGGAGGCGTGGATCCCGGTGCCTCCGAAGTAACGCATGGCTGCTCCCGCACCGCTTCCCAACCGGGATTTTGTTACCACGATCCGAGATGATGGCTCCCGCGCGTTTCTTTACCCGGCTGATACTCACGGTCGGTTCACACGGGCGCGGCAGTGGGCGGCCGCCGGACTGATCGTCCTCTACCTCTCGCTGCCGTGGATCAAGATCAACGGCTACCCGGCCGTTTTCCTCGATGTGACGGAGCGCCGGTTTCACCTCTTCGGGCTGACGCTGGCGGCGCAGGATCTGTGGGGGCTGTTTTTTCTCATCACGGGCGTGGGCTTCTCGCTCTTCTTTGTGACCGCATTGCTGGGACGAATCTGGTGTGGCTGGGCGTGTCCGCACACCGTCTTCCTCGATCACGTTTACCGGCGCATTGAGCGCTGGATTGAGGGCGACGCGGTGAAGCGCCGCGCGCTTGAGGTGGCCCCGCTTTCGGTCGGGAAAGTTTTTAAGCGCGTCCTGAAGCACGGACTGTTCGTGCTGGTTTCGGCCGTAATCACGCACCTTTTCTTTGCCTACTTCGTTTCGCTGCCCGCGGTCTGGGAAATGGTGAGTGCGGCGCCGGCGAAGCATTGGGCCGCGTTTGCATTTGTGGCGCTCTACACCGCCGGGCTCTATTTCAACTTTGCTTGGTTTCGCGAACAGCTCTGCATCGTCATCTGCCCCTATGGCCGCATCCAATCTGCGCTCATCGACGATCACTCGCTCGTCATCGGCTATGACGCGAAGCGGGGGGAACCGCGGGGCAAGGCGGGCACGCCGGACACGGGCGCGTGTGTCGCCTGCAACCGTTGCGTCCATGTCTGCCCCACCGGGATCGACATTCGGCAGGGGCTCCAGATGGAATGCATCGGCTGCACGGCCTGCATCGACGCCTGCGACGATGTCATGGATCGCCTCAAGCGTCCGCGCGGCTTGATCCGCTACGATTCGCAAAACGCGTTCGCCGGTCGCGCGACGCGTTGGCTGCGGCCACGCACCGCGCTCTACGGCGTGCTCCTGCTCATCGGTGCGACGGTGGCGACGTGGGCGCTGTCCACCATTCGCCCGGCCAATCTTGGCGTCACCCGAATCACCGGCACGCCGTATGTGGTGAGCGAAGATTTCGTCCGCAACCAGTTCCTCGTTCGGGTCGTGAATAAGCGCAACGTGTCGGCGAGATTTGTGCTCGAGTTGCGCGATGGCCCGGCGAACTTGCAGCAAACGGGCTTCACTGCCGCGGTTGAGATTGGGCCGCTCGGCGAGGTGGTGCAGCCGCTCGTTTTGCAGCAGCCCCGTCTGGCCTATGTGGGCCCGTTTCATTTTGAAGTGCGCATCGCGGATGAGTCCGGGACGTTTCATCTGGAGCGCAAGGTGGAGTTCCTCGGACCGGAGGCGCGACTGCTGCGCGAGGAGGAGAAAGAAAAAAAGGAGGCTCAGGCGCATGCAAGAGAAACGAAAAAGTAGAGTGTGGCTCCTCGTCGTCCTTGTCTGCGTGGTTCAAGCCGTGGTGTGGACGCTGTGGATTCGCTACGCGGTGCAACATCGCGTCGCTGAGGTCCCGCTGGTGACCGCGCGCTGAAACACCATGGAACTCGCCGCCGTCAATTCACCGTCCGCCGCCTTTGTCGCCGGGTTGGTGACCAGTATGCACTGCGCCGGCATGTGCGGTCCGCTCGCCTGCTCGCTCATGCCCGTGAAAGGCGACCGCTCCGATCCGCAAGTGGTGAGCACCCTCTATCATGTCACGCGGCTCACCGGTTATGCCCTCCTCGGTGCGATCGCCGGCGGCCTCGGCCGCGCCCCGCTCACCTGGATTTCGCAGTCGGCGCTGCGGTGGCTGCCTTGGATCATGGTGGTGTTCTTCGTCGCCCTCGCGCTGCGTTGGGACCGCCATCTCCCAAAAAGCGCGGCGCTCGGACGCACCACCTTCCGCCTGCAGGGCTGGCTGCGCGGTCGCTCGCGGATGCAGGCCGCTGCCGCCCTGGGGTTCGCCACGCCTTTGTTACCATGCGGGCCGCTCTACTTCCTCGTGACGCTCGCGTTGCTCTCTGGCTCCGCGCTGCGCGGGGTGGAGTTGATGCTCGCATTTGGTCTGGGCACGGTGCCGCTGTTGTGGCTGGCGCAGACGCAGTTTCAATGGGTGCGGTCCAAACTCTCTCCGCTTTGGTTTGATCGGGCCCGACTCACGCTCGCCCTTACTACGGCGGCGATCATTGGTTGGCGGCTGCGTGCCACGCTCGGTTTCCCCGGCCCGGATCCGGCCAATTGGATCTGTTTTTGAAATGAGCACGGTCACGCTACCAGCGGCCGAAACGGATTCGCCCGCCTTGCCCGAGGTCGGTGCGACCCCGCCTCGGGGCAAACCCGCCTGCCGCCACTGCGGCGCACCGCTCCTTGACGTCCGCATGCGCGAATCCGGGTTTTGTTGCGCGGGTTGCAGCTATGTATTCCGACTCGTGCATGAACAGGGCCTGGGCGGCTACTACCGGATCAAGGATGAGATTACGGTCCCAGCGGATGGCGCGGTATTTGAGCCGCGAGACTACGCGTGGCTCGAGGAAGCGCGGCGAGCCGCCGACAGCGCGTGTGTTGCCGCTGGACCGACGGCGCCAAAAATCCCGGAGCTCACGCTTGGGATCCAGGGCATCTCCTGCGCCGGCTGTGTGTGGCTGATTGAGCGTCTGTTTCTGCGGCAGCCGGGCGCGCGCGACATCAATGTCAACGCCCAGTATGGCACGATGCGCCTGCGGTGGCTGGCGGGAAAATTTTCCGCGCCGGACTTCGCTAGGCTCATCCAGAGCTTCGGCTATGTCGTCGGTCCGGTGGGCGTGCGGGGTGCGGAACCGGAGAGTCGGGGGTTGGTGAAACGCATTGGGCTGTGCGCGGCGTTTGCGCTCAACGTCATGCTGTTTTCGCTGCCGGTTTATTTCGGGATGGAGCGGGCGTTTGAGTGGGCTGGGCTTTTCGGCGTGCTCAACGCCGGATTCGGCACTCTCAGTGTGCTCGTGGGGGGTAGTTATTTTCTCGCCCGCGCCGGCCGGGCCCTGCGCGCGCGCACGCTCCAAATCGATCTGCCCATTGCGATTGGAATTGCGGGCGGATATGTCGGCTCGCTCTACGGCTGGCTCGCGGGTGAGGAGCGTTTCGTGTATTTCGATTTCGTCTCCGCCTTTATCGTGCTGATGCTGATTGGGCGCTGGGCGCAGGTCGCGGCGGTCGAGCGCAATCGGCGGCGGGTGCTTGGCCACTCGGCGGCACTCGCGCGCGTGCGGCTCGCCGGAGGAGAGGAGCTGGCGCCGGAAAAACTTCGCCTTGGTCAGGTGCTGTTGCTCGCACCGGGCCAGACTTTGCTCGTGGAGTCACGGCTGGAGTCGGCGGAAGCGATGTTCTCGCTGGCGTCGATCAACGGTGAGGCGGAGCCGCGGGTATTTCGCTTGGGTGCGCGGGTGCCGGCCGGGGCCGTCAATGTCGGCCGGGCTGAGGTGCGGCTCGCGGCCCTGCAGACGTGGAGCGAGTCGCTCTTCGCGCAGTTGGTCGCGCCAGGCGAGCGTGCGCCGGTGTGCCATCCGCTGATCGAGCGCGTGGTGCGCGGCTATGCAGCGGGGATCTTAATTGTCGGCGCGGTGGCGGGCGTGAGTTGGTGGCTGGCTTCGGGTGACGCGGTCCGCACGTGGGCGGTCGTGACCGCGGTGCTCGTCGTTTCCTGCCCGTGCGCGATCGCGCTGGCGTTTCCATTGGCGGATGAGATGGCGACGGTCGCGCTCCGGCGGCGCGGAGTGTTTGTCCGCGAAGCCGACCTCTGGCCGCGATTGGCGCGGGTGCGCCAAATCGTTTTCGACAAGACGGGCACGCTCACCCTTGAGACCCCGGTGTTGCAGAACCCGGCGACGCTCCGCGAGCTCACGGTTCCGGCTCGCGCCGCGCTGTTGGCGCTCGTGCAGGGGAATGCGCATCCCGTCAGCCAATGCCTCTTGGAAACGATGCTCGCCCAAGGAGCGGTGGAACCGCTCGCGGGTGACATCGTGGAAACGGTCGGGCAGGGCGTCGCGATCGGGCAATGGTCACTTGGCCGCGCGGGCTGGTGCGATCGCGAATCGGGGCGTGGCACGGTGTTCGCGCGCGAAGGGGAAGTCGTGGCGCGATTCAACTTTGCCGATGCGGCGCGGCCCGACGCGCGCGCGGAACTGCGTGCGTTACAGGCGCGGGGTATTGCGATTTGGATCCTGAGTGGCGACGCCCAGGAAAAGACGCGCAGCCTTGCCGACGAGCTGGGGCTGCCCGCCAGTCGCGCGTGTGGTGAACTCACGCCGCACGGCAAGGCCGAATGGCTGGACACGCATGGTGGCGCGAACAATGCGATGATGGTCGGTGACGGCGCCAACGACAGTCTGGCCTTCGACCGCGCGCTCTGCCGCGGCACGCCGGTCGTGCATCGCGGAGTGCTCGGGCAGAAAGCCGACTTCCACTATCTCGGCCGCGGGATCGGCGGCCTGCGCGCCTTGCTCGAAGTGGATGCGCGCCGTCGTGCGACGCAGAGAGTAATTTTGTTCTTCTCCATCGCCTACAATCTGCTCGCGGTCGGGCTGGCGGTCGCTGGTCACGTCAATCCGCTCGTGGCCGCCGTGCTTATGCCGGTGAATTCCCTGGTTACGCTGCTCATCGTTACGCTGGGGATGCGCCCAGTGTTGCGAGCCTGACGGCTGATGCCGCGCGCACGTAGCCGTTGCTCTTGGCGGCGGCAAAAAAGAAGGCGCGGGCTTTCGCCCGCGCCGGTTTGTTCCATCACCCCAAAATCGTGTGACCGCTTACTTGGCCTTCGCGCCCTGGCGGGCCTTGGCCAGCTTCGGCGACGGCACAATCACCACGGGGCAAGTCGCGCGCATGAGGACGCCGTGGGTCGTGCTGCCGACCAGTAGATCGTAGAGTGCGGTGTGGCCGTGCGAGCCCATCACGATGTAGTCGGCATCCAGTTTCTTCGCCTGCTCGACAATGAGCCCGATGGGCATGCCGGTGAAGTGCAGCGTCTCGGTTTTGATGAACTGGCCGCGCAGTTTATCCTCCAGGCGCGCGAGTTGTTTCGCGGCGTGCTTTTCACCAGCGGCGGTGATTTCGAAGATCTCGCCCATGAGCGGGCCATATTCGCTGACCACGAGAGGCGGTTGGATGATGGTGAGCAGCACCACGCGGGCGGGCAAAACTTTGGCCAAGGCGACCGCCTCCTGCACGACCGCATCGGTGACGCGGGAAAAATCAACGGGGACGAGGATGTTTTTCATGATGTCACCATACCCCCGAACGGAACGCCCATGCTCCGCATGATTTGCGGAAGGCTGCGCCGATGTTGCGCTATGTTTCCCAAATCGTCTTCACGTTGGCGAAGGCTCGGGCGCCCCACGCACCGAGCTCGCGGCCGTAGCCGCTCTCCTTCACCCCGCCGAATGGCAGCTCCGGCGTGGTGCGCACGAAATCGTTGATAAAAACTGCGCCCGTCTGCAGCTCGCGGGCGAGGCGGCGGGCGCGCGTTGGGTTGCGGGTGAAGATCGAGGAGGAGAGCCCGAACGGCGAGCGGTTCGCCAGTTGCACGGCTTCGGCGTCATTGCGCGCAGCGACGATCGCGGCGACGGGGCCGAACAGCTCCTCGTCGAAAGCCGGCATGCCGGGCTGCACCCCGGCGAGCACGGTTGGTGCGTAAAAAAATCCCGGCCCCGCCAGCGGCTCGCCGCCGAAGAGCACGCGCGCCCCGCGCGCAACACTGCGCCGCACCTGTGCGTGCAACACGTCGCGCAGATCAGCGCGGGCGAGCGGTCCGACTTCGGTTGCGGGATCCGCGGGATCACCGACCCGGCGCGCGGCCATCCGGGCCGTGAATGCCTGGGTAAATTCTTCCAGCACGGAGCGGACGACGATGATGCGTTTCGCGCAGACGCAGCTCTGGCCCGAGTTGAGCAGGCGCGAATGCGCGCAAATTTCCGCAGCGCGCGCCAGGTCGGCGTCCGCGAGCACGAGCGCCGGATCGCTGCCGCCGAGCTCAAACACGCCCGGCTTCATCGCCGCGCCCGCGAGGGCGGCGACGGCCTTGCCCGCGGCGGTGCTCCCGGTGAGCGTTACGCCGTGCACGCGTCGATCCGCGAGTAGGCGTGCGGTGCTGGCGTCACTTACGAACAAGACTTGGAAGACGCCGCGGGGCAGGCCGGCGCGAGCGAAAAGTTTTTCGAGGGCGAGCGTGCAGCGCGGAACGCTCAGCGCGGGCTTGAGCAGCACGGTGTTGCCCCCGATTAACACGGGCACGGCGGCCCGCACCACCTGCCAAAATGGAAAATTCCACGGCATGATTGCGAGCACGGTGCCGAGTGGCGCGAATGTCACGCGCGCCCCGGCGGGCGCGCCTGCGGGGGACTCGTCGGCAAGGAGTCGGGCGCCATGGCGCGCGTAGTAAGTGCAGAGC